>CAYMTM010000085.1:0-18165 GCA_964393375.1 uncultured Rhodospirillaceae bacterium
TCGTCGTCGTCTTCGATGATGAGGATGCGCATGGGAAAGCCCAGGGCAGACCTAGGGACGTCGCCCCGGCCCGTCCCGCTGTGCCGCTCCCCTCCATCGGCCGGATGAGCGGCAAGCGACGGCGAGCCGGGCGAGGGCCTTCGATCAGGTCTTCGACAGGGGCACCGGGATGAAGCGCTCGTTGCCCTTGCGGTCGATCAGCAGCAGCACCGCCTTCTGCTTGGCTTCGGTGGCGCGCTTGACCTTGGCGACCACGTCGGAAACGGAGGCCACGCGCTCCTGGCCGACGCCGACGATCACGTCGCCGACGACGATGCCGCGTTCGGCCGCCGGCGCGTCGCGCTTGACCCCGACCACCACAGCGCCCTTGACCTCGTCCTTAAGTCCGTACTTGCTGCGGGTCTCGGCCGAGGCGGGGGCGATACGGAGGCCGAGACTCTCGAGCCCCGTCTCGGCGCTCCTGGCGGCGGTCTGCTCCTCCTTTTCCGCGGGTTGGGCCGAGGCCTGCTCCTCGGCCTTCGGCATCGCCCCGATGGTGACATTGATCGTCTGCGTCTTGCCGCCGCGCACTACCTCGACCTTGGCGACGCTTCCCTTGCGTGTCGCGGCGACGGCGCGGGTCAAGTCGCGCAATTCGTTGATCGGCATGCCGTTGAAGGCGACGATGACATCGCCTTGCTTGATGCCGGCCTTGCCCGCCGGGCTGTTTTCGGTCATGCCCGCGACCAATGCGCCCTTGGGCTCCTTGAGACCGAGGGAATCGGCGACCTCCTGGTTCACCGACTGGATCTGCACGCCCAGCCAGCCGCGTTCGACCGTGCCGCTGCGGCGCAGCTCGGCGATCACATCCTTGGCCAGGTTCGAGGGCACCGCGAAGCCGATGCCGACGCTGCCGCCGGTGGGCGAGAAGATCGCGGTGTTCACGCCGATCACCTCGCCGTTCATGTTGAAGCTCGGCCCGCCGGAGTTGCCGCGGTTGATCGGCGCGTCGATCTGCAAGTAGTCGTCGTAGGGCCCCGAGCTGAGGTCGCGGCCGCGTGCCGAGATGATCCCGGCCGTCACCGTCCCGCCGAGCCCGAAGGGATTGCCGACCGCGAGAATCCAGTCGCCCTCGCGCGACTTGTCGCTGTCGCCCCAGGAAACGTAGGGCAGCGGCTTGGGTGCGTCGATCTTCAGCAGCGCCAGGTCTGTCTTCTCGTCCTTGCCGACCAGGGCGGCCTTGTATTCGCCGTTGTCGGTCAGCTTGACCTTGATGTCGGTCGCCCTGGCGATCACGTGGTTGTTGGTCACGACGTAGCCGGCCGGATCGATGATGAAGCCCGAGCCGAGGGCGTTGACCCTGCGCTCCGGGCGCTCGGGGCCCTGGCCCTGGCGCTGGTTGAAGAACTTTTCCAGGAAGTCGCGGAACGGCGAGCCTTCCGGCAGGTCCGGTATCTGGGGCAGGTCGCGGCCGATGGCCGGGCCTTCCACCTTCTGCGTGGTCGAGATGTTCACGACCGCCGGCTTCACCTGGGCCACCAGGTCGGCGAAGCTTTCGGGCGCGCCGCGCGCGAATGCGGGCGCCACCAGCGTGAAGCTCAGCAGGGCGGCCGCCGCGGCCAATGCCCCGCGCCGCCGCGCCGTCCGTGCCGCGGGTGTCGGCCGCAGGGGCGACAAAGTGAGGGTCATGGCATGAGTCTCCTGTGCTGTGTCCCGGCAATGCGTGCCGAGCGCTTGGGGCATCGGCGCCGCGAAGAAAGCGGGGCGCCTGCCCCAAGGGCCCGACCGCGGATGCCCTTTTATGTAGGTCCCGGCGCCTAACCGCCAGATGGCCACGGCATTAAATCCCCGTAATCGCCGGGTGTCACGCGCAGGGAATTGCGCTGGTCGGATGTTCATGATATGTTCCTGCATGGATGGATACCGCCGCGCGATGAAACTTTATTCCGGACCGCTGAGCCTGTTTTCGCGAAAGGTCGAAATCGCCCTGCGCGAGAAGGGCCTGGCCTTCGAGCGCGAAATGGTGCCTTTCACCCAGGCCGCCGGCTATTCGCCGAAGCATCCGGCGGTGCTGGCCGTCAACCCCAAGGGCCAGGTGCCGGTGCTGATCGACGGCGACCTGGCGTTGTTCGATTCGACTCTGATCTTCGAATACCTCGAGGATGCCTATCCCGATCCGCCGCTCTATCCGGGCAGCGCCAAGGATCGCGCGCGGTGCCGGCTGCTGGAGCTGGTCGCCGACGACGTGATGCTGAAGCCGCTCATCCCCATGATGCGGCGCAACGCGCCGCCCGACCCGGATCCCGCCCGGCAGCGCCAGCGCGAAGACGAGGCCTTGCGCGCCGAGGAGCAGGTGCGCACATTGTATCTTCGCTTCGCGGGGGAACTGCGGGGCGATTACCTGTGCGGCCCGTTCACGGTCGCCGACATCGCGCTCTACATGATGGTCTTGTGGTCGCTGCGTCTGCGTGGTCCGCAGCTGGACGCGGCCCCGACACTGGCCGAGTGGTATGCGCGCGTGGGAAGCCGCCCCTCGGCCGCCCAGGCGGCGGCCGAGATCGCCGAGGCCGATCGCCTGCTGTCGCCGCCCGGCTAAGTCAGAGCCGCCGCAGATACTGGGCGATGAAGTCGCAGTCCACGAGCTTGATATAGGCATCGGTCAGGCGCTTGGTCACCGGGCCGGGTATGCCGTTGGCTTTGTAGCTCTGGCCGTTGACGCTCTGCACCGGCGCGATGCAGAGCGAGGTGGAGGTCAGGAACACTTCGTCGGCCGTGTAGGCGTCGTAGAGGTCGACGTCCTGCTCGTGGACCTTGATCTTCAGGCTTTCGGCCAGCTCGATCACGGTCTGTCGGCTGACGCCGGGCAGCACGTTGCGGGTGCGCGGCGTGTAGATCGCGCCGTCGCGTACGGTGAAGATGTTGCTGCCCAGGCCTTCGGCCAAGTTGCCCTGCATGTCGAGCAGCACCGCCCAGGCCAACGGGTCCTGCGAACGCACCTCCTGATCGGCGACGATCATGTTCAGGTAGTTGTGCGTCTTGGCGCGCGGGCTCATCACCTCGGGCGGCGCGCGGCGCACCGCGGGCGTGATGACCTTGAGCCCGTCACGGAACATCACCGCGCGTTCCTTCAGGGGCAGCGGCAGGCACTCGATGATCACGTTGGGCGTCGAAGGCAGGTAGTCGATGCCCTCGGCGCCGCGCGTCATGCGCTGCGAGACCCAGTAATCGTCGTCCTTGTCGAGCAGGTGCAGGTTGCGCGCCAGCACGTCCTCGGTTATGCGGCACATCTCGGCCGGACCCATGCCCGGATCGAGCCGAAGATACTTCAAGGTGCGGTAGAACCGGTCGACGTGGTCCTTCAGGCGGAAGATGCGGTGGTGAAAGGTGCGCGTGGTGTCGAACGCGCCGTCGCCGTATTTCACGCCGCGGTCGCGGAAGCTGATGCGCACCTCGCTTTCCGGCACGATCTGCCCGTTAAACCAGGCGACACGCTGGTTGGCGAGCGGCGGCTTCGGCGTGGAAACGGGCGCGGCGGGCTTCGTATCGGGCATCGATATGGTCTCCTCTGCGTCTCCTCAAGCGTAGCGCAGGAGCTGGCCCACGCCTAGTCGTGCCGCTTTCGCGAGCATCGCGTGGCCGAGCGCGATGTCGCTGAGGCTCAACCCCCGGTGCCAGAACAGGATCGTCTCGTCGTCGCGCTCGCGGCCTTTTTTGCGTCCCGCCGCGACCTCGCACAGTTCGCCGTGGAGATTACGCTCCGACAGCTTGCCGCTGTCGACATGCCGGCGCAGGCAGCCGAGCTTGCCCGTGCCCGGCTTGCACTGTCCCCAGTCGTCCACCAGGATCTTGTCCATGCCGTCGAGGATGTCGTCCTCCACCGCGCTTTGCGTGCCGTAGGGGATGACCAGCGCCGACTTCTTGATCCATTTCGTCTTGAACAGCGGCTCGGGCTCGACCAGCCGCGATGCCTCGACCATGATGTCCGCGCCCTTCAGGCAGGATTCCCAGTCCTCGGTCGCCACGACCTTCTTGCCCAGGTCGCGCGACAGTCTTGCGGCAAACGCGTCGCGGCTCTCCTTGCGCCTGCTGTGCACGCGGATCTCCGCGAGGTCGAACAGGCGGTCGATCAGGCGCACGTTCCAATAGGCCGAGCCGCGCGCACCGATGTGCCCGAGCACCTTGGCATCCTTGCGCGCGAGGTATTTCGCGCCCAGCGCCGTCAAGGCGCCGGTGCGCATGTCGGTGATCGCGGCGGCGTCGAGCAGCGCCCTGGGCATGCCCGTGCGCGGATCGAACAGGTTGAGGAAAGCCATCTCCGACGGCAGGCCGCGCTTGTAGTTGTCCACGTAGTCGCCGACGATCTTGACCCCGGCCAGGTCGAGCGGCGCGATGTAGCCGCGCAGCACGTTGAAATGGCCGCGGAAAGCCGGATCGGGCGTCAGGTGCACGCGCGGCTCGATCACCGTTTGGCCACGGCCCTGGGCGAGCAATCCGCCTTCGACGGCGTCCAGGATTTCGCCGTCCGTCATCGCCAGGCGGTCGATGTCCGGGCCGTTCAAGAACGTGAAATGGATTTCCCCCGATTTGTGCATGTCCCTGCCCCCTGCCATGCGTCGGAGGTTCTAGCGCGGCGGGCCCGCCAGTGTCATCCTGCGGTCGCGTTTCGATCTTGGATTTGCGGCCCTTCCATCGTACAAATCGCGCAACTCGCACACCGATCCGATCGATGACCGCCTCCTCCCTGCCCATGGCCGCCAGCGACCCGGCCCCGTCCGGCCCCGCGCGGCGCCTGTCCGTGGGCGTCATTGTCGACCTGGTCTGGGGTCCCTGGGCGGGCGGGCACGTGAAATGCTGGGAGCGGCTGGCCGCCGCCGCCGCCGCCGTGCCGCAGGAGCTGGACGTGACCGTCCACTACCTGGGCGAGAAAAGCGGCCTGATCGAGCTGGCCGACAATGTGCGCTTCCGGCTGCACCGACCGCTGATCAACACAAAGTGGCTGGGGTTCACCGACAACCGCCAGAACCACACCTGCCTGGCGCCCTACCATGCCGGGCTGTCGCAGGCGCTGGCCGGGCACGACATCGTTCACGCGACGGGCGCGTTCTTCAGCCTCGCCAAGACGGGCCTCAGGCACGCGCGGCGCCATTCGCTGCCGCTGGTCTATTCCTTCCACACCGACACCGTGGCCTATACGCGGCACTACTCGCGCGAGATCCTGAAGCGGTGGTTCGGCGACGGTGCGATTCTGCGCTTCCTGGTCGACAAAGTGCGCTACGACGAGATTTCGGGCGACCGCATGCAGCGGGTGCTCGACAACTACCTGCAGCAGTGCGACTGGGTTCTGGCCTCCAAGCCCGAGGACCGCAGGGTGGCCGAACGCGTCGTGCCGTCCGAGCGCGTTTCCTATCTGCGCCGCGGCATCGATCGCGGCGTGTTCGCCCCCCAGCGACGCGACCGCGCGCGGCTGCTTGCATCCTACGGCATCGGCGAGGACCGCTTCGTCATCATGTTCGTCGGACGCGTCGACGACGCCAAGAACGTCATGACCGTCGCGCGCGCGACCAGGCGCCTGGTCGACGCCGGCGCGCCGGTGCATCTGGCGATCGCCGGCACCGGCAGCCGCGCCGCCGACGTGCGCGGCCTGCTCGGCGACGCCGTGACCCTGTGCGGCCAGGTCGAGCCGGATACGCTGGGCTGGCTCTATGCCAGCGCGGACGTGTTCGCCTTCCCGTCCGAGTTCGAGATCATGCCGAACGTCGTGAACGAGGCGCGGGCCTGCGGCCTGCCGGTGCTGGTGTCGCAGAACATCGGGGGCGCCGACCTGATCGACGCCTCGGGCGAGGACGGGGTGCGCCTGCCCGGGCGCGACGTGGCCGCATGGTCCGAGGCGATCGCCGCGCTGATGCGCGACCGCGGCCGGTGGACCGCGCTGGCCGAGGCGGGCCTGCGCCGCGTCGCGGCAATGGCGCCGGGGTGGGACGACGTGCTGCGGCAGGACCTGCTGCCGGTATGGCGGCGCGTGGTGGAAGAACGGCGGAGCGCCGGTGTACGGCAAGCGCATCCTGCTGCTGGCGCCGCATCCGGATGACGAGGTCGTCGGCGCGGCGGCCGCGATCGGGCGCGCCCGCGCCGCCGGCGGCGAAGTCCTTGTCGCCTTTCTGACGGATGGGGTTCCCGACCGTTCCGCCTTCTGGACGTGGCAGCGCGGCGCGCATGCCGCGCGCGTGGCGCGCCGTCGCGCCGAGAGCGAGGCCGCCGCGCGGCTCTTGGGCTTTGCCATCGCGCTGTTCCAGGAAATCCCCACGCGCACCCTGAAATCGGTGCTGGCGGGCACGCGCGCGCGCCTGGTCGACCTGGTGGCGCGGCGTGGTGTCGACATGATCTGGGCGCCGGCCTATGAGGGCGCGCATCAGGACCATGACGCGGCAAGCTTCCTGGCCTCGACCCTGAAGGAGCGCGCGCCGGTGTGGGAGTTCGCGGAATACAGCAATTTCGGCGGCAGAACGCAAAGCCAGGAGTTCGCGCAGCCGACGGGCCGGGAAATCGAACTGCGCCTGGACCAGCGCGAGGTCGCGGCCAAGCGGGCGGCGCTGGCGCTCTACGCCTCCGAGCGCGGGAACCTTTCGCATATCGGATCCGCACGCGAGTCGTTCCGGCCGCTCGCCGCCTACGACTATGCGCGGCCGCCGCACGAAGGCGTATTGTTCTACCAGCGCTACCAATGGGTCTGGCCGCGCCATCCGCGCGTGGATTACACCAAGCCCGAGGAGGTCTGCGCCGCGATCGCCGCCTATCGCGCGCAGGCCCGCAATTGACCGAGGCAGCAGGGAAGCAACATGCCGCAGAAAGCCGACCGTCCCCTGGCGAAAGGCACCAAGCAGATCGAAACCGACCGCGTCATCGTGACCGAATGGCGCTTCCCGCCGGGTGGCCATACCGGCTGGCACCGCCACGGCCACGACTACGTGGTGGTGCCGATCACCACGGGACGACTCGACATCTTCGACGGCAAGGAAACCGTGCCGGCGCAGCTTGTGACCGGCGTGTCCTACAGCCGCCCCGTGGGCGTCGAACACGACGTGATCAACAACAACGACTTCGAGTTCGTCTTCGTCGAGGTCGAGCTGAAGCCCTGAACGCTATTGCGGCCTGATCGCCTCGGGAATGCGTTCGCGCGCCGCGATGCCCTGCGCCAGCGTGAGGGCGACCACGACTGCGCGGCGGAAGCCGTTGGGCGGGTTGCCCAGTTCGGGCATGCCGTCGTTGATCGTGGGGAAGACCTTGTGGATGCCCGGCATGGTCTCGATCGCGGCCACCGCATCGCGGTCGACGACATGCGGCTTGTATTCGGTGAACGACGGAACGGTGAAGCGGGGGTGCTGGCCCTCGGAAAACTCCCACTGCCCTTTCGCGTAGAGCCGCACCACCGCCTCGAGCCAGCCGCGGCCGTAGAGCGGAATGAACTCGACGCTCATGCGCAGATGGCATTCGATGATACGGCCGCCGATCGTCTCGAAATTGGCGATGCCGGTGTAGCCGGCCAGGTGCTCGGCGATCCAGCCGCCCAGCAGCGGGTCGAGGGCCGCGTTGTCGCCGCCCAGCCGCTCCCAGTGGCTGAAGCGCCCATTGTCGATCGGATGCCCGCGGGTATGCGCAAACCAGCGCGCGGCGCCGTCGACGATCGCGACATCGGTGCTGATATGCGCACCGGTGAGCAACTCCATCCAGAAATGGCCGGCGCGGTATTCGGCGAGATCCGCGGCCGACTCGGCGCGGAAGCTGCCGATGCTCATGCCGAGCAGGTTGGTGATGGGCTTGACGAAGACCGGGAAGCCGGGCGGCGCGATCGGCAACGGCGCATGCGGAATGTTCTGGGTGCGGCAGAGCCAAAGCTTGTTGTAGACGCGGTTGTGGCGGGGAAACATCGTCCACGCGGTCGCGTCCGACACCGGGACCGGCACCTCCGGCGGACACACCGTGGCGCCGAAGAACGGCGCCATGTACGGCTCGGCGAAAAGGAACGCCACCCGGCCTCAGCGCGACGCGCGTTCGTCCGCAGCGCGAGGACCGCTCGCTTCGATCATGCCCGGCAATCCACCGGGCGGCCCGCTCAGACCTTCTTCTCCGCTTCGGCCGACTTGGATGCAGCGGCGGCGGTCGCTGCGGTAGGTGTCACGTCAACCGGCTTGGGCTGCTCTTCGACCTTCTCGGCCTCTTCCTTCATGCCGGACTTGAACGCCTTGATGCCTTTGGCGAGATCGCCCATCAGGCGCGGGATCTTGTTTGCCCCGAACAGAAGCAGAACGATCGCCAGCACGATTAGCCAATGGCCAATACTCATCGATCCCATGAAGCTTGCTCCCTTGGCGCTCTGCGGCGGCTGTGCTTGCGGTTTCCGGCCTACATATAGGCAGTCGCCGCGAACTTGTATAGCGCCCGGGCCGCTTTCTGCCTAGCAGCCCAGGCCACCCCGGCTCCGCTCCTGAGGCCGGTTGACCTACGTCAAAGCGACGATCCGGCACCCTTCCTAGGCTTACGCTTACCCCGCCAGGCGAAGGAGGATCTCATGCAGGCCAGGGATGTCATGACGAAGGAAGTTTGCACGGTGGGGCCGGACACCCAGGTCGGCGAAATCGCCAAGTTGCTGCTCGCGCGGCGGATCAGCGCGGTGCCGGTGGTCGACGCCAAGGGCATGCTGTGCGGCATCGTCAGCGAGGGCGACCTTCTGCGCCGCGCCGAAACAGGCACCGAGCGGCGGCGGTCCTGGTGGCTGGAGCTGCTGGTCGAGAACCGCGAGCTTGCGCACGAATATGTGAAGAGCCACGGCCTGACAGCCAAGGACGTCATGACCGCGCCGGTCGTAACCGTCGGCGAGGACACCGATTTGGCGGAGATCGCCAGCGTGCTGGAGCGCAACCGGATCAAGCGCGTGCCCGTCACGCAGAAGGGCAAGCTGGTGGGCATCGTCAGCCGCGCCAACCTGCTGCAGGCGTTGGCGGTCGCGGGCACGCCCAAGGCCAAGGCGCCGGCCGACGACCGGGCGCTGCGCGAGGCGATCATCGCCGCCTTCAAGCGCCAGACCTGGACGCCCGATCTGACCGTCAACGTGACGGTGAAGGACGGGCAGGTAAGCCTGTACGGCCTGGTCGCCTCGGAGGACGAGCGCAGGGCCATGCGGGTGGCGGCCGAGGAGGTGGCCGGCGTCGGCAAGGTGGCCGACCAGCTGACGATCTCGACCGGCTATCGCGGGATGGTCTGATCGAGCATCTTCCGACCGGCAGGGAGCGAATCCAATTCGCTTGCCCGATCTAGCCTGCGGGCTATAGTTCGCCCCGGAAGGCTGGCGATGGACGGCGCCCTCGCCAACCCGGTCAGGTCCGGAAGGAAGCAGCCGTAACGAGTTTCGCGCCGGGTCGTTGCCAGTCTTCCACTTCCGCCACGAACGATCCACAGCCTGGAAGTCGCATCCGGGCATGAACGCGTCGGCCCGATGAACGACGATTCCGCCTCGCCCGGTTTGGCCCTCGCGGGCGTCCCTGCCCCAGCCGACGAGGCCGCACCCTACCGGGTGCTGGCCCGCAAGTACCGGCCGGCCCATTTCGCCGAGCTGATTGGCCAGGACGCGATGGTCCGCGTGCTGAAGAACGCGATCCGGACCGGCCGGATCGCGCACGCCTTCATGCTGACCGGCGTGCGCGGCGTGGGCAAGACCACGACAGCCCGGATTATTGCGCGCGCGCTCAATTGCGTGGGCCCGGACGGCACCGGCGGGCCGACCGTCGAGCCCTGCGGACAATGCGTCAACTGCACCGCGATCGCGGAGGACCGGCACGTCGATGTGATCGAGATGGACGCGGCTTCGCGCACCGGCGTCGACAACATCCGCGACCTGACCGACGGCGTGCGCTACAAGCCGGTATCCGCGCGCTACAAGATCTACATCGTGGACGAGGTCCACATGCTGTCGACGGCGGCGTTCAACGCGCTGTTGAAGACTCTCGAGGAGCCGCCGCCGCACGTAAAGTTCGTGTTCGCCACGACCGAAATCCGCCGCGTGCCGGTGACGGTGCTGTCGCGCTGCCAGCGCTTCGATCTGCGCCGGGTAGACCACGAAACCCTCAGCGGCCATTTCGCCTCTATTGCCGCGAAAGAGGGCATCGCCATCGAGCCTGCCGCCATCGCGCTCATCGCCAGGGCCGCCGACGGCTCGGTACGCGACGGGCTGTCGCTGCTGGACCAGGCGATCGCGCTGGTCGGCGGAACTCAGGGGGAAAGGATCGACGAGGCGCGGGTGCGCGACATGCTGGGCCTGGCGGACCGGCTGGTCGTGTTCGACCTGTTCGAGGCCGTCCTGCGCGGCAAGCTGGCTGAAGCGCTCGACCGCCTGGGCGCGCTCTACCGCGCCGGCGCCGATCCGGCGTTGGTGATCGAGGATCTGCTGACGCTCATCCACTGGCTGACGCGCGTCAAGCTTGCGCCCGAAGCAGCCGACCGGCCCGACGTGCCGGAGGCCGAGCGCGTGCGCGGCAAGGCCCTGGCCGGCGCGCTCACGATGGCGCTGTTGACGCGCGCCTGGCAATTGCTGCTCAAGGGTCTGCGCGAAACCCAGAATGCGCCGCAGCCGATTCAGGCCGCCGAGATGGTGCTGGTCAGGCTCGCCTACGCCGCCGACTTGCCGGACCCGGCCGAGCTGGTGCGGCGCCTCGGCGGCGACACCGCACTCGCTGCGGCCGCTGCGTCCCTCGCCGCTTCCTCGCCCGCGCCGCCGTCGCCGCGCTCGCGCGCCGCCGCAACCGGCGGTGGCCCGCGGATGGTCCCGGAGAATGCATCGCGCCTCGCGCCCGAAGCCTCCGGGGCTGCGTCAGCGCAAGCGGTCGCGGCCTCCGCACAGGCGGCGCCGGTCGGGATGCCCGAAAGCTTCGCGGCGCTGGTGGCGCTGGTGGCGGAGAAGCGCGAGGCGGTGCTGCACGCGCTGCTGCTGAACAACGTGCATCTGGTGCGCTACGAACCGGGCCTGCTGGAGTTCCGCCCCGACCGCCACGCGCCGCCGGACCTCGCCGGCCGCCTGGGGCGCGTGCTGGGCGAATGGACCGGGCGCCGGTGGATGGTCACGGTCTCGAACGCGCAGGGCGAGCCGACGCTGAGCGAGCAGGCGAAGCTGAGCGCGTTGCGCCTGCGCCAGGAGTCGGCCGAGCACCCGCTGGTCAAGGCGGTCAGGACCGTCTTTCCCGAGGCGAGCATCGTGGCGGTGCGCGAGCGACCGCCGCCCAGCCTTTCCGTGGCCCCCGACGTGGCGCTCGAGCCGCACCTCGACCCGGAGGACGACGAAGGAGAACCGGACTGATGAAGAACCTGGCCAACATCATGAAGCAGGCCCAGGAAGCGCAGGCCAAGATGGGCGAGATGCAGGCGCGGCTGGAGGCGACCGAAGTGACGGGCGCTTCCGGCGGCGGCATGGTCCAGGTGACGATGACCGCCAAAGGCACGACCCGCCGCGTGCGCATCGACCCCGCGCTGGCCGATCCCAAGGACATCGGCGTGCTGGAGGACCTGATCGTGGCGGCCTGCAACGACGCCCGCGCCAAGGGCGAGGCGCTGATCCAGGAGGAGACGCAGAAACTCCTGGGCGGCCTGCCGCTGCCGCCGGGTATGAAGCTGCCGTTTTGATGTGCGATCATCCGACCGCGCCGATTCCGTCACCGGCTCTCCGCTCCGCTGCAGGCACCCTTTCCCAGCGGGAGAGGGCGGCGAGCGCCAGCGAGCCGGGTGAGCGAATCGCACGCTAGCGAGGGACGACCATGGCCGGCGCGGAGATCGAGCGGCTGGTGCAGTTGCTGGCGCGGCTGCCGGGGCTGGGGCCGCGCTCGGCGCGGCGCGCGGCGCTTCAGCTCCTGAAAAAGCGCGAGGTGCTGCTGGAGCCGCTGACGCGTGCGCTCGCCGAAGCGTCGGCCGCGATCAAGGCCTGCTCGATCTGCGCCAATCTGGACAGCCAGGACCCCTGCGCGGTCTGCGCCGATCCCAAGCGCGACGCCGGCCTGGTCTGCGTGGTGGCGGAGGTCGGCGACCTGTGGGCGCTCGAGCGCAGCGGCGCTTTCAAGGGCCGCTACCACGTGCTGGGCGGCATCCTGTCGGCGCTGGACGGCGTGGGGCCGGAGCAGCTCAACATCCAGGGCTTGGTCGCGCGCGCGCGCAAGGGCGATCTGCGCGAGGTGATCCTGGCGCTTGACGCCACGGTCGATGGCCAGGCCACCGCGCACTATATCGCCGACCGGCTCGCCGATGCGAACCTCAAGGTCTCGCGCCTCGCCCATGGCGTACCGGTGGGCGGCGAGCTCGACTATCTCGACGACGGCACCATCGCCGCGGCGCTCAACGCACGGAGACCGGCGTAGCGACCCTCTTTGTTCGTCATGGCCGGGCTTGATCCGGCCATCCACGCCGACTGCGGATCAAGGTAAAGCGTGGATGCCCGGTTCAAGGCCGGGCATGACGGCTTCCGTCGAGTGCCGCCGGCCGGGGCCCGCCGGTCGCCCAATCCAAGAGCTCGACCGTGTGCACGATGGGGATCGCGGTGCCGGCGGTGATCTGGGTGATGCAGCCGATATTGCCGGTGGCGATCAGGTCCGGATTCACGCTTTCGATGTTGCGGACCTTGCGGTCGCGGAGCTGCGTCGCCAGTTCGGCCTGCAGCATGTTGTAGGTGCCGGCCGAGCCGCAGCACAGATGCCCTTCCGGGACATCTTTCACCGCAAAGCCCGCCGCCGCCAGCAACGCCTTGGGCTCGTCGCGGATGCCCTGGCCGTGCTGCATCGAGCAGGCGGAGTGGTAGGCCACGGTCTGCCCGGTCGGCGTCGCGGGCGATTGCAGGCCCAGCGCCGCCATCACCTCGCTGACGTCCTTCGCCAGCGACGACACCCTGGCGGCCCGGTCCGCCCAGGCGGGATCAGCCCGGAACATGAAGCCGTAGTCCTTGACCGTCGTGCCGCAGCCCGAGGCGTTGATGACGATGGCATCGAGCCCCGCACCCTCGATCTCGCGCGTCCAGGCGGCGATGTTCGCGCGGGCCTGCGCGTGCGATTGCGCCGTCATGCCGAGGTGATGCACCAGCGAGCCGCAGCACCCCGCGCCTTCGGCCACCACCACCTCGCAGCCATGGCGGGTCAACAGGCGCACCGTCGCTTCGTTGATCGCGGGCTCGAGCACCTGCTGCGCGCATCCCGCCAGCAAGGCGACGCGCATGCGCCGTGTGCCCGCGGCCGCGAACGTTTGCGGCCGGTCGACGCGCGAGGGCGGCTTCAGGCGCTTGGGCGCCAGCGCCAGCATCGGCCGCAGCGCCTTGGGCATCAATGACGCGAAGGGCCGCGCCAGCACCGCGCCGGCGAGCGCGAGGCGGAACAGCGCCGGCCGAGGGATCAGCAGCGCCAGCACACGGCGCAAGCTTCGGTCGAGCCAGGGGCGCCGGCAGGTCTCCTCGATATGCGCGCGGGCATGGTCGACCAGGTGCATGTAGTGCACGCCCGAGGGGCAGGTCGTCATGCAGGACAGGCAGGACAGGCAGCGGTCGATGTGCTTGGTCACGCGCGGAGTCGCCGGCCGCCCGTTCTCCAGCATGTCCTTGATCAGGTAGATGCGCCCGCGCGGGCTGTCGAGCTCGTCGCCCAGCAGCACGAAGGTGGGGCAGGTCGCCGTGCAGAACCCGCAATGCACGCAGGCCCTGAGAATCTTGTTCGCCTCCGACAGGTCGGGATCGGCGAGCTGGGCTGGGGTGAAGTGGGTCTGCATTTCACACCCCTGCGTACATCCGCCCGGGATTGAGGATGCGCTTGGGATCGAAGCTGTCCTTCACGCGCTCGGTCAGCGCGGCGAGCGCCGGCGGCTGGGGCTGAAAGACCGCGACCGACGCGCGCAAATCGGCCGGCGCGCGGTAGAGCGTGGCGTGTCCGTCAGCGCCCACGGTGCCGAAAACCGCATCGCGGACGACGCCGGCGCCCGCATCGGCGCTGCCGGGCGCGCCGCTGAGCCAGATCAACCCGCCGCCCCAGTCCATGAACCACGACGCGTCGATGACCTTCGCGATCGCGGCCGCGACCGAAGGTCCGGCTTGCGGCGGCACGGACAGGCGCCAGACCGGGCGGTCGCGCGGTTCGACCAGGAACGAAACGTCGCGCAACTCGCGCCACAGCGTGGCGCTATTCATCGAATGCAGCTCCTCGACCGCCCCGAAGTCTGCCATCTGCTTCGTCAGCTCCGCGCAACGCCATGCGACCGAGCCGGGCGTGCCTTCGAGCCTGAGCGCCGTCACGGATTTCCCCGCGCCCGAGACGTAGGATACGGATGAACGCGCAGCCAGCGCCGCCGGCAGGTGCGCCGCGCCGGAGACGTCGTGCGCGCTTTGCAAGGCGGCCGTCATCGCGCGCACGGCCGCGGCGGGATCGAGGCCGAGCACCAGCACGCTGCGCGTCTTCTCGGCCGCCGGCAGCACTTTCAGCGTCACGTCGCTCATCACCGCCAGCGTGCCCCAGGAGCCGGCCAGCAATTTCGACAGGTCGTAGCCGGTGACGTTCTTCATCACCCGCCCACCCGATTTGAACGCCTCGCCGCGGCCGCTGACCGCATGGAATCCCAGGAAATGATCGCGCGCGGATCCCGCCTTGATCCGCCGGGGGCCGGCAAGATTCCCGGCCAACACGCCGCCGATGGTCTGTGCGCCCGCGGCCCCGCCCAGCAGCGGCCCGAGGTCGGGCGGCTCGAAGGCCAGTTCCTGGTTGTTCTTCTTCAGCTGCGCCTCGATCTCGGCCATGGGCGTGCCGGCCCTAGCGCTCATCACCAGTTCGCCCGGCTCGTAAAGCGTGATGCCGGTCATCGCCGCGGTCTCGAGCCTGCGGCCTGCCTGGAACGGCCGGCCGATATCTCGCTTGGTGCCGGCGCCCAGAATCTCCAGCGGCGTGGCGTCCGCCAGCGCGTCCTTCACCGCCGCGAGCAGTTCGTCGGCGGTCGTGGGACGGAGGGTGTCCATCATCCTTCCAGACGGCCGCTGCGCGGCCCCCTCAGGATGACGCGAAACAAGGTGCATCGCCCTGAGGAGGTCCCGAAGGGACCGTCTCGAAGGGCGCGCATCAGAACCTGGGAATGTCCGGGTGCGGCAGGCGGCCCGCGCTGACATGCAGACGGCCCAGCTCGGCGCAGCGGTGCAGGGTGGGGAACATCTTGCCGGGGTTGAGCAGCCCGTTCGGGTCGAAGGCGCATTTCACGCGCTGCTGCTGCTCCAGGTCGATCGCGCTGAACATCGTCGGCATCAGGTCGCGCTTCTCGACGCCCACGCCGTGCTCGCCGGTCAAGACGCCGCCGACCTCGACGCACAAACGCAGGATGTCCGCACCGAACCTCTCCGCGCGCTCCAGTTCGCCCGAGTTGGCGTCGAACAGGATGAGCGGATGCAGGTTGCCGTCGCCGGCGTGAAACACGTTGGCGAGACGCAGGTCGTATTTGCGCGACAATTCGGCCATGCGGGTCAGCACCTCGGGCAGCCTGGCGCGGGGGATGGTGCCGTCCATGCACAGGTAATCGGGCGTGATGCGGCCGACGGCGGGAAACGCGGCCTTGCGTCCGGCCCAGAAGCGCAGCCGCTCGGTCTCGCTGGTGCTGACCTTCACGTAGGAAGCGCCGCAGCGCCTGGCGATCGCCTCGACGCGTCCAATCAGCTCCCCCACCTCGGCCGCAGGGCCGTCGAGTTCGACGATCAGCAGCGACTCGACGTCGAGCGGATAGCTGGCGTGGACGAAATCCTCGACCGCGTGGATCGCGGGCCTGTCCATCATCTCCATGCCGCCGGGAATGATGCCTGCGCCTATCACCTGGCCGACACAGTCACCCGCCTGCTCGTTCGAGGGGAAACCCAGCAGCATGGCGCGGGCGGTCGCGGGCTTGCGCAGGATGCGGACCGTTACCTCGGTGATGACGCCGAGCAGCCCTTCCGAGCCGGTCATGAGGCCGAGCAGATCGTAGCCCGCGCCGTCCAGGTGCTTGCCGCCGAGCCTTATCACCTCGCCCGTCACCAGCGCCATCTCGATGCCAAGGAGGTTGTTGGCGGTCAGCCCGTATTTCAGGCAATGCACGCCGCCCGAGTTCTCCGCCACGTTGCCGCCGATCGAGCAGGCGATCTGGCTGGACGGATCGGGCGCGTAATAGAAGCCGGCGTGTTGCACCGCGTTGGTGATGCCGAGATTGGTCACGCCAGGCTGCGCCACGACGCAGCGGTTGCCGTAGTCGATATCGAGGATGCGGTTGAACTTGCCCATCGCCAGCACGATGCCGTCCTCGAGGGGCAGCGACCCGCCGCTCAACGACGTGCCGCCGCCCCGCGGCACCACCTTGATCCCCTGGTCGTGGCAGTAGCGTAGGATCTTCGAGACCTGCTCGACAGTGGAGGGCAGCACGACCAGCATGGGGAGCTGGCGATAGGCGGCGAGCCCGTCGGACTCGTAGGCCGCGAGTTCGTCGGCGGCCGTGATGACGCCCTCGCCCGGCACGATCGCCGCGAGCGCCGCCGCGATCTCGGCGCGGCGCCTGAGGATGGCCTGGTCGGGCGCAGGCATCACCGGCGGCATGTCCGTCCTCCCACGACCCATGCGATCCCCCTCGCGCCGATGCGCGAGGGGGCTCCGTTGGATTTCAGGGAAGCAGGCTTGTCCGGTCGCGTCAATCGACCGGCCGGTATACCGATCAGCCCTGGCGGGCCTTGAAGCGGGGGTTTTTCTTGTTGATCACGTAGACGCGGCCGCGGCGGCGCACGACCTTGCAGTTCTTGTCGCGCCCCTTCATCGACTTCAGCGAGTTAACGACTTTCATGGCCGCCTCCGGATGCCGCAGGCGTGCGCCCGGGCCCTTGAAAAAGAGGCGCTTCTATAGGGAAAGGGGTGCGGGCTGTCAACCGCGCCGCCCGGTTGCGCAAGGCCCGGTCCGCCCCTATGGTCCCGCCCGCAATGGACAGTCCCAATCCTTCCCCCGCGACCCCGCAGGACTTGTTCGCCCGGCTGGATCAACTGGGCATCGCCTACAGAACCTACGAGCACCCGCGCCTGTTCACCGTGGAGGACAGCAAGCGGCTGCGCGGCGAATTGCCGGGCGGCCATTGCAAGAACCTTTTCCTGCGCGACAAGAAGCGGAACCTGTTCCTGCTGGTGGTGCTGGAGGACCGGGCGATCGACCTGAAGGGCTTGCGCGAGCGCCTGGGCGCGGCCGGCAACCTGTCCTTTGGCAGCCCGGAGTTGCTGATGGAGGTGCTCGGCGTGACCCCGGGCGCCGTTACCCCCTTCGCCCTCATCAACGACCGCCAGAAGCGCGTTTCCGTGTTCCTGGACAAGAAGATGTTGGAGATCGACCCGCTGAACTACCACCCGTTGAGCAACGCCCGTACGACCGCGATCATGCCCCGCGACCTGTTGAAATTCATCGAGTCCTGCGGCCACACCCCGCAGATCGTCGATCTGGACTAGGGCGCGGCCGGGGCCGGGCTTGCCAGTTCGGAGTTGAATGGCCATCTTGAGGTCAAGTACTGACGGCGGAATTCCCAGGATCGGAAAGCGATTATGGCTGACATGATGATCGGCGGTGCAAAGCCCGCCCAGCCGAAAGGCGGTGCGCAACGGGAAGGCCGGGCGGGCGGGCCTGGCGCGCCGCCGGCCGGCGATCCGATCAAGAACAGCAACACGCGCGGCTTCATGGCCGACGTGATCGACGCCTCGCACGACACGCCGGTGATCGTCGATTTCTGGGCGCCGTGGTGCGGGCCGTGCAAGCAGCTCGGCCCCCTGCTCGAAAAGGCGGTGCGCGAGGCGCGCGGCGCCGTGCGCATGGTCAAGATCAACATCGACGAAAGCCCGGAGATCGCGCAGCAGATGCGCATCCAGTCGATCCCGGTGGTCTATGCCTTCGTGCAGGGCCGCCCCGTCGACGGATTCGTGGGCGCGGTGCCGGAAAGCCAGATCAAGACCTTCATCAAGCGCCTGATGCAGACCGCCGGCGCGGCGATGCCGGACTCGCCGGTCGAGCAGGCGCTGGAAGAGGCCAAGGCGCTGATGGAGGCGGGCGATTTCGCCAATGCCGGCGGCATCCTGGCCCAGGTCGTCCAGCACGATCCCACCAACGCGATCGCGCGCGCCAGGCTTGCCCGCGCGCAGTTGGCCG
>CAYMTM010000086.1:0-18137 GCA_964393375.1 uncultured Rhodospirillaceae bacterium
GACCGCGCCGGCCTCGCTCAGGAGGCCGATCTCGGTGATGTCCTCGCCCGCGAGCTCTTTGGTCGCGGCGGCGTAGGCGTAGACCTTGGCGCGCTTCACCTCGCGCGCGCGGCGGGCGATGAACTCGATGCCCGCGACGTTGTCGATCACCGGCTCGGTGTTGGGCAGGCAGACCATCGAGGTGACGCCGCCCGCGATCGCCGCCGCGCCGGCCGTCGCGATCGTCTCCTTGTGCTCCTCGCCCGGCTCGCGCAATTGCACGCGGATGTCGACAAGGCCGGGCGCCAAGCACAGGCCCTTGCAGTCAATCGCCTCGATGCCGTCGGGTACGCCGTCGGCGAACAGGCGCGGACCTAGATCGGCGATCGCCTCGCCTTCTGTCAGCAGCGCGCCCGGTGCATCCAGGCCGCTGGCAGGATCGATCAGCCGTGCGTTGAGATAGGCCACGCGATGGCGGCCGTTGGCGGCCTGGGTCAGCGCCATGGGCCTATTTTCCCGCGGGCGCGTTGCGCTGGCCCGGATTGCGGGTCAGCGCATCCAGGACCGCCATGCGCACCGCCACGCCCATCTCGACCTGCTCGCGGATCAGGCTGCGGTCGATGTCGTCGGCGACCTCGCTGTCGATCTCGACGCCGCGGTTCATCGGCCCGGGATGCATGATCAGCGCGTCCGGCTTGGCGGACTTCAGCTTGTCGTAGTCCAGGCCGTAGAAGTGGAAATATTCGCGGATCGACGGCACGAAGCTGCCCTGCATACGCTCGGTCTGGAGCCGAAGCATCATCACGATGTCACAGCCCGCAAGCCCCTTGCGCATATCGTGGAACACCTCGACGCCCAGCCGCTCGACGGCGGCCGGCAAGAGGGTCGGCGGCGCGATCAGGCGCACCCGCGCGCCCATGATCTGCAGGAGCTGGATATTCGATCGCGCGACGCGGCTGTGCAGGATGTCGCCGCAGATCGCGACCAGAAGGCCCTGCAGCCGCCCGCGCCGGCGCCGGATGGTGAGCGCGTCGAGCAGCGCCTGGGTCGGATGCTCGTGGCTGCCGTCGCCGCCGTTGACCACCGCGCAGTTGACCTTCTGCGCGAGGAGCGCGACCGCGCCGGAATCGGGATGCCGCACGATCAGCACGTCGGGATGCATGGCGTTCAAGGTCATCGCCGTGTCGATCAGGGTCTCGCCCTTCTTGATTGAGGACGTGCTGACCGACATGTTGATCACGTCGCCGCCCAGGCGCTTGCCGGCCAGCTCGAACGAGGTGCGCGTGCGCGTCGAGTTCTCGAAGAACAGGTTGATGACGGTCCGGCCGCGCAGGATGGTGCTTTTCTTGTCCTGCTCGCGGTTCTGCTGCACGTAGCTGTCGGCGAGGTCGAGCAGGAAGGTGATCTCGTCCGGCGAGAGTCCCTCGATTCCGAGCAAGTGGCGGTGCGGGTACCGCAACGGCGCTCCGGGATCGGGTCTAACGACGGTCATCGCGGCGGACATCGGCGGCGGACTATAGGAGCCGCGACTGGGCCACGCAAGGCGGCCGCGCCGGACGGCGATTCCGGCCGCTCGCGCTGCGCCGGCGCCGGTGCCGGCGCGCGCGGCCCGGCATTCCGATTCGCAGCCGCCGTCAGATCGCGATCAGCATAAGGACCGGCAGGGTCGCCATCGCAATCAGCGTCTGCACCGTGATGATGCCGGCCATCAGACGGAAGTCGCCGCCAAGCTGGCGGGTCAGGATGTAGGACGACGCCGAGGAAGGGCATCCGTTGAACAGCACCGCCACCGCCGCGGTCGCGCCGTGCACGCCGAGCGCCGCGCACAGCAGCGCCGTCAGAAGGGGCAGCAGCCCCAGCTTCAGCGCGGTGGCGGCGGCGAGCGCGCGCAGCGAATCGCGCGCGGCCGCCAGGTCGAGCCCGGCGCCGACCGACATCAGTCCCAGCGGCAGGGCGGCGCGGCCGAGCAGGTCGAGGAACTGGCTCAGCACCGAGGGCAAGCTTATGTCGGCTATGTCCAGCAGCAGGCCCAGCACGCAGGCCAGGATGATCGGATTGCGCGCGATGTGGCCGACGGCGAAACGCCCGCGCATGCCCGCCCGCACGCCGTGCGCCGACAGCACCAGGACGCTGAGCAGGTTGACCAGCGGAATCACCACGGCGATGCCGATCGAAACCAGGGTCAGCCCCGCGCTGTCGTACAGTCCGGCGGCGCCGGCGACCGCGACATAGACGTTAATGCGGATCGCCCCCTGGAAAAGGGCGGTGAACCCGGGCCCGTCGATCGCCAGGACACGCCGTAGGCCGTAGCACACGGCGGCAACCGCCAGGACGGCGCCGCTCATGGCCACCGCCATGGGCCAGATCTCGATGTCCTCGATCTCCACCCGCGCCAGGTTGACGACCAGCAGCGCCGGGAACAGCACGAAATAGTTGAGCCTTTCGGCAGGCACCCAAAACCCGTCGCCGTAGGGTCCGTAGCGCCGCATCAGGAAGCCGAGCACGATCATCGCGAAGATCGGCACCATGGCCGCGAGCACGGCGGTCATAGGCGGGTTTCCGCCATGCCGGACCTGGCGCGCAGCGCGGCCAGGCGGTCGAGCAGTCCTTGCAGGATATAGGCCGCCGCGGCCTTGTCGACCAGCTGGGCCCGGCGTGCGCGCGACAGGTCGGCGTCCAGCATTGCGCGCGTCACGGCCACGGTCGACAGGCGTTCGTCCCAGAACGCCAGCGGCAGGTCGAGGCGTTCCAGCAGGTTGGCGGCGAACTGGCGCACAGACTGGCAGCGCCGGCCCTCCCCGCCATGCATGTCGACCGGCAATCCGACCACAACGCCGCCGACGTCACGCTGCTTTGCCAACGATTTCAGGCGCTCGGCATCGGCGGCGAATTTCGTACGCCGCAGCGTCTCAAGCGGCGTCGCCACCGTGAGGGTGGCGTCGGAGATCGCCACCCCGATGGTCTTCTCGCCGATATCGAGGCCCATCAGCCGTTGGCCGGCAGCGCACGCCGCTTGCAGCGCCTGAGGGTCGACGATGGGCATGGAAGGACGTGGCCTTGGCGGGAATGGGATGGTGCGGGACACTAGCAGATGGTCGTCGCGGCGGCGAACGCGTGCGTCGCCGCGCTCCCCGGCGGCCATGCGCCCGCGTGTTCCTAAGGGCAGCGCCCAATCGCGGCATCGCTGAACCGCCGCAGCGCGATTGATGGCGCGCGGTTCCGACCGTAACGTTTGTTACACAAAAATGACAGGACGAAGTAACTGAATCCGGTGAACTTCCGGCGATCCATCGGAGAGACCATAAAACGGGGGACGCGATGAAAAAGCTCATTGCCATGGTAGTTCTGTCGGTCGCTGTTGCCTGGAACGGCGCGGGCTTCGCGCAGGCCGTGCCTGAGGCCAGGCTCAAGGCGATTCTTTCGATGTCGGCGCAGGAGATGGCCGAGACCGGCGCGTGGACGCGCTCGGCCTACGAAAAAATGCTCGGCCACATCTACGGGATCCAGGACAAGGCGATCCGCGACCTGGTGCTCGACATGGTGCTGCGGCCGGAGAGCAAGGTGTTCAAGGCCAAGGCCACGCAGTCCTATCTCGCCTCGCCGGCGGCCGGCGGCAAGGGGCACCACTACTATCCAGGCGGCCTGCCCGTCCACGCGGTGGAATGGACCGAGGTCGCCATGGCATGGGCCGACACCTACGAACGGCTGTACAAGGTCAAGAAGATCGACCGCGACATGGTGGTGGCCGCGCTCGTCCTGCACGACTGGGCCAAGGTCTGGTACGAGTGGGACGACAAGACGGCGACCGTCGTCAAGCCGCAGTGGTATCCGCAGTCCTGGGGCGGCGAAAAGGGCAAGGCCAAGTGGAAATGGATGGGCGAGCACGGCGCGGTGGTCTATGCCGAGCTGATCGCCCGCGGCGCGCCGGATTCGCTGGTCGTCGCCACGGCGGCGACGCATTTCGATCCGCACTGGGACCTCGACAAGGAAGGCGAGGGACTCAATCCCGCGCTGGCCGAGGCGGCCAAGATCGCCGGCAAGGATCCCATCGTCGTGAAGCACCACCAACAGATGGCCGAGTGGTGGTTCTCGACCTACACCGACGGCTCGTGGTCCTTCTCGCACTACATCGCCGGCCAGTTCGCGCTCGGCGCGATCGAACAGGTGGCCACCGAGCTCGGGCTGAAGGCGGGATCGCTCGAGGCCAACAAGCTGGCCTGGTTCGTGCTCAGCCGCGTGTCCGACTTCCGAATTTACGAAGTGTATCAGGCCGCCAAGTTCAACGTCGCGGCGGCCAAGGACCTGATCCTGTCGGTGATCAAGGACTCGGCGCCCTACGAGGTGGCGAGGAACTGACCCGGCAGGCTGTCGCCCTCCGCAAGGCGGCGGCGATGGCGGCGTTCCGCTGGCGCCGCCGCGCCTTGCTGGCGGCTTGCCTGGCGTTCGGCGCCGGTGCTCGGGCGGCGGACGTGCGGGTGATCGAACTGCGGATCGCGGCCGGCGCGGTCGATCCGACGCTGCGTGCGGTGAGGGTGCGCAAGGGCGACGAGGTCGCCCTGCGCGTCACGGCGGACGAAGCGGGCAGCCTGCACCTGCACGGCTACGGGATCGCGTTGGAGCTTTCGCCGGGCGTCTTGTCCGAGGCGCGGTTCGTAGCGCGCGCGACCGGGCGCTTCGCGATCCATTTCCATCGCACCGGGGAGAAGGCGGCCGGCCACCGGCACGGCCCGCCGCTCGCCACGCTGGACGTACTGCCGCCGTGAAGCATTCGGCCCTGGTCGCGGCCATGCTGGTTGCGATGGTTGCCTGCGACGCCGCGAGCGCCCACGCGGTCGGCGAGCGATACGACCTTCCCGTGCCCCTGCGCTACTACGTGGTCGGCGCCGGCCTTGTCGTGCTGCTGACATTCGGCGTCGCCGCTGCCTTTCCGGCCGGCGGCTTGCGGCGGGACGGGCGGTCCGGGCCAAGCTGGCCGCTGCCCGGGGCCGCCGTTTCGGCGGTGCGGTTGGTGTCGGTACTGCTGCTGGCGCTTGTCCTGGCGGCCGGGCTCGCGGGCGACGCGCATCCCGCCAGGAATTTCGCGCCCACGTTCGTGTGGATCGTGTGGTGGTGCGGCTATTCGCTGTTCGCCGCGCTGGTGGTCGACATCTGGCCGGCGGCGAACCCCTGGCGCGCCTGTTTCGACTGGGTCTGGAGCGCCCGCCGGGCGGCCGCGGCTTACCCGGCACGCTGGGGAGAATGGCCGGCCGTTCTGCAACTGCTGCTGTTCGCGTGGTTCGAGACGGTGTCGCCCTGGGCTTCCGAGCCGGCCGCCATCGCGGTCCTGGCGATCGCCTATTCGTTGGCGGCCTGGGCGGGGATGGCGCGGTTCGGGGCCGACGCCTGGCTTGCCCGCGGCGATCCCTTCGCGCTGGTGTTCCGGACGCTGGGGCGCTTCGCGCCGCTTCACCTCACGCGCGCGGTGGACGGGTGCTGGCGCCTGGGCATGCGCTGGCCCGCGGACGGGCTGCTCGATCCGGGCGGCGCGGCGGCCGGCGCGTCGACCGTGGCTTTCGTCATGGTGCTGCTGTCGACCGTGCTGTTCGACGGCTTCCTCGGCACCGCGCTCTGGCGTGCGTGGGAGCGCTTCGTGTCGACGCTGTTGCCGCGCGGCACGGACCGCGAGGGCTACATCGCCGCGACGCTGGGCCTGATCGGCATCTGGCTCGGCTTTCTGCTGGCCTATCGCGGCACGGCCTGGGCCATGAGCCTGGCCACGCGCGGCCGGCAACCGTCGGCGGCCCTGGCCGCCGCGTTCTGCTTCACGCTGGTGCCGATCGCGATCGGCTACAACCAGGCGCACAATTTCTCCTACGTGGTCGTGCAGGGCCAGTCGATCGTCGCGCTCGCCTCCGATCCGTTCGGCCGGGGATGGGACCTGTTCGGCTCGGCGGGTTTCAGGCCGGACATCGCCATGATCGGCGCCGGGACGACCTGGGCGGTGGCGGTCTCGGCGATCGTGCTGGGCCATGTCGCCGGCGTGGTCCTGGCGCATATCGTCGCCCTGCGCGCGCTGGACGGAAGGGTCGCCGCCATCCGGGCGCTGGTCCCCATGACGATCCTGATGGTGCTCTACACCATGGCGAGCCTGACGATCCTGGCCGAGCCGATCACGCGCTACCGCGTGCCCGACCCCGGCTATTCCGAGCGCGGCCCGCCGGTCCGCGCCGCAGCCGTTGCCCCACCCCCAGTCGGATGCTAGGTTCCGCGCGCTTTTCGGAAAACCCGGACGGATCGGACGACTCATGGCGCTCGACAGGACCGCCGTCGCGCATATCGCGCGGCTGGCGCGCATCAAGGTGAAGGAGGACGAGCTCGACGCGCTGGCGGGCGAGCTGAACGGCATGCTGACCTGGGTCGAGCAGCTGCAGCAAGTCGACGTAAAGGACGTCGAACCGATGACGGGATCGGTCGGCGCGATGAAATTGAAGATGCGCGAGGACGTCGTCACCGACGGCGGGATCCGCGACGAGGTCCTGGCCAACGCGCCAAAGAGCGCGGCCGGCTTCTTCGCCGTGCCCAAGGTGATCGAATGACCTCCCTTACCGACCTTACGATCGCCGCGGCGCGCGACGGGTTGCGGAAAAAGAGCTTCTCGGCGACCGAACTCGCCCAGGCGCATCTCCAGGCGATGGAGAAGGCGCGCGGCCTCAACGCCTTCATCACCGAGACGCCGGAGCGCGCGCTCGCCGACGCCAGGGCATCCGACGAACGCATCGCGAAGGGTGCGGCGCGGCCCCTCGACGGGGTGCCGCTGGCGATCAAGGACCTGTTCTGCACCAAGGGCGTGCTGACCACCGCCGGCTCGCACATCCTGGACGGCTTCAAGCCGCCCTACGAGTCTACCGTCACGTCCAACCTGTGGCGCGACGGCGCGGTGATGCTGGGCAAGGTCAACATGGACGAGTTCGCGATGGGCTCGTCCAACACGACCTCCTACTACGGCCCCGTCATCAATCCGTGGAGCCGGCCGGGCGACAACCGCAAGCTGGTGCCGGGCGGATCGTCCGGCGGCTCGGCCGCGGCGGTGGCCGCGCGCATCGCGCTGGGCGCGACGGGGACCGACACGGGCGGGTCGATCCGCCAGCCGGCCGCCTTCACCGGCATCGTCGGCATCAAGCCGACCTACGGGCGGTGCTCGCGCTGGGGCATCGTCGCCTTCGCCAGCTCGCTTGACCAGGCCGGTCCGATGACGCGCACCGTGCGCGACGCGGCGATCATGCTCAAGTCGATGGCGAGCCACGACCCGAAGGACTCGACCTCGGTCGACCTGCCGGTGCCGGACTACGAGGCCGCGCTGACCGGGCGGATCAAGGGGCTTCGCATCGGCATCCCCAGGGAATACCGCGTCGACGGCATGGCCGCCGAGATCGAAAGGCTGTGGCAGCAGGGCGTGGAGTGGCTGAAGAAGGAAGGCGCCGAGCCGGTGGAGATCAGCTTGCGGCACACCAGGTACGCGCTGCCCGCCTATTACATCATCGCGCCGGCCGAGGCGTCCTCGAACCTCGCGCGCTACGACGGCGCGCGCTTCGGCCTGCGCGTGCCGGGCGAAAGCCTGATCGACATGTACGAGAACACGCGCGCCGCCGGCTTCGGCAAGGAGGTGCGCCGGCGCGTGATGATCGGCACCTACGTGCTGTCGGCGGGCTACTACGACGCCTATTACCTGCGGGCCCAGCGCGTGCGGGCGCTGATCCTGCGCGACTTCACCGAAGCCTTCGAGAAGGTCGACGTGATCCTGACGCCGACCGCCCCCAGCGCGGCTTTCGCCATCGGCGAGAAATCCGACGACCCGATCGCCATGTATCTCAACGACGTGTTCACGGTGACGGTGAACCTGGCAGGCCTGCCCGGCATCTCGGTGCCGGCGGGGCTCGCGTCCGACGGCCTGCCGCTGGGCCTGCAGCTCATCGGCAAGGCCTTCGACGAGGAGACGCTGTTCCGCGCCGCCCAGGTGATGGAACAGGCAGCGGGGTTCAAGGCAAGGCCGGCGATGGTCGGGTAGATGAACGTCGTCCTTCGACAGGCTCAGGACGAGGTTCTCCTCCTGGTTCCTCATCCAGAGCTTGTCCAAGGATGAGGGGAGCACAGACCGAACATATGGGCGCCTTCGTCTACATGCTCCGCTGCAACGATGGAAGCTACTACGTCGGCTCGGTCAGAGGGTCGTTGGAACAGAGGATCGCGGAGCACAACGGGGCGAAGTATGGCGGCTACACCGCCAAGCGTCGCCCGGTCACACTGGTGTTTCAGCAGGAGTTCCAGCGGATTACCGACGCGATAGCGGCGGAGCGCCAGATCAAGGGCTGGGCCAGGGCGAAGAAGGAAGCGCTGATTGCTGGCGACTACGAGCGGATGTCCTTGCTGGCGAAGAACTATACGGAGTTTCCTCGCCAGCAGCGTCGACCTCGTCCTTCGACAGGCTCAGGATGAGGTCGACTAGAGTTGGATCGTGTATCACACCCCTCACCCTGAGCCTGTCGAAGGGTGATTTGAAGCGCCGAACCGACAAGGGCTGAAGCAATGGCAACAAACCTGATCGAAGGCCGCACCGGCAAGTGGGAGATGGTGCTGGGGCTCGAGGTGCACGCCCAGGTCGTCTCCAAGGCGAAGCTGTTCTCGGGCGCCGCCACCGACTTCGGCGCCGAGCCCAACACGCAAGTGTCGTTCGTCGACGCGGCGTTTCCCGGCATGCTGCCGGTGATCAACCGCTACTGCGTCGAGCAGGCGGTGCGCACGGGCCTGGGCCTGAAGGCCCAGATCAACCTGCGCTCGGTGTTTGACCGCAAGAACTACTTCTACGCCGACCTGCCGGCGGGCTATCAGATCTCGCAGTACAGCCAGCCGATCGTGGGCAAGGGCACGATCCAGCTCGACCTGCCCGATGGCAAGACACGGACCGTCGGCATCACCCGCCTGCATCTCGAGCAGGATGCCGGCAAGAGCCTGCACGACCAGAGCCCCAGCGAGACTTATGTCGACCTCAACCGCGCCGGCGTGGCGCTGATGGAGATCGTCAGCGAGCCCGACATGCGCTCGGCCGAGGAGGCGGCGGCCTACCTGCGCAAGCTGCGCTCGATCCTGCGCTATCTCGGCACCTGCGACGGCAACATGGAAGAAGGCTCGATGCGCTGCGACGTCAACGTCTCCGTGCGCAAACCGGGGGCTCCCCTGGGGACGCGCTGCGAGATCAAGAACGTCAACTCGGTCCGTTTCGTGATGCAGGCGATCGAGTTCGAGGCGCGCCGGCAGATCGAGATCCTCGAGGACGGCGGTACCATCGAGCAGGAGACGCGGCTGTTCGACAATTCCAAGGGCGAGACGCGCTCGATGCGCTCGAAGGAGCACGCGCACGACTACCGCTATTTCCCCGACCCCGACCTGCTGCCGCTCGAACTCGATCCAGCGATGGTCGAGCGCATCAAGGCGAGCCTGCCCGAATTGCCCGACGAGAAGAAGGCGCGGTTCGTTCGGGACTACGGGTTGAACGCCTACGACGCCGGCGTGCTCGTCGCAGAGAAGGCCTCGGCCGATTTCTACGAGGCGGTCGCCAAGGGCCGCGACCCGAAGGTCGCGGCGAACTGGGTGACGGGCGACTTTTTCGGGTATCTCAACAGGTCGGGCCTTGCGATCGAGAAGGCGCCCGTCGATGCGGCTAGGCTGGGCGGCCTCATCGACCTGATCGCCGACGGCACGCTCTCGGGCCGCCTCGCCAAGGAGGTGTTCGAGCATATGTGGTCGACGGGCCGGTCGGCCGCCCAGATCGTCGCGGAGAAGGGACTGAAGCAGGTTACCGACACCGGCGCCATCGAGCAGGCGATCGACGCCGTGCTGAGGGAGCAGGCCGACAAGGTGGCGGAGTACCGCGCGGGCAAGGACAAGCTGTTCGGCTACTTCGTCGGCCAGGTGATGAAGCGCACCCAGGGCAAGGCCAACCCAGCGGCGCTGAACGAGCTCTTGAAGAAGAAGCTGGCGGGCTGAGCGGCACGGCCTCCGCCGCCATGATCCGGCTTACCGGATTCGCGCTTTCGATCGCGGGCCCGTTGCTGGTGGTCGTCCTGATCCACCGCAGCCGGCATTGCCCGCTGCCGAGGGGCCGACTTCGGCGGACCGTCTACGGCGCCTGCGCCACGGCGTTCGCGACCGCGCTCGTCAGCGCCGCGATCGTGTTGTGGGCGGGGATGAGCGATGGCGGCCTGCCGAGTCGCGCCGCGACGACCTGGCGCGTGCTGCCGATCCTGGCGCTGCTGGAGGAACTGTCGCGCTTCGTCGTTCTGCGCTTCTACAGCTTGCGCGGCAAATCTGCACCGCAGGCGCGCGACGGCATCATGTATGGGCTCGCCGCCGGCACCGCCTTCGCACTGATCGAGAACCTCATGACCTTCGGCGGGCCGGGCGCGGGAAGCCCCGCTTCGGGCTGGTTGCGTGTCGTGCTGGCGACGCCGCTGCATACGCTGCTCGGCGGATTGATGGGGTATCTGCTGGTCCGCGCGCGAGGCGCGGGCGTGCCTTGGTTGCTTGCGGCGATCCTTCTGCCGACCGCAATCCATGTCGCCTACGATGCGCCGGTGATCCTGGCGGTGGCGCGCGGCGCGGAATTGGCGGTCGAACAGGCCGTAGCGGCCGTCGCGATCAGCGCCGCGATCGTGGTCGCGCTCGCCGCGACGGTTTCCGCGCTGTTCCGCCGCGCCGCGCCGGCATCCGCGCCGCCCGCGTCTTGAAGTCCGCAGGGACGGTGATTTCGATCATCTCGATGTCCGGGGAGTGCTCGATCTCGCGATGGCGAATGCCCGGGGGCTGGTAGACGCAGGAACCGGCCTTGAGGCGCACCTTGCCGTAGCCCTCGTACTCGAAGCGCACCCAGCCCTTCAGCACATAGACCATCTGGAACCGGAGCGCGTGGGTATGCGCCTGCGAGCCCTTGGCGTGGCCCTTCACGGCGCGGATCACGTGCGCGCCGACCTTGCCCTTGGTCGCGCGCCTGATGCCCAGGTCGCGATACTCGAAGAACGAACGCAGGCCGCCGCGCTTGAAGGCGCCGCGGGTCAAATGCCGGACAACGGGAAGCGCGGGCATGGAATGCTAGACGGCCCAGGGCCGCTCGGCGTGCATGCGCTCCTCGTATGCCGTGATCTTGGGCGCCTTCTCCAGCGTGTAGCCGATCTCGTCCAGGCCCTTCAGCAGCGATTCCTTGCGGAACGGGTCGATCTCGAACTTCACGCAGCCGCCGTCCGGCCCGCGGATCTCCTGCTTCTCCAGGTCGACCGACAAGGTCGCGTTCGACCCGCGGCTGGCGTCGTCCATCAGCAGCGCCAGCTCCTCCTTCTTCACCTTGATCGGCAGGATGCCGTTCTTGAAACAGTTGTTGTAGAAAATGTCGGCGAAGCTGGTGGAGATCACGCAGCGAATGCCGAAATCGAGCAGCGCCCAGGGCGCGTGCTCGCGCGACGAGCCGCAGCCGAAATTCTCGCCCGCCACCAGGATCTGCGCCTTGCGGTAGGCCGGCTTGTTCAGCACGAAGTCGGGGTTCTCCTTGCCGTCGGGCGCGTAGCGCATCTCGTGGAACAGGTTCTTGCCCAGCCCGTCCCGCTTGATGGTCTTCAGGAACTGCTTGGGGATGATCTTGTCGGTGTCGATATTCGCCATCGGCATGGGCGCGGCCACGCCGGTGAGTTTGTCGAACTTGCGCATCGGATTCGCTTCCCTCGGCCGGATGCCGGCCGCCGCACGCGGCCGGGGCGGCCAGCCTAAGCCCTTGGCGACACGGGTGCAATCGCGCCCGCTGCGTCTGATTTATTGCCATGGCGAGCCAAAGGAACTAACCTCGCGCGACGCCTAACAAATTCTAAGCAATGGTATGCGATACCTGCTGATCGGTGGCGTGGGGCTGGCCCTGGTGGCGACCGCGCTGGCGTGGACTTTCCTCGGCGGCGATGGCGACACGGCGCAGCGCGGTCCCGCGCCGATCGCGGGCGTGACCGCACCGCCCGGCCTGCAGCCGCCGGTGCCGCCGCCGCTCGGCGGCGCTGCGTTAGCCGACAAGGCGCCGGCCGCGCAACAGGCGGCCGCAACGCCAACGCCGCCGGCCCCCGCCGCGCGCAAACCCGTCAACCCGAGCTTCGACGTCGTGCGGATCAAGCCGAACGGCGACGCGGTTTTTGCGGGCCGCGCCGAACCGGGCGCCAGGGTCACGATCCTCGACGGCGGCAGGCCGATCGGCAGCGTCACCGCCGACCCGCGCGGCGAATGGGTCTATCTGCCGACCGAAGCGCTGCCGTCCGGCGCGCGCGAACTGGGCCTGAGCGCCAGGCTTGCGGACGGGTCGGTTGCCGAATCGAGCGCGGTCGTCGTGCTCCACGTGCCCGAGCGCGGCAAGCCGGAGCCGCTCGCCGCCGCACCATCCGCCGTGGCGAAGATCGAGCCCTCGGCCGGGCCCACGGCGTCGGCGAAGGCGGACGCGACAGCGCCGGCCGCCGGCGCCCAAGGCGTGGTGGCGGTCGCGACGCCGCGCGCCGGCGATGGGGCCAGCCGCGTGCTGCAATCGCCGGGCGATTCCAGGCCGGTCGAGGCGGGCGCGGTGACCGTCGACGTGGTGGACTACGACGACAAGGGCGAGCTGGTCCTGTCGGGCCGCGGCAGTCCCGGATCGTCGGTCGTCATCTATCTCGACAACAAGACTATCGGACAGACCAGCGTCGACAAGGACCGGCAGTGGCAGATGCGGCCGACGACGCCGGTCGATCCGGGCACATACAAGATGCGCGCCGACCAGCTATCGCCGCAGGGGCGCGTGGTCGGCCGCGTCGAGTTGCCTTTCATGCGCGCCGAACCGGGTCAGCAGGCGGCGGACGATCCCGGCCGCGTGATCGTCCAGCCCGGCAACAGCCTGTGGCGCATCGCCCGTCACCGTTACGGCGCCGGCCCGCGCTACACGGTCATCTACGCGGCGAACAAGGACCAGATCCGCGACCCGGATCTTATCTATCCGGGCCAGGTCTTCACGCTGCCGTCGATGAACTAGGGACGCTTTGCCGACGGGGCCGCAGCGGCGATCCGCTCGGCCGCCTGGCGCGTTGCCGCCACGAACATGGCGGCCGCGGCGATCAGCCGGTTCGGTGTCAGCGGGGCGTCGAACGCGATTTCGCCCTCCACGCAGATCGTCTGCTGCGGCCCGATCACCAGCCGACCAAGCCCGGGTTTGCCGACGCTGCGCAGCGCCGCCAGGATCCGCGCGCGCGCGTCGGGCGACTCCACGGTGTAGGGAATCTGCGTGATCTCGCCGGCGACATGCAGGCGCGCACGCTCGCCGACGCGCACCAACCGGCCGAGGAAGTTCCGCTCGCGATCCTGGAAGGAGAACCGCAACGGTTCGGACCCGTTGCGCGGCCAGATCGGCCCATGCTCGCCGAGGAGTTCTGCGGTGTTGGAAGGAGGGACGGCCATTGTCATGGACTGTCGTTTGGGGGCGCGCTGGTGTGTTCGATCATGGTCGGTGCTGGTTAAGGAGAGGTGAAAGTCCCGGATCCCGGCCGCGCAAGCGGCGTGATTCCTGTGGAAAACCTCGCTAGGATCGCCGCGCGACGCCGACGCCTTCCGCTGCGGAATCTCGTGAAAGCATGGATGCAATACGACAGGCCGTCCTGACGCCGATCCATCGCGAGGGATGGCCGTTCATCGGCCTGTTCGCGCTCATCGCCGCCCTGCTGTTCCTGGTGGCCAAGCCCCTGGGCTGGATCGGCGTCGCGCTGACGGCGTGGAGCGCTTATTTTTTCCGCGACCCCGATCGCGTGACGCCGACCCGTCCCGGCCTGGTCATCAGCCCGGCCGATGGCGTGGTGCAGAAGATCGAGACCGCCGCGCCGCCCCCGGAGCTGGGCATGGATGCGACGCCGCGCCAGCGGATCAGCATCTTCATGAACGTGTTCGACGTGCACGTGAACCGCGTGCCGGCCGACGCCGCGATCGCGTCGATCGCCTACCATCCCGGCAGGTTTTTCAACGCGTCCCTAGACAAGGCGAGCCTGGACAACGAACGCAACTCGCTGCGGCTGGCGCTGGTCGACGGGCGCGAGCTCGCGGTCGTGCAGATCGCGGGCCTAATCGCCCGGCGCATCAGGTGCTATGTGCGGCCCAATCAGCCCGTGCGCGCCGGCGAGCGTTTCGGTATGATCCGCTTCGGCAGCCGGGTCGACGTGTATCTGCCGCCCGGCGTGGCGGCGCTGGCCTGCGTGGGCCAGCGCGCCGTGGCGGGCGAGACGGTGCTCGCCGACCTTGGCAGCCCGGAAGTCTCGCGACATGGGGAGATACGCTGATGCGGCCACGTAATCGTCCGCGCGTGCGGCTGGGCCAGCGCATCGTGCCGCGCCTGAAAGGCGAGCCGATCAACACGCTGATCCCTAACCTCCTCACCGTTCTGGCGCTGTGTTCAGGCATGACCGCGATCCATTTCGCCATGCAGGACCGCTTTGAGTGGGCGGTGATCTGCATCGTGCTCGCCGGCATCTTCGACGGGCTCGACGGGCGCATGGCGCGGCTCTTGGGCGGAACCTCCAAGTTCGGCGCCGAGCTCGATTCGCTGTCGGATTTCGCGGCTTTCGGCGTCGCGCCGGCGGTGCTGGTCTACTATTGGTCCCTGCGCTATGCGGGCGGCATCGGCTGGGCCGTCTGCCTGCTCTACGCGACCTGCTGCGCGCTTCGCCTGGCAAGGTTCAACACGGCGATCGGCGATCCCAACCTGCCGCCCTATGCCTACCGATACTTCCAGGGCGTTCCCGCGCCGTCGGGCGCGGGCCTCGCGATGCTGCCGATGATGATCGAGTTCGAGATGGGATTCGACGTCCTGCAGTCGCGCTTCTTCATGGCGCCCTGGATCGTGCTGGTGGCGATGCTGATGATCAGCCGCATCCCGACCTTCTCGCTGAAGAGCATCAAGATACCCCAGCCCTACGTGCTGCCGGTGTTCATCGGCCTGGCGGTGCTGACCGCCGTCTTCGCCAGCTATCCCTGGATCGTGCTGAGCATCATCGGCATCTGGTACGTGTTCAGCATCCCGGTCAGCGTGCGCAACTACCGGTTCCTCAAGCGCGAGGCCGAGCGCATGCAGCGCGGGGAGCCCCCGCCGGCCGCGCAGGCGCTGCTCGCGGCCGACGAGACGACGCCGGTCGACACGACGGCCCGGTCGCCCCACCAGCGCGCGCCCTGAGCGAAGGCGGCGCTACGCCGCCGCGCGGTCGGGCTGCTCGGCTTCCTGGGCGCGACGCTTCAACGTGCGGATCGCGTCGATCGCCTCGGCCACCGCCTTGATGCCGGGGACGATGATCTGCGCGCCGTCGGTCTTGCGGATCAGCAAGTGGCCCGAACCGGCCGCCATCGGCATCAGCGATCCGGCCGCGTCGGGCACGGTCGAGACCTCGGCGATCTCGCCCAGGGGGATGCGCAGGGTCGGCGCCAGCCACGCCGCGCGCACGCGCAGCTCCGTGGCGCTGAGGTAGAAGCGGAACCCGGCCGCGTTCAGCCAGCCGGTGGCGGCGACTGCCAGGGCCGCCAGGATGAACTGCGCCGGCTCGAAGAAGGCGAGCGGCGACATCACAAGCAGCAACAGCGCGGTCGCGCGCCACTGGATCGCCGGGTCGCGGTCGGCCCAGAACAGCATCGGGCTCTCGCCGCCCGCCGCCTGCGGCCGGTTCGGGCGGATCGGGGTCACGTTTGGCGGCAGGGCCTTGTTGTCGTCGGTGTTCATGGCGCTTTTCCTGGCGTTCGGCCTGTCCTGGCAAAGATATTGGCCTGCCCGGCCGAGACCGGAAGATGGCGCCCGGATTAAATGCCTGTCACGCCGGAATTGGCCGACAAATCAGGAGGATGTGAGGGCCGGTCGCGTCCCGGTCAGGGCCGCAGCGTGAATTCCAGCCCGGCCAGGATCATGTTGACCCGGTCGTGCCCGTCCACCAGCGGCAGGTGCACGATCTCGTAGTCCAACACGCGCCCGTCCAGGCGCAATGGCCGCCCGCGAAAGGCGATCGCGGCGCGGTCCGCGACCGTACGCCGATAGAGCCGCAGCACCGTCGCGCGTTCCTCGCCGTGGAACGCTTCGGAGACACGCTTGCCGGTGTTGTCCGTGCGGTGGATCAGCGTGATATGCGTGCCGACCAGGCGAAAACGGAATTCGGGCAGGCCGGGCGTCGGGCCGTCGATGACGTCCAGCAGCATCACGTAGGGAAGCAGACGCGGAATTTCGACCGGATCGATGTTTCTGCGGCCGGGCGGCCGGTCGCCGGCGTGCCGCGAACGCCAATAGGTCCATAAGTCGCGCAGGACGGGCGAATGCAGGTCGTCCACCGACCGCACGAGGTACTCGTGCGTGGCTTCGCCGGCCTGGTGGGCGGTGCGCAGCGCCATGAAACAAGCCTAGCAATTCTTATTACTGCCATGGAACCGTCGCCGGCAGCCAGGATGACAACGCCCCGGATTCCGTGGGATCGTTCCGGCCTGCCGCTGGGTCGAGTCGAGCTACTGTAACAAGGAACGGGCGTGGCCAAGGTATATGCCATTGACGGGGTGGTCCCGGTCGTCGACCCGACCGCCTTCGTCCACCCCGACGCGGTCTTGATCGGCGACGTGATGGTGGGGCCGGGCTGCTATGTCGGCCCGGGCGCCAGCCTGCGCGGCGACATGGGGCGGCTGGTAATGGGCCGGGGCGCGAACCTGCAGGACAATTGCATCGTCCATGGTTTTCCGGGCACCGACACTACGATCGAGGAGGACGGGCATATCGGCCATGGCGCGGTGCTGCACGGCTGCGTGGTCCGGCGCAACGCGCTGGTGGGCATGGGCGCGGTCATCATGGACGGCGCGGTGATCGGCGAGGAGGCGTTCGTCGCCGCGCTCGCCTTCGTCAAGGCTGGCTTCCAGGTGCCGGCGCGCACGCTGGCCGCCGGCATGCCGGCCAAGATCGTGCGCGACCTGAAGGAAGAGGAGATCGCCTGGAAATCGGCCGGCACGCGGGAGTACCAGCAGTTGGCGCGGCGCTGCCTCGCCACGCTGGTGCCGGCGACCCCGCTGGCGGCGCCCGAGCCGAGGCGCAGGCGGCTGGAGCTCAGCGACCTGCCGCCGCTTTACCGGATGAAGCAGGACAAAGCGGAATAGCCGGGCCGGCGGCGGCGTTATCGCCTTGCGTCACGCATCGGGAACGCTGGTGCCGGGCATTTGACTTGCGTCATGGCGCAAGGTCGCGAGGATCGGATCGACTGCGATCCTGGGGGACGATGCCGCAGCCCCGGCCGATGGGGCAAAGGAGCAGCCATGGGCACGTCGAATCTGCCATTCAGGATGGTCGCGCTGGCAAGCGCCCTTGTTTGCGCGGGGACGCTGGGCTGGAGCGCGCCGTCGCTGGCGCAGCGCGAGCCGAGCAATCCCGGCTACCAGCCGCCGCCTTCGCCGCCGCCGCCCGGCGGCACCCGCGCGCCGTCCGGCCCGTGGCCGCCGCCGTCCTCGCAGCCCTCGCCGCCCACGGCGCAGCCCTCGCCGCCCCCAGGCGGAGGCGGTGGTTCGAAGTCGCGGCCGCGTCCGCGCGACGACGGACGGCGCTACGACTACGGGTATCGCGACTACGACTGCGACTACCGCTGGCGCTACTATGGCGATTGGCGCTACCGGCGCTACTATCCCTATCCGTATTCCTGGCGCTGGTACGAGCCGTTCCCTTTCGAATACGCCTATCCTTACCCGCCGCCGTACTATGTGGCGCCCGAGCCCTATTACGCCGCGCCCGTGCCGGTCGTGCCGGCGCCGCCACCCGGGCCTGCGCCCTATTTCGTGCCGCCGCAGGCCGCCTCCCCCGATCCCTACTACAACCCGCCGCCGATGGGCGCGGCCGGCACGCGCTACTACTGCCCGGGCTCCGGCACCTATTACCCGGACGTCCAGAGCTGCTCCGGCGGCTGGGTCGCGATGCCGCCGGGGTGACGGCGCCGGCAAGACGTGGCAGCAACCCTTGATGGGTCGTCTGCCGGGCGGCGCCATGCTAGAAAAGCGGCCGGTGTCGCAGTGGAGGGTTCCATGCAGCTGGTTTCGACCAAGCCGTCGGCGAGGGTGCCGCGGGCGGCGGGGATGCGGTCGAGCAC
>CAYMTM010000087.1:0-18066 GCA_964393375.1 uncultured Rhodospirillaceae bacterium
CATCGAGCTGACCGTCGTCTCGCTGATCCTGGGGGCGATCATCGGCATCCCGCTTGGCGTGTGGTCGGCGCTGCACCGTAATCGTCTCGTCGACTATGTCACGCGCATCGGCTCGCTGCTCGGCCTGTCGTTTCCGGCCTTCGTCATGGCGGTGATGCTGCTGCTGGTGTTCGCCATCCAGCTTCCGTGGTTTCCGGTCATCAGTTCGGGCGGCGGCGGCAGCCTGGGCGAGCGGATGACGCATCTCGCCCTACCGGCGATCAACCTCGGCATCATCATGGCCGCCTACATTACCCGCGTGACGCGATCCTCGATGCTCGAGGTGCTGGGCGAGGACTACATCCGCACGGCGCACGCCAAGGGCGTGCCGGCCTTGGCGGTGATCTGGCGCCACAGCCTGCGCAACGCGCTGATCCCGGTGGTGACCGTGGTGGGCCTCTATCTCGGCATCCTGATCGGCAACTCGGTGCTGACCGAGATCGTGTTCAACCGGCCGGGCCTCGGCAAACTGATCGTCGGCGCGCTGACCCAGCGTGACTACACGATGCTGCAGGGGCTGATGGTGGTCTACACCTTCGTCATCGTGGTGGTGAACCTGCTGACCGACCTGACCTACGGCTTCATTGATCCGCGGGTGAAGTACCAATGACCGCGGCCGTCGAGACGCCCGGCGCGGCCCCGCCGCCGCGCAGCTCCTTCCTGCAACTGGTCAAGGCGTTCAACGCCAACAAGACCTCCTGGGTCGGCTTGGTGACGATGGCGATCGTCATCCTGGTCGCGATCTTCGCACCGCTGCTGGCGACCCACGATCCGGTCGAGCAGAACATCCTGGAGAAGCTGAAGGGACCGTCGGCCGAGTTCATCCTCGGCACCGACAGTTTCGGCCGCGACATCTGGTCGCGCGTGGTCTACGGCGCGCGCATCTCGCTGTGGATCGGCACGGTGTCGATCCTGATCGCCATGGTGGTCGGTCCCGCGATCGGCATGGTCGCCGGCTATTTCGGCGGGCGGCTCGACATCCTCGTGATGCAGGCGATGGACGTGCTGTTGTCCTTCCCCTCGCTGATCCTGGGGCTGATGGTCGTGGCGATGATGGGGCCCAGCATCGGCAACCTGATCTTCGCCATCGCGCTGACCGCGATCCCGCCCTTCGCACGCATCGCCCGCGCCCCGACCGTCAGCGTCAAGGAACGCGAATACATCGAGGCCTGCCGGGCCCTTGGCTTTTCGCATCCGCGTATCATGCTGGTGCATATCCTGCCCAACATTTTCCCGGAGATCCTGGTGATGGGCAGCCTGTGGCTGGCGACCGCGATCCGCGTCGAGGCGAGTCTGAGCTTCATCGGCCTTGGCGTGCGGCCGCCCACGCCGACCTGGGGCGGCATGATCCGCGAGGGATTCGAGAACATCCTGGACACCGCCTGGCTTTCGCTGGTGCCGTCGGTCGCGATCCTGATCGTGGTGTTCGCGCTCAACATGATAGGGGACGGATTGCGCGACGTCGTCGACCCGAAGCTGAAGGGCGAGCGCGGTGGTTGAGCCGGCCGTCCTCTCGGTCGAGGGCCTGACGACCGAATTCCGCATTGCGGGCAAGTGGCATCCGGCGATCCGCGACATCGGTTTCGACCTTGCGCGCAACGAGACGCTGGCGCTGGTTGGCGAGTCCGGCTGCGGCAAGAGCATCACGGCGCTGTCGATCATGGGGCTGATCCCCAAGGCCGCGGGCCGGGTGGCCAAGGGCCGCATCCTGTTCGACGGCAAGAACCTTCCCGAGCTCGACGACGACGCAATGCGTGCCATCCGGGGCGACCGCATCGCGATGATCTTCCAGGAGCCGATGACCAGCCTGAACCCGGTGCTGACGATCGGCTTCCAGGTTGCCGAGGTGCTGCGCTACCATCGCGGCCTTGGGCCCGGCGAAGCGCGTGCACAGGCGCTGGAGATCCTCGAGCAGGTCAAGATCCCGTCGGCGCGCGACCGGCTGGACGACTATCCGCACCAATTCTCCGGCGGCATGCGTCAGCGCGTGATGATCGCCATGGCGCTCGCCTGCCAGCCGCGCGTGCTTCTGGCCGACGAGCCGACCACGGCGCTCGACGTCACCATCCAGGCGCAGGTGCTGGTGCTGCTGGCCGAACTGAAGCAGCGCTACGGCATGTCGATGATCTTCATCAGCCACAATCTCGGCGTGGTGGCGACCATCGCCGACCGCGTGGCGGTGATGTATGCGGGCGAGATCGTGGAACTGGCGACCGTGGGCGAGCTGTTCGAGCGGCCGACCCATCCCTACACCGAGGCGCTGCTGCGCTCCATCCCGCGCGTCGATCGCACGAGCGACGTGCTGATGGCGATCCCGGGCCAGGTGCCGCCGATCAGCCGCATGCCGCCGGGCTGCCGGTATGCGCCGCGCTGCGCCCTCAGGCAGCCGATCTGCGAGCGCGCCGCGCCGCCGCTCGAGGCGGTCTCTGGCAGCTGCCCCAACCATCGCGTGCGTTGCTGGGTGCGCGCGGGTGAAACGGGGAGGGCAGGGTCGTGAGCGCGGCCGCATCGCCGTTGCTGGCCGTGGAGGGCCTGCGGAAGTTTTTCACCGTCAAACGCGGCTTTCCCAACCCCAAGACGATCACCGTGCGCGCGCTCGATGGGGTCAGTTTCGGGGTCAATCAGGGCGAGGCCTTTGGGCTGGTCGGCGAGTCGGGCTGCGGCAAGTCGACGGCGGGACGCGCGGTGCTGCGGCTTATCGAGCCGGACGCCGGCAGCGTGCGGTTCCGCGGTCAGGACGTGCGCGCCTTCGACCGCCAGGCGTTGCGCGCGTTGCGCCGCAAGATGCAGATCGTGTTCCAGGACCCGTACGCCTCGCTCAACCCCAAGCGGCTGATCGGCAAAACGCTGGCCGAGCCGATGCAGGTCCATGGGCTGGCAGCCGGGGGCGCGTTGGCGGATCGCGTGCGCGCGTTGCTCCACGAGGTGGGCCTGCCCGCGGACGCGGCCGGTCGCTATCCGCACGAATTTTCCGGCGGGCAACGCCAGCGCATCGGCATTGCCCGGGCCTTGTCGGTCGAGCCCGAGCTGGTGATCGCCGACGAGCCGGTATCGGCGCTCGACGTATCGATCCAGGCCCAGGTGCTGCTGCTGCTGCGCGGGCTGCAGGAGAAGCGGGGCTTGAGCTACGTGTTCGTGTCGCACGACCTTGGCGTGGTGCGCTGGTTCTGCCAGGCGGTCGCCGTCATGTATCTTGGCCGGATCGTCGAGCGCGGACCGTTGCCTGCGGTGTTCGACGAGCCGCTGCACCCCTACACCAAGGCCCTGCGCGGCGCCTCGCCGGTGCCCGATCCGCGCGCGCGGGTGACGATGATGCGCATCGAGGGCGAGGTGCCCTCGGCGGCCGCGCCGCCGTCCGGCTGCCACTTCCATCCGCGCTGTCCGCACGCGACCCAACGCTGCAAGGTCGAATATCCCGCCTGGAAGGAGCTTGGCCAGGGGCGGGGCGTCGCCTGCCACCTGTTCGACGAATAGCGGCGGCTATTCCATGGCCACATGGCCGCCATCGATACCGAGCACCTGGGCGGTGACGTAGCCGTTGCACATCAGGTAGATCGCCCCCATCGCGCATTCCTCGGCCGTGCCGATGCGCCCGACCGGCAGGCGGGCGCTGAGCCGCTTGATGCGCTCATTCTTGTCGTGGCCATGCAGGGTGTCGAGCAGCGGGGTCTCGACCAGGCTCGGCGAGATCGCGTTGGCCCGGCAGCCGATCTTGGCGAATTCCAGCGCCAGGGAGCGGACGCCGGCATTCAGCGCGCCGTTGATGCACGCGCCCATCACATAGCCCTTGACCGGACGCTCGGCGGCCACTCCCGTGAAGAACACCACGCTGCCGCCTTTGCGCATGTGCTGGCGCGCGTCCCAGGCCGCCCAGAACGGCCCCCAGAACTTGCTGTTGAAGGCCTCGGCCGCCTCCCGCTCGTTCAAGTCGTCGTAGAGCACGGGCCGCACGGTCGAGCCGGGCAATACCAAGTGATCGAACGGCGCGCTGTCCGCCAGGAAATTCGCGACCGCCTTACGGTCCTCGACGTGCAGCGCCTGGTGCGCCACGGCGCGTCCCTTGCCACGCTTCGTCAAGGCGGCGGCGGCCTGCTCCAGCCGGTCCTTGCCGCGCGCGGCGATGGCGACCGTGGCACCGGCATCGACTGCCGCCTCGGCAGTGGCCAGACCCATGCCGGCCGAGCCGCCGATCACCACCACCTTTTTCCCCGTCAGGTCGAACATGCCGTGTTTCTCCATCGCTGGACCTCTTGCTGGACAGTGCCGGGTCGCCATGAAACCTTACGCGCCCGGGAAAGCAAGCGCTTACCGAGAGGGACAAGGGGAAAACCGGGCATGAAGTGGGAACGGACGGTGACGGTGATCGGCTGCCATGTGGGGGGCGAGGAGAACGACGTGATCGTCGGGGGAGTCCTGCCGCCGCCCGGTGCGACGATGTTCGACAAGAAAGTGTATCTCGAGACCAAGGCCGACGAGCTGCGCCGGTGGCTGCTGTTCGAGCCGCGCGGCAAGTCGACCTTGTGCGTGAACCTGGTGGTGCCGCCGACGCGTCCGGACTGCGACGCCGGGTTCATCATCATGGAATCGGTCGACTATCCGCCGATGTCCGGCTCGAACACGATCTGCACCACGACGGTGCTGCTGGAAACCGGCATGCTGAAGATGCAGGAGCCGCTGACCGTCCTGACGCTCGACACACCGGCCGGTCCGGTCCGGGTCGAGGCCACGTGCAGGGACGGCAAGGTGACGAAGGTCAGGTTCGCCAACGTGCCCTGCTTCGCCACCCATCTCGACGCCATGATCGAGGTCGAGGGCATGGGCAGCGTGAAGGTGGACGTGGCCTATGGCGGCGCGTTCTTCGCCATCGCGGACGCGCCTTCGCTGGGCTTCGCCGTGGAGCCGCACGAGGCGCGCGATCTGGTGGCGGTCGGCAACAGGATCAAGACCGCGGCCGCCGAGCAGTTGCCGGTGACGCATCCGGAGAACCCGGCCATCAGGACCGTGACGTTCACCGAGTTCGCCATGCCGTTCGGCGGGCCCGGCACGCGCAGCCGCAACGCCGTCATCGTGTCGCCCGGCCGGATCGACCGCAGTCCCTGCGGCACCGGCACCTCGGCGCGCCTGGCGGTGCTGCACGCCAAGGGGCTGGTGAAGGCGGGGCAGGGCTTCATCCACGAGTCGATCATCGGCTCGGAGTTCGAGTCGGCGATCGCCGCCGAGACGACCGTCGCCGGGCGCCGGGCGATCGTGCCGACCATCGCCGGCCAGGCCTGGATCACCGGCATCTTCCAGCACGGCTTCGACCCGAGCGACCCGTTCCGCGGCGGCTACACCCTGCCGGACACGTGGTTCGCGTGAACGCGGATCAGGCGAAGCCGTAGAGCTTCGTTGGGTTGTCGACCAGGATCATCCGCCGCCTCTTGTCGTCCGGCGCCCAGTCCAAGAGCAGATCGAGCATCGCCGCATCGCTGTAGCCGTCGCGGCCCGGATGCGGCCAGTTGCTGGCCCACAGCATGCGTTCGGGCGTGTGCTTGATCAGCGCGCGGGCGAGCGGCGCTACATCGGCGAAGGCGGGCCCGCCGGTCTTCGACGACTCGTAGGGTGCCGAGTTCTTGACCCAGACCCGCCCCGTGTCGAGCAAGCCAAGCAGGCACTTGAACGCCGGATGGTCGACCGGCACGGGGTCCATGAAACGTCCGACATGGTCGACGACGATCGGGCAGGGCAGGCGGCGCAGCAGCGCCTCTCGCTCCGGCAGGATGCGACCGTTGCACTGGAGCTGCACGTGCCAGCCGTGGGCGCTCACCCGCGCCGCCATGGTTTCCATGATCTCCCAGGGCAGCGCGCCGCCCGGCAGCATGTGGAAGCGGATGCCGCGCGCGCCCTCGCGCGTCAGCCGCGCCAGCTCGGCCTCGCTCGCCGTCTCGTCGACCACTACCACCGCGCGGGCCTTGTCCAGCCCAAGCGCCTCGACCGCGTCCATCGTGCAGCGGTTGTCCTTGCCGTAATGCGAGGGCTGCACGACCACGCAGCGATCCACGCCGATCCAGGCCATCGTCCTGCGATAGTCCTCGACATCGCCCTTGGGCGGATCGCTGACCCGCGTAGGCGCCCAAGGGTACTTCTCGACCGGCCCGTACATGTGCATGTGGGTGTCGACGGACCCGCGCGGCGCCTTCAGCTTGGGCGGATGGCGCGGATCGGGACTGACGAAGGTCATGGGCGGTTCCCGATTTCCTGTGGATCACGGTGCAGGAGGCGACCTTAGGGGCTGTTGCCGGTAGATTTCAACGGGCCTGACGCGCACCAGGCCGATCTGATCCGGGCAGGCCGCGAACGGCTGCCAGCGATTCGCGATCGTCTCCGTCGCGCGGCCGAGCGCCGTCGCATCGAGGTCCTCGGCCAGGGCGCAATGCGGCGCGGTGAACCCGCGCTACAACTCGACCTGCGTGCCGACTTCGACCACGCGGTTGCTGGGGATGCGGAAGAACTCGGTCGCGCTCAACGCATTGCGCGACATCCAGATGAAGATCTTGTCGCGCCAGCGCGCCATCTTCGAGTGCAGGCCCGGCACCAGCTTCTCATGGCCCAGGAAGAACGACGTGTCCATCAGGTCGAACTTCAGGTCCAGCTTGGCGCACTCGGACAACGCGCGCGGAATATTGGGCGACTCCTTGAAGCCGTAGCGGACCTGCAGCCGGTAGAAGCCCTTGCCGAGCTCCTCCAGCATCAGCCGCTCGGAGTCGCGCACGAACGGCCGGTCTTCCGTCGCAACGCTGAGGAACACCGTGCGTTCGTGCAGGACCTTGTTGTGCTTCAGGTTGTGCAGCAGCGTGAAGGGGATGTTGACGAGATCGCTGGTGAGGAAAATCGCAGTGCCGGGCACGCGGATCGGGTGCTTGTCGGTAACACGCGCGACGAATTTTTCGACCGGGATGGCATCCTCGCGCATCTGGCTGCGTAGGATGTTGCGTCCCTTGTACCAGGTGCTAAGCAGCGTGAAAATGACGGCGCCGACCAGCAGCGGGAACCAGCCGCCTTCGACGATCTTGAGCAGGGTGGCCCCAAAGAAGACCAGATCGACCGCCATCAGGACGCCGCAGACCAATACCGCGCGGGGCAATGTCCAACCCCAGGCGAACTGGACCACGACGAACGCGACGATCGTGTCGATCATCAGCGAGCCGGTCACCGCCACGCCGTAAGCCGATGCGAGCTTGCTCGACGATTGGAAGGCCAGGATCAGGCCCAGCACGCATACCATCAGGCCCCAGTTGACCTGGGGAATGTAGATCTGCCCGATCTCCGATTCCGACGTGTGCTTGACTTCCAGCCGGGGACACAAGCCAAGCTGCACCGCCTGGCGGCTGACCGAGAACGCGCCCGAAATCACCGCCTGGGAGGCGATGATCGTAGCCATCGTGGCCATCATGACCATGGGGTAGAGCGCCCAGGAGGGCACCATCAGGTAGAAGGGATTGGCAATGGCGTCGGGATTGTCGAGCAGCAGCGCTCCCTGTCCGAAATAGTTCAGCATTAGGGCCGGAAAGGCGACGGAAAGCCACCCGATACGGATCGGTCCGCGCCCGAAGTGCCCCATGTCGGCGTAAAGCGCCTCGGTGCCGGTAAAGGCGAGGACGACCGCGCCCAGGACGAGGAACGTCATCAGCCCGTGCTCGACCACGAACAGCAGGGCATGGAGCGGGTTCAGCGCCATCAGCACGTAGGGATGCTCGATGATCTGAATTGCCCCAAGCACCGCCAGGACGACGAACCAGACAAGGATGATCGGTCCGAAATACGCGCCGACTGCGCCCGTGCCTCGGCGCTGGATAACGAACAAGCCGATGACGATCGCCATGGTGATCGGAACGACATAGGGGTCGAACACCGGCGTCGCGACCTTCAGCCCCTCGACCGCGCTCAAGACGGAGATGGCCGGCGTGATGATACCGTCCCCGAAGAACAGCGCCGCGCCGACGATGCCCAGCAGCAGCATGATGCGACGGTCGCGCGCCGAGGACACTTTCTGCAAGGCCAGGGCCATCAGGGCCAGGATTCCGCCCTGCCCCTGGTTGTCGGCGCGCATGATGAAAAACGCGTACTTGATGGTCACGATCACGGTGACCGACCAGAAGATCAGCGACAGGATGCCCAGCACGTTGCCCTGAGTGATCGGCAGCCGCTCCGCGCCGGAAAAGCATTCCCGGATCGTATAAAGCGGGCTTGTCCCGATATCGCCGAACACGACCCCGATCGCGCCGACCACCAGCGGCGCGATGGACTTCCTCCTTTCAGCCTGTTGGCCCCCGCCGGCCGATTGTGCAATTGCCATGCCCGTACCAAACTCTTGCTCGCGCCCGCGTCCGCCCGGACGCCCGCGCGATCAGCTGCCAACGCAAAACTTGACGATGATGATCGGGTCGGTGCTCGTTCGCTTGAAGTGCCGGGCCTCCAGGCTCCGGCGCACGCGCGGCACTCTAGTCACGCCCAAGCCGGGAGGCAACTGCCGATCCGGGCGATCACCCGTTGCATACGCAAGGTCTTGCGCGTACGCGCAAGCACATACGCCAATGGTTGAGGGGGCCTTCAGCCCCCTGTCGGCAGGCTTCCGCTCGGCCGGGCCTGGCGGCGCTTGGCAAGCTCCGTGGTCACCAGCGTGGCTTTCTTCGGCTCCATGCTGGCCAGGACCGGCGCCAGCTTCACTTCCTTCATCCGCTCGGCGACGTCGATCAGGACGGCATCGTCGAGCTGTTCGAAGATGCGCGCCGCCTCCTTGGGCTTCATGCTCTCGTAGACCTTAACCAGGCGGCGCAACTGTTCTTCGCGCTCGGTTTCCTGCTTCTTGAGCGACGTTTCGAGCTTCGCCTGGATCGCCTTCAGCTCGTTGACCTTTTCCGCGATTCGCTTCTCGGCCGCTTGCATCAACGCCTCGCGCTGCTCGATCGCGCGCTCGCGCTCGTCGAGCTGCCGGCGCCGCTCGCCGAGCGCCTGCAGTACATCGATTTCGGTTTGGCTCATCGTCACGGGGTCGACCTGCGCGTCCCGTGCCTTGCCGGTAACGGAGGGGGGACTGGCGGGCACAGCCGGTTGGGACGCCGGCTGCTCGGCGGCGGGCTGGGGCTGTGCCGTCGCTGCTGCAGCCGGCGGCGCAGGCTTCGACGGGACGGCCGACGGCGGCGCGCCGGAATTCGTCGCCGTCGCCTGGGGCGTCAGCGACGTGGGCGCCGTCTTGCCCTGCTGGGCCTGCTGGGCGCGGCTCTGCGTGACCGAAATCGCTTCGCCCGCGGGGGTGCCCGGCGTCAGCAGTGCGCCAAGCTTGACCGTCAACAGCAGGCTGGCGCCGAAGATCGTCAGCGGCAGCAGCCGCAATCGCAGGCGGCGCCGGACGGGCAGGGGAGGGGCGGCGTGGTCCATGGCATTCACCGCTTCAGCGCATCGATTCCAGCGCCTTCAGGAGTTCGCGTTCGGCGGACGACATCGGCCGGTCGGTGGGGGTGGTCGTTGTGGCAGCGCTTCGCGGCACCGGCCGGACCGGCTCCGCCACCGCTGCCGGAGGGGGGGCGGCGTTCAGTCCCCCGCGCACGGCCTGTTCGAGACGGTCTGCCAAGCTGGTGCCGCGTTCGAGCAGATACGACAGGTCGTCGCGCAGCGATTGCGCCTTGCGGTGCGCGGATTCCAACGCTGTGCCGTCATCCTTGCACACGCCCTTCAGCGTATTGATCGCAACCTCTGCGCGGATCAGCGTGGCGTTCAGCGCGGCCACTTGGCGCTCCATCTCGGCGGAGCCCGCGCGCCAGGCGGCCAGACGGCGGTTGAGGACGACCGCGTAGCCGACCACGACCGCCAGCAGCAGCGCAACGGCGCCGTCGGCGAGCAGCGCCAGTTCATTCCCCATCATGGTTCTTGAGGATCCGCTAGTCGATGCGGATCGCGACCTGCAGGCCCTTGCGGCCCATGTTGCCGGAGAACAGAGGGACGCTGCCGCAGCGCAGTTCGATCGGCGAACTCGGCGTGCTGTTGAGCATCACCTGGGTGCCGACCTGCCAGGACATGATGTCGCGCAGCGTCATGGTCATCTCGTCCAGCACCGCCTCCATCTGCACCTCGGTCGATTTCAGTTCGTTCGCCAGGTGCGTTTCCCAGATCGAATCGCGGCCGAACTTCTCGCCGATGAACATCTGCAGCAAGACTTCGCGCACCGGCTCGATCGTGGCGTAGGGCAGCAGGATCTCCAGCCGACCGCCGCGGTCGTCCATGTCGATGCGCAACCGCGCCAGGATGGCGGCATTGCCCGGCCGCGCGATCTGGGCGAAGCGCGGGTTGGTTTCCAGGCGCTCGAAGCGGAACGTCACCGGCGTCAGCGGCTCGAACGCGCCGTGCAGGTCGGCCAGCACCAGGTGGATCATCCGCTCCACGAGGTTGCGCTCGATCGTGGTATAGGGGCGCCCCTCGATGCGCATCGCGGCCGTGCCGCGCCGTCCGCCCAGGAGCACGTCGACGATCGAGTAGATCAGCGCGCTGTCCACGGTCAGCAGGCCGTAATTGTCCCATTGCTCGGCCTGGTAGACCGCCATCATCGCCGGCAGCGGGATCGAGTTCAGGTAGTCGCCGAAGCGGACCGAGGCGATGCTGTCGAGCGATACCTCGACGTTGTCGGAGGTGAAGTTGCGCAGCGAGGTCGACATCATGCGCACGAGGCGGTCGAAGACCACCTCGAGCATCGGCATCTTCTCGTAGGACACCAGCGAGGAATCGAGGATCGCGCGGATGCCCGAGCGCTCGCCGCCGGTCCCGGCGTCCTCGTTGAAGCCGAGCAGGCTGTCGATCTCGTTCTGATTGAGGACGCGGGTCGAGCCCGCCGGCGCTTCCCCGGCAGCGGCCTCGCCTTCGGCCGCGCCGGCGTCGTCGGCCGCCATCTTTTCCCACTCGGCGGCCATGGCGTCGGCGTCCTGGCCTTCGCCCGCGCCCGCCGGATTGGCTGGTTCGTCTGCCATTTTCCGGGTTTCCCGGTCCTATTGGACCAGCATCTCCTGGAACAGGATATCCGTCACCTTGGCCGGCGCAACCGCCGCGTTGATCCGGACGAGCAGTTCCTCGCGAAGTCGAAATAGCCCTTGCGCCCCCTGGAGGTCTTCCAGGCGCAGGTCGCGCAGGTAGGTCTGGAAATTGTCGATGATGCGCGGCTGCATCGACTTCACGCGGTCCTGGTCGGTCGCCTTCTCCAGTTCCAGGGTGATCTTGAGCTTGATGAAGTTGTTGCGCTTGCCGGAGGAAGTCAGGTTGACCAGCAGGTCGGGCAGCTGCACATAGGTCGCAACCAGCGGGACGGCCGGCTTCTCGGCCTCCTTATGCGCGGTCTTGCCGCCGAACATCCCCATGAAATAGGCCGCGGCGCCGCCGACGGCCAGCAGCAGCACCAGCCCGCCGGCGGCGGCGACAATGATCAGCTTGCCCTTGCCCTTAGGCTTGCCATCGCCTTCCGCCTGGGCTTCGGCATCGGCTTCCATGGTCCTGTCGGTCATTGCGGCGCTACCCGACTCCCTTGTCTCGCCCCCTTTGGCGGTGCGGCAAGTCTAGGTGCGCGATGGTTAACAAAGCTTTGCGGATGCCGTGTCGCGCCACCGCGGCTCCGGCTTGGACGAGGCGGTCCCTGGGTGCCTCCAGGGGGCGGTACGTCCTGCCCGGCAATTCCTGCCGGAGGGTACGCGGAAGGCGTCGGGCGTTCCTACTAACGCATTGGCGTGTAAGCGCTCTGCGGCTGGCATGGGCGATGCAGCTTGCCTGCCGCAGCCCATGCGCGCGGATCGAGCGGCGCGCCCTAGAGGATGTCTGGACGGTGGATAACACGACCTATATCGCGCTTTCGAGCCAGATGGCGCTGCGTCGCCAGCTCGAGATCGTCGCGAACAACATGGCAAACCAGTCGACGCCCGGCTTCAAGGCCGAGCGACTGCTGTTCCGCGAATACCTACAGAACGCGGATTCCGGCTACCCGATCTCCTTCGTGCAGGACATCGCCAGCTACCGCGACCTGTCCGAGGGGCCGATCGTCAGTACCGGCGGCGACCTCGACGTGGCGATCGCCGGCCGCGGCTACTTCACCGTCGATACGCCCGACGGCCCGCGCTACACGCGCCTGGGCTCGTTCACCCTCGACCAGCAACGCCGCATCGTGACCAGCCAGGGTTATCCGGTGCTGTCCGCCGGCGGATCGCCGATCGTGCTGCCTGCCGACACCACGCAGATCGCGATCGCCGAGGACGGCACGATCTCGATCCGGCGGGTCGAAGACTCCAAGATCGACATCAGGGTCGATCGGCTCGGGGTGGTCGAGTTCGACGACGAGCGTCAGCTGCGTCACGTAAGCGACGGGCTTCTGACGACCGACCAGGCGCCGCAGACGGCAAGCAGGCCGCGCGTGATCCAGGGCGCGCTGGAGCAGGCCAACGTGCAGGGCGTGCGCGAGCTGACCGACATGATCGAGATACTGCGGACCTATCAGGCTGTGCAGAAGGCCGTCGAAGCCGAAGCCGAGCGTCGGCGCAGTGCGCTGCAGCAGCTCTCGAAGACAACCGCCTAGCCGGAGCGGGCAGGCAAGAGGAACGGACGAGGTACGACAATGACCATGCGCTCCATCCACATCGCTGCGACGGGCATGCTGGCCCAGCAGACGAACGTGGAAGTCATCTCGAACAACATCGCCAACATGAACACGACGGCGTTCACGCGTCGCCGCGCCGAGTTCGCCGACCTCATCTACCAGAACCTGCGCCGGGTCGGCTCGACCTCGGCGGATAACGGCGCGATCGTGCCCTCGGGCGTGCAGGTGGGGCTGGGCGTGCGCACCGCGGCCACCTACCGCGTTACCGAGCGCGGCAACATCCTGCCGACGGACAACACGTTCGACCTCGCGATCAAGGGACGCGGCTATTTCCAGGTCACCCTGCCGTCGGGCGAGCTCGCGTACACGCGCGCCGGCACGTTCCAACTGAGCCCGACCGGCCAGATCGTGACGGCCGACGGGCATATCGTGTCGCCGGGCATCACCATCTCCACCAACACCACCGACGTGACGATCAACGCCAGCGGCGAGGTGCTGGCCAAGGTATCCGGCACCAGCACGCCGCAGAATGTCGGCCAGCTGGAGCTGGCGAACTTCCCCAACGAGAACGGCCTGGTCGCGATCGGCGACAACCTGTTCCAGGAAACCCCCGCTTCGGGGACGCCGACCACCGGTGTGCCGAACTCGAACGCCTTCGGCAGCATCATGCAGGGCTTCCTCGAGACGTCGAACGTCGACGTCGTCAAGGAGATCAGCAACCTGATCACGGCGCAGCGCGCCTACGAGATGAACTCGAAGGTGATCGAGACGTCCGACGCGATGATGCAATCGCTGACGCAGCTGCGCTAGGAGCCCGACGATGCGCGCTCTCGCCTTTCTGCTTGCGATCCTCCTCGGTCACGGCGCTTGCGCCGCCGATCCGGCCGCCGCACCGCCGGCTTCGCCCGCGACCTTGCGTCCTTCGGTCACGGTCGACGGTTCGACGGTACGCCTTGGCGACATCTTCCTGGGCCTCGAGCGCGATGCCGACGCCATCGTGGCTGCGTCGCCGGCCCCCGGCGAGCGTGTCGTGCTGGAGGCCAATTGGCTGGGGCGCGTCGCACGCGCCTATCGGGTGAACTGGCGCCCGGCCACGCGGCTTGACCGCGTGGCGCTGGCGCGGGCGAGCCAGGTGCTCGAGCGGCCGCGTATCGACGCCCTGATCCGACAGGCCCTGGCCAAGGACGGCCTCATCGGGGACCTGGAGATCGAATTGGACGGCCGCTTGCCCGAGATCCACTTGCCCGTCGACGTGGAGGAGCCCGCCAGTCTCGCGCGTCTGCAGGTCGACCGCCGAACCATGCGGTTTGCCGGCCTGCTGGTAGCGCCGGCCAACCATCCGGAAACGCGGCGTTATCCTATCGCCGGACGCATCCATGAGCAGGTGACACTGCCGGCCCTGGGCCGGCGCGTGGCGCCAGGCGATCTGATCGAGGAACGCGACCTGGTTTGGGTCAAGGTCCGCGCCGACCAGGTGGGCCCACAGACACTGACGGAGGTCGACCAGATCCTGGGATTGTCGCCGCGGCGGACCCTGCCGCCGAACCGGCCGCTGACGACCGCCGAGATCGAGTCGCCGATCATGGTCAAGAAAAACAGCATCGTGACCATGACCTTCCGCCATCCGGGCATGGAGTTGACCGCAAAGGCGAAGGCGACGGCGAACGGAACATTGGGCGAGACGATCCGGGTCATCAATACCGCCTCGAACAAGCCGGTAGATGCGGTCGTCGTGGGCCGGAACGCCGTTGCCATCGGCCCCGGCGCGCGTCCGCGCCTGGCCCACAACCAGGGGAACTAGAGCCATGTCCGCTGCCTTGATGCCGAAGGGCGCGCTGCGCTTTGTGCTGCTCGCGAGCGCCTGCGTCGCGCTGGGTGCGTGCAACGCGCTGACCCGCGCCACCGAGGCCGGCAGTCCGCCGACCCAGTCCCCGATCCAGAACCCGACCCTGCAACCGGGCTACGTACCGGTGTCGATGCCGATGCCGCCGCCCGAAACGGCCGAGCGCCAGCCCAACTCGCTGTGGCGCGCGGGCGCGCGCGCCTTCTTCAAGGACCAGCGCGCGGCCCGCGTCGGCGACCTGATCACCGTGCTGGTCGAGATTTCCGACCAGGGCAAGCTCGACAACTCGAGCTCGCGCACGCGCAACAACAGCGACACTGCGCAATTGCCCAAGTTCCTGGGCTACGAGACGAAGCTCGGCAAGTACCTGCCGCCCGAGGTCACGCCGGAATCGCTGATCGACTTCTCGAGCAAGACCGGCAATTCCGGGACCGGCTCGATCGACCGCAAGGAAGACATCAAGCTGAAGGTGGCTGCGGTCGTCACCCAGGTATTGCCCAACGGCAATCTGGTGATCCGCGGCAGCCAGCAAGTGACCGTGAACTTCGAGATGCGGGAGCTGCAGATCACCGGCATCATCCGGCCGGAGGACATCACGTCGATCAACACGATCGGCTACGAGAAGATCGCCGAGGCCCGCATCGTCTATGGCGGCCGCGGCCAGATGACGGACGTCCAGCAGCCGCGCTACGGCCAGCAGATCTACGACATCTTCTTCCCGTTCTGATCGCCGGAGCGAGGGGAGACCGGACCATGGGCAAAATCGTCGGCGTGTTCGAGGAGGAAAAGGTCGACCGCCTGGTCGACCAGGCGCTGCTCGACAAGGCCTCGCGCCGCAAGCTGGCGAGGTTCCTCGAGCAGATCGACGTGGCCATCTTCGCGGCCAACCGCGAAATCATCCACCGCGCGATCCCCGGCCTGGACCGCGACAGCTTCGTGCGCTTTGCGATCGTGGTGGCCGAGGCGCGCGCCGCCTATGTCAAGCTGGGCCTCGAATTGTCGAAGAAAGGCCACGCGCCGCCGGCCGACGACCTGGCGCGCCTGCGCGCGGCCCGTATGAATTACGAGGAGCTGCTGGAGGCGTTCGAGGCGACGCACCGGCTGATCAAGCGCGGCTACTCGGCCATGGCCTGAGGCATCCGATGGGCGGCGGGCTGCCGGCGCCGCCGCCCATCGCGCCCGCCTAGACCTGCAGGCCCTTCTTCACGCCCGGCCGCGCCATCATGTCGGCCGCCCACCGCTTCACGTTCGTCAGTCCCTCGGTCTTGTCGATCAGCGGCTTGCGGGCGTCGATTACCGGAATCAGCGCCAGGTCCGCAACCGTCACCTCGTCGCCCGCCAGGTACTTCGACTTCGCGAGCTTGGCGTCGCACTGCTTCAGCATGTTGACGAAACGGTCCTCGACGAACTTCTGGTTGGCCGGCGTCTTGTCCGGCGCGGCGGTGGTCATGTAGAAGATCGCCGAGCTGGCCGGCGCAACATCGGTCGAGACCTGCATGAACCATTGCAGCGCCTCGGCCTTCTTGGCGGGGTCCTTGGGCAGGAATTTGCCCGTCTTCTCGGCAAGGTAGAGCACGATCGCACCGGATTGCGCCAGCGCGGTCTTCTTTCCGTTCGGGCCTTCCTCGTCGACGATCGCCGGGATGGCGCCGGCAGGATTGATGGCCAGGTATTCCGGCTTTTTCTGCTCGCCCTTCGCCAGGTCGAGCTTGTGCAGCGCATAGGGCAGGCCGCATTCCTCGAGCATCACCGATGCCCGGCGGCCATTGCCGGTCCCCGCGGTATAGAGGTGAATCATTCGTTAACTCCCTTGTGGTCGCTTCGACGGCAGTGCGTTCGCGCTACGAGTTTGCGCCAGCACTCGATTTCCCGGCAAGTCGCCCCCGGCGATGGCCGCTACGCTTCAGCGATCGTTAACTATTTTCCGGCAGGGTATGGCCGCATTCGTCAGTGGCGGCGCGTTTGGGCGCGCGTCGTTCCGCGACGGGGATATCCAGTTTCGCGTGGAGCGAGGTCCATGGCTGTTGACATGAACATGCCGATCCTGATCGTCGACGATTACAAGACGATGCTTCGGATCATCCGGAACCTGCTGAAGCAGCTCGGCTTCGACAACGTCGACGAAGCGACAGACGGCAGCCAGGCGCTGCAGAAGCTCAGGCAGCGCGAGTTCGGCCTCGTCATCTCGGATTGGAACATGGAGCCCATGACGGGCATCGAGTTGCTGCGCGAGGTGCGTGCCGACGCCCGGCTGAAGAGCCTTCCCTTCATCATGGTGACGGCCGAGAGCAAGACTGAGAACGTGATATCGGCCAAGGCTGCGGGGGTATCGAACTACATCGTCAAGCCGTTCAATGCAGCGACATTGAAGATGAAACTGTCAGCGGTGCTGGGCCAGTTCTGACCGTCGCGTCCGTCGGTTGTTTTCGGGGAAACAGCATGAACGCGGCAATCAAGGCGGCTCTCGACCGGCGTCTGGATGACGCAAAGTCCCGTCCGGCCACTGCCGTCGATGTCGACGAGATGGCCGAGATCGTGAGGGGGATCGTGACTACCATGGCAGGCGACATTACGGCGAGCGAAACCGTCGTCTACGGCGAGCTGGACGCATTGGCAGCGATCATTCGCAACGCCAAGGCCGAAATCGCCGAGCTTCGCAACGACGAGATCCGCCAGCGCCACCTTCCGGTGGCCCAGGACGAGCTCGATGCCGTCGTCAGCGCGACCGAGGAGGCGACCCACGCCATCATGGCCGCCGCCGAGAAGATCGAGGCGACGGCGGCGGCGATCGGCGGCGAGCACGCCGACCAATTGACCGAGGCGGTGACGGGCATTTACGAAGCCTGCACTTTCCAGGACATCACCGGCCAGCGCATTTCCAAGGTCGTGCGCACCCTGCACCAGATCGAACAGAAGGTGTCGGCGCTGCTGGGCGCGCTCGGCGGCGAGGGGATCGCCGCAGCCGGTGGCGGCAAGCCGGAAATCGCAGCCGGCGCGAGGCCTGCCGCCGATGCCAAGACCGATCCCAAGGCGGTGGCGGCGATGGACGACAAGGCCCTGCTGAACGGACCGCAGATGCCGGCCAACGCCATGGGCCAGGACGAGATTGACGCCATCTTGTCCGGCAACGCCTGATCCGGTCCCGGTCCCGGAGGTTGCCCGCTCATGGACCAGGCCTCCACCCATAGGTCGGGCCCGATCGCGCTTTTCGCCGTAGCCTCGCTGCTGCTGACGTTCTTTGTCGTGCTCAACGCCATGTCCGAGCGCGACCAGGCGCGCGTGCGCGAAGTCGCCGACAGCTTTGCCACGCGCACCCAGGTGGGACCCGGGCCAGCCTCCGTCGTGCCGATCGACGGCAATGCGCCGGCAGTGAAGGTGGTCGAGCGACGCTGGCTCGACCTGTTTCCGGGTGCCATGACCGCGAGCGGCTCAACATTCGGCCCCGGACATGTACTTCAGGCCGAGCTTGGCGTGGCCGGCATTTTCGCACCCGGCCGCGCCGAGCCGCTGGCTTCGGCAAACGCCGTGCTGGCTGCGCTGGCGCGGATCCTCGAGGACGCGCCCGGCGGGCTCGAGCTTT
>CAYMTM010000088.1:0-17792 GCA_964393375.1 uncultured Rhodospirillaceae bacterium
GCCAACTGTGCCAGGACGGGATTGGCGTTGCGCGGCAGAAGCTGCGGCGTGCCGTTGCCGAGATGGGTGGAGAGTGTGGCGCCGGCCTCGGCTGCGGCGGCGACGGTCGCGCGGTCGGCCGCGGTGTGGCCGAGGGCAACCGCGACGCCCCTGGCGCGGGCGTGCCGAATGAGGTCGGTCGCGCCTTGCACTTCCGCGGCCAGGGTCACAAGCCGGATGCGCCCGCCGGCGGCACGGTTCAGCCGATCGAACAGCGCCATGTCGGCCGGGCGCATGTCGGCGCGCGGATGGCAGCCGCAATAGCCGTCAACCGGCGAAAGGAACGGGCCTTCCAGGTGGTAGCCCGGCACCATGATGCGGGCGAGGTCCGATCGCGCGCACGCCGTTTCGAGCGCGCGGAAGCACTGCTCCAGCCGCTCGGCCGAGGCCGTGATCAGAGTCGGCAGGCAGAGCCCGACGCCGGTCCTCGCCATGGCCCGCAGTGCGCGATCGAAGTCCTCCGCCGTCATGCGCGGATCGTTGAAGTCGACGCCGGCGAAGCCGTTGACCTGCAGGTCGACGAGGCCCGGCGTGGCGAGCATGTCGCTGTGCGGCGCCGGGGCCGGCGCATCGGCGACGCTGCGCACCAGCCCGGCGCCGTCGATGTCCAGGCGCACGGTGCGTCCGTCGCCCAGGACGACGGTCGCGAAATCCCGCTTCTCCATGCCGGCGATTATAGCGGCCGCCCATCGGGCCGCGACGGGTCAGTCCGCCGCCGCCGGCTGCACCACCGCAATGCCGCGCGGAATCGCCACGCAGACGGTGGTTCCCTGCTTCGGCTCGCTGTCGATCGTCAGCGTCCCGCCATGCAGCTCGGCCAGCGCGCGCGCCAGCGGCAATCCCAGCCCGGTGCCTTCGTACCGGCGGGACATGGAGCTGTCCACTTGGCGGAACGGCTCCAGCGCGGTCGGGATGTCCTCGCGCCGCATGCCGATACCCGTGTCGGCCACCACGAACTCGGTGATCGCCGAGGTCTGGCGCGCGACGCCGACCGTGACGGAGCCGCCCCGGGGGGTGAACTTGATGGCGTTCGACAGCAGGTTGAGCAGAATCTGCTTTAGCTTGATCGGATCGCAGCGCACTTCGTCGAAGGGCTGTGTCGCGCCGAGCAGGGCAATCTGCACCCCGGCGCTGTGGGCGCGCTCGCGGACGAGGTTGACGCAGGACCGAACGATCTGCATGGGCGGGACGTCGTCGAGATGGAGCTCCTGGCGGCCCGCCTCGATCTTCGACAGATCGAGAATGTCGTTGATCACTGCCAGCAGGAGCGTGCCGCTCTCGTAGATGTCCTTGGCGTAGACCTTGTAGCTGGGATGGCCCGGGCCGCGCAGCTCGTCCTTGAGGATTTCGGAGAAGCCGATGATCGCGTTCAGCGGCGTGCGCAGCTCGTGGCTCATGTTTGCGAGGAACTCGGTCTTGGTGCGATTGGCGATCTCCGCTTGGCGCACGGCGCGTGCGAGTTCGTCAGCCGTCTCCTCGGCCCGGCGGTTGTCGCGCTGCAGTTCCTCCAGCGCTGCGCTGGCCTGTCGCGCGTGGTTCTCCAGGCCGCGCTGGGCCAGCTCGATTTCGTGTGCCGCCTCGCTGAGGGCGTTCATGAACAGGAACTCGATCAGCGCGAAGCCGACCATGCCGGCCGCGGCGCCGCCGAGGGCCCAGACCAGCGTGCCTATGCTCCAGGCATCCTGGTCATGATCCAGCAGGACATGGACGGCGGCCAGGGCCGCGATCGACAGCACGGCTCCAGCGCCAAGCATGCGGATCCGCCGTCGCAGCCGGGCGAAATGCTCGCGCGCACGCATCTCAGCGCCGCGCCTCCTGACCGCGCAGGCGAGCCCCGCGGCCGGCAATCGGCCGCCCGGATCGGCACAGCGCGCCGCTCGGAAGGTCTAAGTCCATGATTTCCTTGCGCCCAGGCCACGCTACGCGGCCCGGGTTAACAGATGGTTACCAAATTGCGGCATGCCTCGGCGCACCGCCATTGCCCGCGAATCGCCGCGGGGCCGACATGCGCGCTACCCCCTTGCATGGGCGGTCGCTATCGGCCGGCACCCGACGGGCCGGATGAAGAAAGGCCGGAGGCGATCGCTCGCCTCCGGCCCCCTCCGGCACGGTGCCCACGACGCGGCGTGTTACCGCGCGTCGCTTGGCTTGGGCGCGATGGTAGCGACGCGCCTCAGGGTGGCCGTGCGGTTCAGGAACCGGCGGGCGTCCCGCCGCCGCGAATCGCGTGCGCCGACGCCGAACAGATGGGCGAACACCGACGCGACCAGGATCGTCGCCAGCATCGCCGTTGCGATCTCTCGGAACGGCGAAGCGCCCGCCAGCGAGACGCCCATCAGCACAAGCACGATCACATGGTAGGTCAGATCGAACAGGCCGGAGCGGCGGAACAGGGCCACGACGGCGACATAGCCGAGGATCAACGCAAAGGGCGCCGCCGCCGGGAAGGAAAGCGAAATCGCATTGTTGGAGGTGTTGCGCATTGGAGCCGGTTCATGTCCTGCCGCAGGAGCTTACGCTCAAGAGATTGATAAAGCTTATATCAAATACAAACACCGCGCCCGCGTCCCAGATCGCGCCGCCGCTTCCGCTTCGCCTCGCAAAGCGCTGAAACTCCGACGAAATTCCTTGTGGTCCTCGACGTTCGTGGCGCGGGGCCCCTTGTTGGACGCCCACGCAGCGCCTAGCATGCGGCCAGCAGCGGCAAAGGAGCAGGCGGCATGGACACGCCGATCAAGGACGTGAAGAAGACGCAGCCGGGCTTCGCCATCGTGGTGCAGCCGGACGAGGGCCAAAGCTGGTGGCAGCCCGTGCCGGCCAACGGCTACACCGAGGTGCGCGTGTCCAAGCGCAACGATCCCCGCGTGACCAGGTTCTCGCACGGCATCCAGGTGGTGGCGCCGGGTTGCTATGTGCGCGACCATTCCCATGAGAGCAACGAGGAGATCCTTTTCTTCTTCGAGGGCGAGGGGAAGGTCGTCATCGACGGCGCGGAAGAGCATCCGGTCCGGACGGGAACCACCGTTTTCGTGGGACCGCACCGCCGCCACACCTTCATCAACACAGGCGACAAGCCGCTCAAGTTCGCCTGGGTGCTGATGCCCGGCGGACTGGAGGACTTCTTCGAGGGAATCGGCCGCAAGCGCACTCCCGGCGAACCGGCGCCGACGCCGTTCGCGCGGCCGGACAACGTGCTGGAGATCGAGCGCCAGACCGTCTTCGCCCCGCCGCCGGAGAAGCCGGTCAATGTGTAGCTAGAGATCGCGCGTCGGCAGCACCAGCATCTGGGCGACGGTGACGGAGCGCGGCTGGTCGAGCATGTAGATCACGCCGCGGGCGATGTCGTCCGGTTCCATCACGTGGGGGAACTTCTTGTAGTAGGCGTCGCCGTGCGCGGTGTCGCCGCGGAAGCGCGCGGCGGCGAACTCGGTGCGGGTGATGCCCGGCAGCATCTCCATGACGCGGATATCGGCGTCCTTGTAGTCGAGCCGGAGCCCCTCGGTGAACACCCGCACGAAAGCCTTGGTGGCGGCATAGATCTGGCCGGTCGGGTAGGGCTTCCAGCCGGCGACCGATCCCAGGTTCACGATGTCGCCCGTGCCGCGCTTCACCATCTGCGGGATGACCGCGTGGGTCACGCGCACCAGGCCGACGACGTTCGTCTCCAGCGTGCTGACGAAGTCGTCGATCGCGCCCTGGTCGAAGCGCTTGCGGCCGCCCAAGTCGTGGCCGGCGTTGTTGACCAGGATGTCGATCGCGCGGTGGCTCGCGGGCAGGCGGTCGACCAGGCCCACGCAGTCCTCGGCTTTGCTGACGTCGAGCTTGAAGGCGATCGCGCCGTCGCCCAGGCGCCTGGCCAGCGCCTCCAGCCGGTCCAGCCGCCGCCCGGCGCAGATCACCTTGACCTGCCGCTCGGCCAGGCGCTCGGCGATCGCCAGGCCGATCCCGGCTCCCGCGCCCGTCACCAGGGCGACCATGCCCGGCCTCAATCCGCTTGCTTCAGCCATGCGCGCTTCCCCCTTGTGCATCGCGTCCGGGGCGGAGATTATCGGGCCATCTCCCGTATGTCAGCGCTCTCAATAGGGGACACGTCGACATGACCACCCAGGCTTTCACCGGCATCCTCGCGCCCGTGCTCACGCCGTTCGACGACGATCTGCGCCCCAACGGCCGCAAGCTGGCGGCGTTCTGCAAGTCGCTGCTGAGGGAGGGCTGCACGGCGCTGGCGCCGTTCGGCACCAACAGCGAGGCGAATTCGATGTCGGTCGAGGAGCGGATCGATCTGCTCGACCAGATCGTGGCCGCCGGGGTCGATCCGAAGAAGCTGATGCCCGGGACGGGCGCCTGCGCGCTCAGCGACGCGGTCAGGGCCACGAAGCACGCGGTGGCCAAGGGTTGCGGCGGCGTGCTCGTCCTGCCGCCCTTCTACTACAAGGGCATGAGCGACGACGGGTTCTACCGGTTCTTCTCGGAGACGATCCAGCGCGTGGGCGATCAGCGTCTCAAGATGTACCTCTACCACATCCCGCCGCAGACCGTGCAGGGCATCTCGCACGACCTGATCGAGCGGCTGATCAAGGCCTATCCGCAGACCGTGGTCGGCATCAAGGACAGCTCGGGCGACTGGAAGAACACCGAGGCGATGCTGAAGCGCTTCCCGGGCTTCGGCATCTTCGCGGGCAGCGAGGATTTCCTGCTCGCCAATATGCGCGCGGGAGGGGTGGGCTGCATCACCGCAACCGGCAACGTCAACGCGGGCATGATCCGCGAGCTCTACGAGAACTGGCGGAAGCCCGACGCCGACCAGAGGCAGGCGCATATCTCCACGGTGCGCAAGACCATCCAGCGCCACCCGATGATCCCCTCGATGAAGTCGCTGCGCGCGGCGTGGAGCGGGGACCGGACGTGGCTCAACGTGCTGCCGCCCTTCCTGCCGCTGACGATGGAGCAGGGCAAGGCGCTGGCCGCCGACGTCGCCAAGCTCGGCTGCAAGGGTCCGGCGATGGTGCCGGCGGAGTAGTAACCCCTTCAGGCCGCCCGCGGCTTGACGTCGGCTTCGATTTTTCCGGCAAGCCGGTCGCGGGCAATCGCCAGATCGTAGGTTGCCTGCATGCCGAGCCAGAACTCGGCCGTGGTGCCGAAATAGCGCGCCAGACGGAGCGCCGTATCCGGTGTCACGGCACGCTTGGCATTGACGACTTGGCTGATCCTGATCTCCGGCACGTCTAGCGCTTTCGCAAGCGCGTACTGGCTCAAGCCGAGGGGTTTCAGGAAATCCTCGCGCAACACGTCGCCGGGATGCGCGGGCGGAAAGTCGCGCCCAGCCTTGCGGCGCCGGCGCTCAGTGGTAGTCGACGATTTCGACGTTGTACGCATGGCCATTCTTCCAGACGAAACAGACGCGCCACTGATCATTGATCCGCATGCTGTGCTGCCCCTTTCGATCGCCAACCAAGGCTTCCAGCCGGTTCCCGGGCGGCGATCGGAGGTCGTCCAGCGTTTTTGCGTTATGCAACTGCGTCAGCTTGCGGTTCCCCGTTCGCAGCACATCGTTCGGAATGCCCTTGATGAACCGACGTTCCCACGCGGCGCGTGCGGCTTCATTGGCGAAGGACACGATCACGGCAGGCACATACTAACGACATACAATAGCTAACGCAACGGGTAAGCAAAGGAGCCAAGCTCAGCCCTCCAGCCGATTCAGGATCCCGTCGAGCGCCGCTGAGACCTGGTCGAACCAGGCCTTGGCGGAGAGCTCGCGCATCACCTGCTCGTTGAGGCCGCCCTTGGTCTGGGCGTGGGTCGCCAGCACCGGGGGCGGCGGCGCGCCCGGCGTGGCGGCGACGATCGCGATCGACTCGAACATCGCGACGGCGTAGGCGCGCGCCGTCTCGGGTGCGACGCCGTTGCGCGCAGCCCAGTCCGCCGTGGTGGCGACGAAGTTGAAGAACGGTGCGAGCAGCGCGGTCAGCGACCAGATTGTCAAGAGTTCGTGCTTGCTGTCGACGGCGACCGTGGTGCCGACGTTCGCCATCAGGCGCTCGACCGCCGGGTCGGGCGGGAAGAAGGCGACCGGGCCGAGCCGGCGCTCCACCGGCGGCATGACCAGGAAGCGGGCGGCCAGGCGCGCTGGCATGACCGCCTCGTCGATCCAGTCGTCGGCGATCGGCGCGATCAGGCTCAGCACCGTCTGGCCCGCGCGGAAGCGCAGCGCGCCCAGCACGTCGCGCGCCACCTGGGGGCGCACGGACAGCACCACCCAGTCGGCGGCGTCGACCACTGCCTGGTTGTCCTTCGCGACCGTCACCGCGGGGAACCTAGCGGCGAGCTTGGCGGCGGTCTCGGCGTTGCGCGGGCTGACCAGGATGCGCGCGGGCGCGGTCGGCGACGCGCACAGGCCGGCGACGAACGCGGCGGCGATATGGCCGGTGCCGATGATGCCCAGGCTGGCGGGCAGGGACGGGGCTGGCACGGGCGGACCTCCTTGGGCGCGAAAACGGCCGGCCAGAGAACCATCCCGCTGCGCCGCCGCCAAGGGGCTTGTCGCCCGCATCGCCTAATGTGTCGGTGCCCGGTCCTCGGCTAGTCTGGCTCCGGGCCAGTCTTGCGCCATGAGGGAAAACGCGGGGTGAAGCGATTGATCGACCCGAAATCCATCGCCGGCAAGAAACTGCCGGTCGCGGAGCGCACGCAGCTCCTGGTGCTGGGCGGCGGGCCGGCGGGGCTGGCGGCGGCGATCGAGGGCGCGCGGGCCGGCCTCAAGGTCATGCTGGTGGACGAGAACCCCGTCGATGGCGGGATGATGGGAATCGACGTGCCGCTGCACTACGGCCAGCGCATGGACGGGCAGGTGCGCAACCGCGCGCGCATGACCGAGCAGATCGTAGCCTCGGACCCGGCGATCGAAGAGGCATTCGGCGCGGATGTCGACGTGCGCCTCGCGGCCTACGCCTGGGGCGCGTTCGCCAACGGCGACGGGGTGCGCTGGCTGCCCGGCATGGTCGCAGGCCTGGCGGACGACGAAAAATCCTGGCTTGTGGGGTTCGACCGGATCGTGGTGGCGGCGGGGCGGCGGGACTTGGCGCTCTCCTTTCCAGGCTGGCAGTTGCCGGGCGTGATGGGCGCGGCGGCCGCGCGCATGCTGATCGAGCGCTACCGCGCCTTCACCGGGACGCGTTTGTTGATCCTGGGCTCAGGCGCCGAGGCCTTGACCACCGCCATCGCCGCGCAGAGGCAGGGGCTCGAAGTCGCCGGACTTGTTGAGGTGGCGGCCGCGCCGGTCGGGCCGCCGGCGCTGCTGGAGCAGGCGAAGGCAGGAGGCGTGCCGGTCTTCACGTCCACCGTGATCCTGGCGGCAGAGGGCACGGACGGCGTGCGTGCCGCGCGGATCGCCGGCCTCAATGCCGAGCTGCGCCCGGTCGAGGGCAGCGAGCGGACCATTGCTTGCGACACGATCGTCCTGGCGCTGGGCGGCGTGCCCAATGTCGAGACCCTCAACGTGCTGGGCTGCGATCTGGCCTACCGCGCCGAGCTCGGCGGCTATGCGCCCGCCGTGGACGCGACCCTGCAGACGACGGTGCAAGGCGTCTTCGCCGCCGGCGACTGCCTGGGCGTGCACTCCACGAAGACGCTGGATGCGGATATCGCGCGCGCGGAGGGCCGGCTGGCGGCGCTGGGCGCGGCCCTGTCGCTGGGCGCGATCGACCAGGCGGCCTATGCGCGGCGGGCTGCCGGGCTCGCCCCGCGGCCCGAACCCGAGCTGGCCGCCGTCGCGTACCGCACCGACTGGATGCGCGCGCTGATTAACGCCGGCGGCGGCGACGTGACGGTCTGCCAGTGCGAGGAGGTGACGCGCGCCGACTTGCTGGGCGTGCGGCCCCCGCGGTACCTCGGCGCGCGGCCAAAGCGCGTGGCGAAGCGTTCGCTCGCGACCCTGACAGAGGACGGTCCGGCCAACCAGGACCAGATCAAGCGGCTGACCCGCGCCGGCATGGGGCCGTGCCAGGGGCGGCGCTGCCGCGAGCAGATCGCGCTGATGCTGGCCGTGTCGACGGGCACGCCGATCGAACAGATACCGCTGGCGGGCTACCGTGCGCCGCTGCGTCCGCTGCCGCTCGGCCTGATGCAGGCCGCGCACGAGGCGCCGGGCATGGCCGAGCACTGGGACATCTGGTTCGGCATCCCGACCCAGTTCCTGCCGCCGCACGAGATCGAGAAGGCCGACCGGGAGCGCGAGAGCTATGGCAAGTGAGCGCGACGGCGCCGCGGTCGTCGTCATCGGCGGCGGCGTCACCGGCCTGAGTGCCGCGTGGTGGCTGGGCCGCGCGGGCATCGACGCGCTGGTAATCGAGAAGGGCATCGTCGGCTGGGAGGCCTCGGGCCGCAACGGCGGGGGCTGCTCGCACCATTTCAGCCCGCTGTTCAAGGAAGAGCAGCGCCTGTGGCCGCAGATGGACGATCTGCTCGGCTATCCGACCGAGTTCCAGGGCCACCGCATCCGTCTGATCGCCGACGACCAGCAGATGGATTTCGTCAACCGAGCGCGGGCCAACGCGGCGCGCCAGGGCTTCAGGTCCGAGATGCTCGACAAAACGCAGCTCAAGGAACTGGCGCCGCTGGTGGACGCCGAGTCCTTCCGCGCCGCCTACTATCATTTCGGCGGCCACGCCAACCCGCAGCGCACCGTCCAGGCCTATGCCTGGGCGATCCAGGATCAGGGCGGGCGGATCCTGCAGCACACCGTCGCCACGGGGTTCCGGACCCGCGGCGGCAAGGTGGTGGCGGTGGAAACCGACCGCGGCGCGTTCGGCTGCGACAGCGTCGTCATCGCGGCCGGGCCGCAGACCGAGCGCGTCGCGGCCATGCTGGACGTCGCGGTGCCCACCACGGCGGCGCGCGCGGAGGTCGTGGTCACAGAAGCCGTCCCGCTGATGAAGATCGGCGGGGTGGATGGCGGCGGGCTCTATGGGCGCCAGACCCTGCGCGGCAATCTCGTCTATGGCGGCGGGCCGCACGAGTGGCTGCCGGCGCTCGGCATGACCGAGACGCCGCGCGCCAGCACGCCGCTGCTGCAGAACATCGCGCTCAGGATCGCCAAGCTGTTTCCCGGCGCGCGCCATGCGCGCGTGCTCAGGAACTGGGCGGGCATCGTCGAGAACACGCCCGACGGGCGGCCGGTGATCGACCGGCTGCGCGCGCCCGACAACGTGGTGGTGGCGACGCTCTCGAGCGTGGGCTTCGGCCTGTCGCCCGCCAGCGGTCGAGCGATCGCCGAACTGGTCGAGCACGGCGAGTGCCGCTTCGCTGATCTTTCGACCCTGCGCCTGTCGCGCTTCTCGAACCTGGCGCCGGACTGGCGCGAGCGCCAGGGCTGGCTGCCGCCGGAGGCCGACGCCTGATCACATCACCTGGAAACCGTGCGCGTAGGGGTCGCGGTCGTCCACGAAGATCGTGTTGATGCCGGTGACGCGCGCCCAGCCGCCGACGCTCGGCTTGATGGCGGCGTGGTTGCCCACCGTCGCCGTGTCCTCGATGCGGCCGTGGAACAGGCTGCCGATGATGCTCTCGTGGACGAACTCGTCGCCCTTCTTGAGCTTGCCGCGGGCGGCAAGCTGCGCCATGCGTGCGGACGTGCCGGTGCCGCAAGGGCTGCGGTCTATGCCCTTCTCGCCGTAGAAGACGGCATTGCGGGCATGGGCGCCTTTGGCCTGGGGCTTGCCGGTCCACATGATGTGGCTGACGCCCTTGATCGTGGGGTCGTCGGGGTGCTGCGGCGATATGGCCTTGTTCAGCACCCGGCGCAGCACGGGGCTCAGGCGTAGGATGTCGCCGGCGGTGAAGTCGGCCATGTCGGAGAAGTTCTTCTGCGGCTCGACGATGGCGTAGAAATTTCCGCCATAGGAAATGTCCACGACGATCTCGCCCAGGCCGGGGCAGTCGACCTTGACCTCGGTCATGGCGAGGTAGCTCGGCACGTTGTGGATACGTACTTCCTCGACGAAGCGCCCGTCGCGCTTGACGTAGGCCGTCACCACGCCCGCAGGCGTGTCGAGCACCAGCTTCGACGGGTCGCGCGCGGTAGCCAGCCCGTGCTCCAGGGCCGTCGTCACCGTGCCGATCGTGCCGTGCCCGCACATCGGCAGGCAGCCCGACACCTCGATGAACAGGATCGCCACGTCGCAGTCCGGCCGCGTGGCGGGGTAGAGGATCGAGCCGGACATCACGTCATGCCCGCGCGGCTCGAACATCAGCGCGCGGCGGACCCAGTCGTAGTGCTGGAGGAAATACTGGCGCCGCTCGCTCATGGTCGCGCCCTGCAACACCGGCGCGCCGCCCGCTACGACGCGCACCGGGCAGCCGCAAGTGTGTCCGTCGATGCAGAGATAGGTGTTGGAGGACATTCTTTTCCTTCGTCGTGCTGCTCACCCATCGACTGGCTCGGGGTGAGGAGAATTCCAGAGTCACGGATACCATACGTCCTCGGCCCGAGCCTGTCGAAGGACGTGCCACTGTTGCCTCAACCCGCCCCCATCTTCCGTGGCGCGTTGCCGATCCGGAATCCCTCGGGCAGCGGGTCGGCGGGATCGAGCAAGAAGTGGTGGTAGCCGGTGATGTAGGCGCGGCCGGTGACGCGCGGGCGGACATAGGTGACGCCGCCGCGCTTCTCGGCCTTCACGGCCTCGCCGGTGAAATAGGTGCCGAGCACGCCTTCGAACTTGCGGGGCTGGTTCAGAGCCATCTCGCCGCGCGTGTAGAGCACGGCGACGCGCGCCGAGGTGCCGGTGCCGCACGGGCTGCGGTCGATCGAGCCGGGCGGGCACAGGATGGTCTGCTTGTAGTCGCCGCTGGTTTTCTTCGCCGAGGTGAACAGCACCTGGTAGCAGACGTCGATATCCGGCCGCTCGGGATGCACGGTTTTGATCTGCTGGCCCACCGCCATACGCACCCGGCGCCACGTGTCGATCAGCCTGCCGTCATTGTGCGGCGAGAGTTCCAGGCCGATCCGGTCGGCGTCGACGAAGGCGTAGAAATCGCCGCCATAGGCGATCGTGACCTCGGTCTTGCCGATGCCGTCCACGTCGATGGTCGCCCGGTCGTGCAGCACGAAGCTGTCCACGTTCTCGAAGCTGACGGACTGTACCGCGCCGCCCCCGACCGCCACGTCGCACGCCACCTGGCCGGCCGGCGTGTCGAAGCGTACGGTCGTCACGGGCGATTTCATCGGCACCATGCCGGTGGCGACCACGGTGGTGGCGGCGCCGATGATGCAGTGCCCGCACATCGGCACATATTCGTCCTGCTCCATGATGATGGCGGCAAAGTCGCTGTCCGACCGCTCGGCCGGCAACAGCAGGACCGAGCACATCATGCCGCTGCCGCGCGGCTCGAAGTTCAGCAGGCGGCGCAGCCCGTCGTCGTTCGCCATCAGCCAGGCGCGCTTGTCGAGCAGCGTGGCGCCCGGCGGTACCTTCACCCCGCCGACGATGACGCGGGTGGGATTGCCCTCGGTGTGGGAATCGACGGTGTGGATACTGCGCGTCATGGCCGTGCTCATGCTGTCGTCGCTCCGGAGTTAAGGAACCGCTTGGGGTCGCAGGCGCGGGCAAGCGGGTGGCCCTTGCCCGCGAGCAGCGCCGCCACCATCGCGCCGGTCACGCCGGCAAGCCCGTGGCCAGTGCCCTCGTGGCCGGTGGCGACATAGAGGCGGCCATGCGCATCGACCGGGCCGATCGTGGGCAGCCCGTCGGGCGTGCAGGGGCGCAGCCCTGCATAGCCGCGGATCACCCGCAGCCCACCGAGGCCGGGCACGAATTTCAGGCAGTCGCGGGCGATGCGCGCGATAACCGCGGGATCGACCCGCGTGTCGAGGCCGACGAACTGGCGCGAGCTGCCGCACAGGATCGTGCCCGACTTGGTGCGCTCGACGATGGCGGCGGTCTGCGGCCGCACGTCGTTGGGGTCGATCTCCTCGACCAGGTCGTTGTAGGCGAAGTCGGCGATCTTGGTTCGGACCTGAAGGTCCGAGCGCTCGACCACCGCGATCTGACCCTTGCGCGGCAGGATCGGCAGGTCGATGCCCAAGGGCCTTAGCAGGGCCGGGGTCCAGACGCCGGTGCACAGCACCAGGCGGTCGCACGAGACGTCGGGTGCCGAACCGAAGCGCAGGGTCACGCCGCCTGCCGAGGGTTCGATGCGCAGCAACTCGTCGGCCAGGCGGTATTCCACGCCGCGCGCGTGCAGATGCCGCGCGATCTGGCAGCAGGCGAGCATCGGCTGGACCTGGCGGTCGTCAGGCCACCACGCGACCGCCGCGACTTCGGGGTGCAAGGCGGGCTCGATCCGGCGCACGTCCTCGGGCTTAAGCAGCTCCGCGCGCACCCCATGCGCGGCTTGCGCGTCGGCATGGGCTTTGAGCTTGTCGCGCCGCGCCGGGTCCATGGTCGCCAGCGTCGCGCCCTTCCTGTCGTGCTCGCAGTGGTTGCCGAGCGCGGCGATCATCGCGTCCCAGTGCCGGAAGCTCTCGACGGTCAGGTCGAACAGGACGCCCGGCGACTTGTCGGAGATCAGCAGATTGCCGTCCGAAGCGCGCGAGGTGCCGGCGGCGATGCCGTTGCGGTCCACCACCAGCAGCCTGAACCCGGCATCGGCGAGATGCAGGGCGGTGAAGCTGCCGATGATGCCGGTGCCGACGACGACGACGTCGTAGCTGGCCACGGGTCGCTCCGAGCAGCGCTACTTGAACCGCTCGTCCACCTCGACCTGCAGGCCGTTGGCGAGCCGGTTGGTCTCGTTGGCCATGCCCACCACCGCCATCAGTTCGCCCAACATGGCGTCGGTCATGCCGGCTTTGCGCGCGGCGGCGGTGTGCGAGCGGATGCAGTACTCGCAGTTGTTGGTGGCGCTGACCGCGAGGTAGACCATCTCCTTGACCAGCGGGTCGAGCGCGCCGGGCGCCATTACCTCTTTCACGCTCTCCCAGGTGCGTCGGAGCGTGGGCGGATGGGCCGCCAGCGTGGTCCAGAAATTGTTGATCCAGTCGACCTTGCGGGTCGCCATGATGTCGTCGTAGACCGCGCGCACTTCCGGCGACGCGTCGGCGTAGAGAACGGGCTTCACGGTCGGCATGGCAATCCTGTCCGGGTCGGGTGAGGAGACCCGGACTGTCGCCGAGATTGCCGCCCGCGCCAAGGGGGGCGGCGGCCGATCAGGCGGCGCGGATCCTCTTGATGAAGCCGTCGACTTCTTCGCTGAGCCGCTCCGCCTCGCGCGACAGCGCCTCGGCGGCCTGCTGCATGCGCTGGGCGGCCTCGCCGGTCTCCTTGGCTGCGCCGGTCACGCCGGCGATGTTCTGGTTGAGCTCCGAAGTGCCGGCCGAAGCCTGTTGGACGCTGCGGCTGATCTCGCCGGTGGCGGCGCTCTGCTGCTCGACGGCATTCGTGACTGTGCCCGCGATCGTGTCGATCTCGGCGATCGTGGCCGAGATGCCGCGGATCGCCTCGACCGCCTCGCCGGTCGATGCCTGGATGCCGGCTACCTGGCGCGAGATGTCGTCGGTGGCGCGGGCCGTCTGGTTGGCCAGCGTCTTGACCTCGGACGCGACGACGGCGAAGCCCTTGCCGGCCTCGCCGGCGCGCGCCGCCTCGATGGTGGCGTTCAGCGCCAGCAGGTTGGTCTGCCCGGCGATCTGGTTGATCAACTCGACCACCTGACCGATCTTCTGCGCCGCCTCGCTGAGGCTCTGGACCGTCTTGTTGGTCTGCCCGGCCTGGGCCGAGGCGTCGCGCGACTTGCTGGCGGAATGGGCGACCTGGCGGCCGATCTCCTGGATCGACGCCGCCAGTTCCTCGCTGGCCGCGGCCGCGCTGCGCACGCTGCCGGCCGCATGCTCCGATGCGGCGCCGGCTGCCTGCGCCTGCTGCGAGGTCTGGGCTGCGTTGGCGGCCATCGCGTCGGCCGTCGCGCGCATGTCCTGGGCGGCGCGGATGACGGTCTCGACGACGCCCTTGACGCTCGCCTCGAAGGCCTCGGCGAGACTCGACAGTTCCTGCTTGCGCCGGCGCTGGGCCTCCTCCGCGGCGGCCTGGCGGTCGCGCTCGGCTTCCGCGCGGCGGCGCTCCTCGGCTTGGCGCGCCTCGCCCTCCAGGCGACGCTTTTCCTCCGCGGCCTGGCGGTCCTTCTCGGCCAGCTCGCGCTGGCGGTCCAGTTCGCGCTGCTGGGCCTCGGCCGCCTCGCGCTGCAGACGCTCGTTCTCCAGGCCGTTCTCCTTGAACACGCCGACCGTGCGCGCCATGCGCCCGATCTCGTCGCGGCGCTCGAGCGAGGGAATCGCGGCGGTCCAGTCCTTCTCGGCCAGCCGCCCCATCGCGCCGGTCAGGGCGCCGATCGGCCGCACCACGCCACGATAGACGATCAGGTAGGCTACCAGGAACGCCACCAGAACGCTCACGGCCGCGAGGACGAGCTGCGTCGTCTCGCTGGCGGCGATGGTTTCGTTCAGGGTGCTGATGACGATCAGGTTACGGGTTTCCGCCGTGCTGACGTCGCTGACCATGTCGCCGTTGAGCTGTTCGGCGATGGCCGCGGCGGCGTCCAGCGCCTTGGCGGTTGCGGCCATGGCGGCAAGCTCGGCCCGGCGTAGCGCCGGCAGGCCCTTGTCGCCGGCGCCCAGCGCCAGCAGTGCCTCGGCACGGTCGCCAAGCTCCTTGGCCGCCGCGATGTTGGCCGACTTCACCAGGCCCAGCGACTTGCGGATGCGCTCCGCCGCCGCCGTGTAGCGGTCCTGCATCGGCACCAGCAGTTCGGGCCGCGGCGCCTGGGCAATCTCGTTGTACAGGCCGACCACCTGGTTGACCTCGGCCACCAAGCCCAGCAGTTCCTGGACCACGACGAAGGGGCCGTCGCTCAGCTTGCGCATGGAGCGGGCGATATCGGCGCCCGCATGCTGCGGATTGACCGAGCTCAGGGTCACCGCCATGTCGAAGACGGCATCGTCGATCGCCGGGACGATGATCTGGGCGAAGCGCTCGCGCTCGGCGACCATCGTGTTGGCGACCGCGGTGCGCGCGCCCGCCGCCTGCAGGCGGCCGGTTACGGCCGCGTCCAGCGCCTTGATCTCGGCATTGAGGCGATCCAGCTTGGCGGCGATCCCGGCGATGCGGTCCTTCTCGAAACCCTGGTTGACCGACAGCGCGTCGAGGCCCGAGCGCAGCTCGCTCTCCATTTGCTGCAGGCGCACCTTGGACGCCTGGTAGTCCTGCGGCGTGGCTGCGCCCGCAAGCACCGGCGCCGCCGCGGTCAGCATGGCGGTCTGGCGCGCCAGAGTGAGGGCCGACACCATCGTCGGCATGGTCTTCTGCCCGACCGTGTCCACCGCGGTATTGACGCTGCGGTAGGACACCCAGGCGACTGCGGCCGACACCACCGTCAGCGACGCGGCAAGCGCAAACGCCGAATAGAGCTTGTGCCGCATGCCGAGATTGATCCGGGAGAGAAAGGGCAGGGAGACGCCGGCGGCTTGGCGGGGCAGGCGCGCGAGGAGGTTCGTGGTCGGGTTTGGCATGGAGCTGGCCTCGATGTTCGCTTTTGTTGGTGGGCTTGGCGTCGGGTTCAACTGCCCGGCGCTTCCAGACGTTCGACGGCCTTGAACGTGCCGTCCTTGTTCAGGACTGTAACGAAGACCTGGTCCATGCCCTGGTTGTCGTCCGGGCCGAAGGTCAGCTTCACGCCGTCGATGTCGATCATGCCCTTGGTGAGCTTTTCCATCATCGCCTTGCGGGTCGGCTCGCCGTCGAGCTGCTCGAGCGCGGCGATGACGAGCCGGCCGACCATGTAGCCCTCGAGCGACACGAAACCCGGCTGTGCCTTGTCGTCCACCGCCCTGAGCGCGGCCTGGTAGCGCTGGACCAGCGTGCTCGCCTTGTCCCAGGGGAAGGGCACGACCTGGGTGATGACCACGCCGTCGCCGGCGGGGCCGAGTTCCTTCGCCAAGGCCTCGCTGCCGACGAAGGAGATGTTGACGAAGGTGGCGTCGAACCTGATCTGGCGCGCGCGCTTGATGAACTCGGCCATCGGCTTGTAGGGGCCGACCATGATCACCGCCTGCGGCTCGGCGCGGCGGATCTCCAGCAGCGCCCGCTTGACCGCGATCGTGTTGCGCTCGAATGCGGACTCCGCGACCGGCTTCATGCCGCGCTTGTCCATGGCGCGTCGCGCCCCGGCCAAGCCCGCGCGGCCGAAGGCGTCGTCCTGGAACAGGATGGCGATACGCTCGACCTTCAAGTCTTTCGTGAGGCGCTCGACCATCGCCTCGGTTTCCTGGAAATACGACGCGCGCACGTTGACCACGTGCGCCTTGTAAGGATTTCGCAGGCCCTCGGCGCCGGTGAACGGACCGATGAACGGCACGCTGGCCTGGGCGGCGAGCGGATGGGTCGCCATCGAGGTCGGCGTGCCGACCGGGCCGACCAGCGCGAAGACTCCCTCGGCGATCAGAGTCTTCACGGCCTCGATCGACTTGTTGGGCTCGTAGCCGTCGTCCTTGGTCGAAAGCTCCAGCTTGCGGCCCTTGACCCCGCCCTTGGCATTGACCTCGGCGAAGGCCGCGAGCAGGCCCTGGCGCATGCCGAGACCCAGCGCCGAAGCCGGCCCCTCGAAGGGGGCTGCCTGGCCGAGGACGATCTTGCCGGCGGACACGCCGGGATCGGCCGCCCGGGCGCCGATGGGCGCGGCAAGGGCTAAGGCGAAGGCAAGCGTTGCCAGAGAGCGGGCCGAAAACTGCTGCATCGGGTTGTCTCCGGTAAAGCGTTTCTTTTTTGATCCGGGGTCGGGCGACAGTGCCGAATTTGGCCTAACAACCGGTAAACTCTTGGTCGCAAAGATTCCCGTGGAAATGCCGTTGGCGGGCAGCACCCGGCACTGGATCGCCCGTTGAGTGCGAACGCGCCAAGCCACGCGAGTCGTTCGCAATCAAGGGCCGCAACCTTGACCTTCCAGTCTTTAGAAGGATCATCTATACACTTAGCGTGCCCGATTTCGAGGACCGCGATGGCTTCAGCTACCCTTTCCCTGCCGATATCCGGCCTGACCTGCGCCGCCTGCGCCCGGCGCGCCGAAAAGGCGCTGCGGGCAGTGCCCGGCGTCGGATCGGCGACGGTCAGTATCGCGGCTGAGCGGGCCGAAATCGTGCCGGACGGCGCCGTAAGCCTGGACAAGGCGCTCGAAGCGTTGACGGGGGCGGGCTTCGGTGTGCCCAGCGAGCGGATCGAGCTGGATGTCGCGGGCATGACTTGCGCGGCTTGCGTCAGCCGCGTGGAGCGGTCGCTGCGTTCCGTGCCCGGGGTGCTCGATGCGCGCGCGAACCTCGCCACCGGCGCCGCAGTTGTCGATGTGGTGGCCGGCGCAACGGTGGGCGCGCCCGAACTGGCGGCTGCGGTCGCCGCCGCCGGCTATCAAGCCGCGCCGCGGGTCGAAACCGGCGGCCCCGATCGCGCGGAGCGGCAGAGGGCCGAGGAACGGCGCGATCTGATCGAACTCGTCCTGGCGTTGGCGCTGACGGCCCCCCTCGTCGCCCCGATGGTGGCGATGGCGTTCGGCCTGCATGCGCACCCGCCGGCCCTCGTCCAGATGGCGCTTGCCTTCGTCGTCCAAATGATCCTGGGCCGGCGTTTCTATTTCGGCGCATGGAAATCGTTGCGCACCCTTACCGGGACGATGGATACGCTGGTCGCGGTCGGCGGCTCGGCCGCCTTCGGCCT
>CAYMTM010000089.1:0-11537 GCA_964393375.1 uncultured Rhodospirillaceae bacterium
AAAACGCGCCCATGACGGAAGCGATCGAGCCGGCGGCACTGGAAGGTGTAGACGGAGGCCCATTCCAGCGCAAAGTCGACTCCGGGGCCCAGCATCGCCCGCACCCGCGGCAACACCCGGTCCGGCTGGCGCTCGCGCTCGGGGTCGGCTTCCGGGCCAAGCTGGAAGTCGATCCGCCACACGTCGTCGGCCTGGCGATGCAGCAGCGCGGACTGGCCGGGATGGAACGGCGGGTCGAACCAGAACCAGCGCTCGGTCGGAAAGTCCGCTTTCATCTTCACGTCGGCGATCAGGAAGCGGTCCTCGAATACCTGCCCGGCAAATTCGAGACCGAGCGCACGGCGCACGGTCGACCGCACGCCGTCCGCCGCGATCAGCCAGCCGCAGTCCATGCGGTATTCGCCGTCCGGCGTGGCGATGGTGGCGGCGACGCGATCGGCTTGGGCTTCGACCGACACCAGTCGGTTCTTCCAGCGCACGTCCAGGCCCGGCGTGGCCATCGCCGTCGCGGCCAGGAATTCCTCCACGTAGTATTGCTGCAGGTTGATGAAGGCCGGGAATTTCTGGCCGCCCTCGGCCTGCAGGTCGAAGCTGTAGAGCGGGCCGCCGCGGTGGAACACCCGCCCGCGATTCCACGTGATGCCCTTTTCCATCATCGGGCCCACGACGCCCAGGCGGTCCCAGATCTCCAGCGTCCGCTTGGCCCAGCAGATCGCGCGGCTGCCGACCGAAACCGTGTCCTTGTCGTCGATGAGAACGACGCCGACGCCGCGGCGCGCCAGGTCGAGCGCGACGGTCAGCCCCACCGGCCCGGCGCCGACGACGAGCACGGGGCAGTTTCCGCGCCCGCCGGCGCTCAATTCCGGCGGCGCACGATAGGCAAAGACGGGGCGGGCATGATTGCCCACGGGCGCGATCCTCGGGCTCTTCCTCGGCCCAAGCATAGGGCAGGCCGGCGCGGCTGTCGCTAGAGGCGGCTGTCCTGCAGCCGGACCTTGAGGATCGACTTGGTGTCCATACGGGCGCCGCGCAGGTCGCAGGCGCGGAAGATGGTGCCGTTGAGGGACGAACCGCGCAGGTCGGCGGCGATGAACCGGCTGTCCTCGAAGCAGGCCATGTCGAGCTTGCATTGCCTGAGGTCGGCGCCGGACAGATCGCGGCCGCGCAGCTTGTTGCGTGCCAGGTCGGTGACGTGCAGGACCAGACGCTGGCCTTCCTTGCCATTGGTGACGAGCCAGCGTTCGTGCTGGCCGATCCGGCGTGCCAGGGTTTCCGGATCGATCTTCTTGTAGAAGTTCACTACGCCTTGGACGGCCGGCGGCAGGACCTTGCGCGCGTCGTCGCACATCGAGAAGTCCGCGCCTTGCAGATCGGCGCCGACGAACAGGGACCCGGCGATCGCGCAGCGGTCGAAGGATGCCCCGCGCAGCTTGGCGTTGCAGAAATTCGTCTTCGTGGCCTGAACGTCGTGCAGGATCGCGTTGTTGAGCGAGGCGCCGGTGAAATTGGCGCCCGAAAGGATGGCGTGCGCGAACGCGGTCCCCGCGCCTTCAAGGTCGGGCTGGGCGGCATTGGTGCCGAAGAAAGCCGCTTCCGCGTCCGCCCCGTCGAGCATCACGCGGTTGAACTGGCAATTCTCGAACTTCGCCCGCTTGAGCGAAGCCTTGGTCAGCATGGCGGCGTTGAAACTGCAGCCGATGAAGGTTGACCGCGCAAGGTCGGCGCCGGTCAGGATGCTGTGGTCGAAACTGGCGTCGCGCACGATCCGGCCGGAGAGATCGTAGCCGGTCATGTTCTGGCCGACGAACTCGCCGCCGTTCATCTCGCGTGCCGCCTGGACCCGGCTGGCCTTCTTCGGTGCTTGGGTCGCGCCGCGCTTGATGCCGAGTAGTCCCATCGACCGTCAAGTCCGCCGGATGGAATCCTTCACACTCCAATGGTTTATCCTCCTGCTCGTTAATGCAACGTTAAGTGACAAGGGGTGAAATGCAGGGCTGGATGGTGAACGTTGCCCGGCTTGCCACGGTACGGGGGGCAAAGCAGACTTGGTGTCATGCCTGATACCCCGACCCGCCCCTCCGCGAAGCTGCTGGAACGCACGCTGACGAACCTGCGCTCGGCGTGGCGGGACGTGGCCGCTTCGGCGCGCGGCGCCTTCGGTGCCAGCTTGCGGCCCGACCTGCCGGAGGATGACGCCGAGCGCCTGCGCCAGCAGTTCCGCGACTGCGTCGAGGCGAGGGGCGGCGAGGTGTCGGCCCGCGCCCGTGCGGCCGCCCTGGGACGCACCTACCTGGGCCTGAGCGCGACCGGAAGGCGGCGGTTCCTCGAAATACTGGCCGAGGACTTCGACACCGACCAAAACGAGGTCGATCACGCGATCGAGGTGCTGCGCGCCGCCAAGGACCCGGTGGCGCGGCGCAGCGCGGAGCGCGCGCTGCGTCAGGTGCTTTTGCCGCCGCGCCGGCGTCTGCTGACCCACTTCAATGCGCTGCCGGAGGGGGTCAAGTTCCTGGTCGACCTGCGCGCCGAGCTGATCCCGATGGCGCGCGAGAACAGCACACTCGCGCTGCTGGAGGACGATCTGAAGCACCTCCTGAGTGCGTGGTTCGACGTCGACTTCCTCGAGCTCCACCGGATCACCTGGCAATCGCCGGCCGCGCTGCTTGAGAAGCTGATGGCCTACGAGGCGGTGCACGAGATCAGGGATTGGAACGACCTGAAGAACCGGCTCGATTCCGATCGCCGCCTGTTTGCGTTCTTCCATCCCCGGATGAAGCTGGAGCCGCTGATCTTCGTCGAGGTTGCGCTGGTCAACGGCATGAGCGCGAGTATCCAGGAACTGCTCGATCCCCAGGCGCCGCTGGGCGATCCCGGCGCCGCGGATACGGCGATCTTCTATTCGATTTCCAACGCCCAGAAGGGGCTCGCGGGGATCAGCTTCGGCAACTTCCTGATCAAGCGCGTGGTCGACCAGCTCGCCGCCGAGTTCAAGGGGCTGAAGACCTTCGCCACCCTGTCCCCGATCCCGGGGTTCCGCGCCTGGCTGCGGGGGCGCCTGGCGGAGCAGGGCGACGGATTGCTTTTGCCTGCCGAGAAGCGGGCCTTCGCCGGGTTCGGCGACGGCGCCGACGTGTCCATGCTGATGGATGCGGACGGATGGGTCGACGAACGCGCGATGGCGGCGGTCAAGCCGCCGCTGATGCGCCTGTGCGCGCGCTACCTTGTCAGCGAGCGGGCAAACCGCCATCGTGCGCTCGACCCGGTGGCGCATTTCCACCTAAGCAACGGGGCGCGCATCGAGCGGCTGAACTGGCGCGCGGACCTGTCGCCCAAAGGCCTTCGCCAGTCCTCGGGCATGATGGTTAACTACCTCTACCGCCTCGACCGGATCGAGTCGAACCACGAAGCCTATACCGGCGAGGGCAAGGTCGCCGCCTCCTCGGCGATGCGCAGCCTCGCCGGACTCTGATCCCGGCATTTGTTTGGCATTGATTCGAATCGCGTTTGCCGACAGGATCGCTCCTTAAACGAACGGCCGAAAAGTTCGCGTCCTGGGGGAATTGGGGCGGGGAAATGCGCAAAATCAGCGAAGCCATGCGGCGCGGCCTGAGCCAGAGCTTTTTCGTGCGCCGCGGGGGGCAGTACGAATACATCAAGGCGGGGGACGTGTTCCGCCAGCCGAAACGATCGGACGCCACCGAGACGGCGGTCGTGCTGTCCCTGGGGCTCGACGGCCAGCAGATCCCGCATGTCCGCTATCGGCTGAATTTCCGCCGCGGCCGTGGCGTGGAGTTCGATGGCGGCTCGCGCATCATGGCGCTGAAGCCGTTCCTCAAACTTTACAGCGACCGGGTCAGCCCGCAGCCGCAGGGCGAAGCGGCGGACTGACGCGTCAATCGGACAGCAGGGCCTTGTAGCGGCGCGCCGGCGCCTCGCCGAAGGCGGCGAGCGACGCGCGCATGCGCGCGAGCGCGGTGTCGCGGTCGCGGGCGGGCAGCAATCGGTCCCGCACGAACGCCCGATAGGCCGGGCTGAAGATGCCCGCCGCGCGGTGCCGCTTGGCAAACAGCCAGGCGCGCCCGACGCAACGCGATGCCGCCAGGCGCAGCCGGTCGACCGGCAGGTCGCGCTCGCGGCAGAACAGCCAGACTGACAGATTGGCGTGAAACAGCATGTTGGCGTGATCGTCGGTCAGGCGGCCGCCTTGCTGGCGCGGGAAATAGCACACCGTCGCGCCCGTGCCCGCAAAGCGGTGCTTCTCGGCCAGCCGCAGCAGGAACGGGTAGTCCTGCACGAACACGCGCTCGTCGAAGCCGCCGGCCAGGTCGCACGCGTCGCGGCGCACCAGGACCTGGCTCAGGTTGAAAGGCGGGCTTGCCAGGACCAGGTCGAGGGCATCGGCGACGGCATGGTCGCCATCGGCCGCCGACGGCGCCGGCAACGCCTGGCCCAGCTCGTAATGTCCGCCCGCACCATAGGCGAGATCGGCGTTGTGCAACTCCAGCACCGCCAGGAGATGCGCCGTGGCATTCGGCGCCAGCACGTCGTCGCCGTCGACGAACTTGACGAACTCGCCGGTGGCGCGCGCGAGCCCCACGTTGCTGGCTTTCGAGGGGCCGGCGTTCGGCTGGGCGACGATGATGGTGTCGGGCCAGTCCGCGGTGCGCGCGCGCAGGACCGCCAGGGAATCGTCGGTCGAGCCGTCGTCCACGAACACGCATTGCCGCACAAAGTCGCCCTGCTGCATGGCGATCGCGTCGAGGACCGCCGGCAGGTAGGTGGCCTTGTTGTAGACCGTAACGACGAACGAGACGCTGGGCCGGCCGGCGGACATGGCGGTCGCTTAAGGCCCGGCATCCGGCCTGTCAATGTGCCCGCTCGACCGCGCACGGCGTGGAGTGCTACGAGGGGCCATGCAACCCGTGTCGGGCCACCTGTTCCGCCCATGTCCGCAGGCGCGCGCCGCCGAGACCGCCGAGACGCTGGCGGACGGGCAGGGCGTGCGCGTCCAGCGCATCGTCAGCCACGGCCAGGCCAGCCCGCCGGACTTTTGGTACGACGAGGAGCGCGCCGAGTTCGTGGCCGTGCTGTCCGGCGCCGCAAGCCTGCAGATCGAGGGAGAGGACGAGCCCCGGCATCTGCGGCCAGGAGACTGGATCGTGCTGCCCCCGCATTGCCGGCATCGCGTCGAATGGACCGATCCGGCCGGGCCCACCGTCTGGCTCGTCGTATTCCACGCCGCTGCGGAATGACCGCATGAGCGACCAGCCGGCGCCGCCGGGCGTGTCCTTCGTTTGCCCGGTCTACAACAAGGAAGCCTATCTGGAGGCGGTCTGCGCGGCGATCGCGGCGCAGGAGGGCGGCTTCGACCGCGAGTTCATCTTCGTCGACGACGGATCGCGCGACCGGTCGGTCGACATCGTGCGCGACGTGACCCGGAACTGGCCCGACACCCGCATCGTGGTGCAGGAGAACCAGGGGCCGAGCGGATCGACCAATACCGGCTGCTTCCTGGCGCGGCTGTCGCACATCAAGCTGGTGGGCAGCGACGACCTGCTGGCGCCCTTTGCTACCGATCTGCTGTTGAAGCGGATCGAGGAGGCCGGCGTCGGCGCGATCTACTCGATCCAGCGCTACTACCAGGCCCCATCGGAGATCGTCTATGACCGGGCGGCCGCGTTTGCCGAGCCGCCGCGCATCGTCGCGGACCGCCTCTACCAGGCGATACGGCACAACTTCTCCGGCACGACCGGCACCTTGTTCCGCCGCGACGCGTTCCTTGAGGCCGGCGGCTGCGATCCGCGCGTCTTCGCCGAGGATTTTTCGCTTTGCCTGCGCATCGCCCGGCGCCGGCCGATCGCGATGCTGGAAGCAGTGACGTGCTGGGGGCCCGGCGAGGACCCGAACCGCATCATGACCGGGCGCAAGAACCAGCTGCTCCACGACTACAACGCCGCGCTGCACTATTTCCTGCGCGACAACCCCGATCTGCCGGCGCGCTATGGGCGGCTCGCGTTCCGGCGCTCCGCCGGGCGGGCCTGGAAATGGGCCAGCCGCGAAGAAGGCCGGAGCTGGTTTTCGCGGTTCTGGTGGTTGAACGCCTGGAGCTACGCGCCGCTGCTGTGCGATTACGCCTGGGCGACCGGCGAGACGTTGAAGGCGTTCTCGATGAGCCGCCCGGTCCGGCAGGGCTACGGATTGAAGCCGGGGGCGGAAGGCGTAGGATAGAACGCACACATCAGCGATGGGAGGGTGCGGTGGGCCTTTTGAGCAAGGACGAACTGGCAAGGCTCCGTCCTGCGGAGACCGCGGCCGCGCCGTCCCCGATACCCACCCAGGTCGTTTCGAGCGACGAGTTCTTCCCGATCCCGCAAACCGAAAAGCAGAAGAAGGTAGAGGAAAGGCTGAACGCGCTCGGCGACGAATATGGCCGCAAGAACGGCCTGTCGCGCCGGCGCTTCTTCCAGACCGCGGCCGGCATGGCGACCGCATTTGTCGCCATGAACGAGGTCTACGGACCCGTATTCGACGTCGGCAGGGCCGAGGCCGCCAGCGTCGACCTGGCCCGGCAACTTGCCCAGGCGAAGGCGGGCCAGTTCATCATGGACGTGCATACCCATTTCCTGCGCGACGACACGCGCCTGGAGGGCTTCGTGCGCCAGCGCGAGGCGGTGGGCAAGGCCGGCTGGAACCCCGACCTGGTGGGCAAGCCGCAGACCCTGGAGGACCTGAAATACCCGAACTGGTTCAAGGAAGTCTTCCTGGACAGCGACACCAAGGTGGCGCTGATCAGCGGCTCGGGCTCGGAGGACCCGCGCGACTGGTTCCTGACCAACGACATGAAGTTCGCCGCGCGCGAAAAGGTGAACAAGGAGGCCGGCACGCGCCGGCTGCTGTCGCACGCGATCTTCATGCCCGGCATGCCCGGCTGGCTCGACCAGGTGGATCGCGACATCGCCATGCTCAAGCCCGACTCGTGGAAGGGCTACACCGTCGGCGACAACACCAACAAGCAGCTCAGCCGCCATCCCTGGCGCATGGACGACGAGAAGCTCGTCTATCCCTTCTATGAGAAAATCCTCAAGTCCGGGAACAACATCGTCTGCGTCCACAAGGGTCTATACCCGCCCTCGGTCGAGCAGCAGTTCCCGTATCTGACGCCCTACGCCAAGGTCGACGACGTCGGCAAGGCCGCAAAGGACTGGCCGCAGATCAACTTCGTGATCTACCACTCCGCCTATCGCTGGACGCCCGGGGCGAACGCGGTGCACGGACTCAAGCAGTTCGAGGAAACCGGCCGCGTGGAATGGACCAGCGACCTGGCGGAGATCCCGGCGAAATACGGCGTCACCAACGTCTACGCGGACCTCGGCCAGATATTCGCCCAGACCACGGTGATCGAGCCGAGGTTGTGCGCGGCGCTGATGGGGATGCTGGTCAAGGGCATGGGCGCGGACCATGTGGTCTGGGGCACCGACGCCGTGTGGACCGGCGCGCCGCAATGGCAGATCGAGGCCCTGCGCCGCCTGGAGATTCCCGAGGACATGCAAAGAAAGCACGGCTTCGCGCCGCTCGGCCCCGCCGACGGCCCGGTCAAGGCGGCGATCTTCGGCCTCAACTCCGCCAAGATGTACAACTACGACATCAAGCGCGCCGGACTCGACCGCGACGGCGTGGCGCTGGCCAAGGCCCGCTACGAGGAGAACGGCCGCGACCCGAGCAATCTGCGCTACGGGTACGTGGTGCGCTAGCGGCGAGCGCAGTTGCCCGGCCCGCTGGCCGCTTTACAATGCCGGCACCGTGGGACGGGAGGATACGTGAATGCCGGACAGCACCAAGGGCGGGGGGCAGGCGCCAGAGCCTCCGATTAGTCCCGAGCGCCTGGCCCTGCTGAACGCGCTCGAGCGCAAGGTCCTGTGGCTGTCGGCCTGGACCATTCATCACGCCAACCACGTACGGCCCAACCGCGACGGGCTGAAGGTCGGCGGCCACCAGGCTTCCTGCGCCTCGGTCGCCACCTTGATGACGGCGCTCTATTTCGACGTGCTGCGCCGGCAGGACCGCGTGGCGGTCAAGCCGCATGCCAGTCCGATCTTCCATGCCATCCAGTACCTTCTCGGCAATCAGTCGCGCGAGAAGCTCGAGCGCTTCCGCGCGCTGGGCGGCGCGCAGTCCTATCCCTCGCGCACCAAGGATGCGGACGACGTCGACTTCTCGACCGGCTCGGTCGGCCTGGGCGTGGCGATGACCGGCTTCGCCGCCCTGGTGCAGGACTATCTGCGCCTGAAGGGCATGGGGCAGGGCGCGGCGCCGGCCGGGCGCATGGTGGCGCTGGCGGGCGACGCCGAGCTCGACGAAGGCAACATCTACGAGGCGATGCTCGAAGGCTGGAAGCACGACATCCGCAATGTCTGGTGGATCATCGACTACAACCGCCAGAGCCTCGACAACGTGATCAGCGACCGGCTGTTCGGCCGCATCGACGGCCTGTTTCACACCATGGGCTGGCGCGTGGTGACGCTGAAATACGGCAAGCTCCTGGAAGCCGCCTTCCGCCGGCCCGGCGGCGAGGCGCTCAGGCGATGGATCGACGACTGCCCGAACAGCCAGTATTCGGCGCTGACCTTCAAGGGCGGCAAGGGCTGGCGGGAGCGGCTGAAGCGCGACCTGGGCGATACGCAGGGCGTCAAGGAACTGCTCGACACCCACGACGACGACGCGTTGCACCGGCTGATGACCAACCTGGCGGGGCACGACATGGCGAGCGTGCTCGAAGGCCTGCACGGCATCGACGACGACCGGCCGGCCTGCGTCATCGCCTACACGATCAAGGGCAAGGGTCTGCCCTTTGCCGGGCACAAGGACAACCACGCCGGGCTGATGAACCCCAATCAGATGGCGGTGTTCAAGCAGGCGATGAAAATTCCGGACGGCGAGGAGTGGGACAGATTCGCGGGCCTCGATGTCGATCTCCCGACGCTCCAGCGCCTGCTGGCCGACAATCCCTTCGCCAATGCCGCGGGCGGCGGGAACCTGCCGCCGCGCCGCCATCGCGCCGCCGCCGTGCCGCTGCCCGCCGAGCTGCCCGCGCCCAAGGCCGAGCGCATCTCGACCCAGGAAGGCTTCGGCCGCATCCTGTTCGACATCGCCGGCACGGAGAGCGAGCTGGCCCGGCGCATCGTCACCACCTCGCCGGACGTGACCGTCTCGACCAACCTGGGGGGCTGGGTCAACCGGCGCGGCATCTTCGACCTGGCGGAACGCGGCGACGCGTTCAAGGACGAGAACGTGGTCTCGGCCCAGCGCTGGATCATGTCGCCCAAGGGCCAGCATATCGAGCTGGGCATCGCCGAGAACAACCTGTTTCTGGCGCTGGCGGCGCTCGGCCTCAGCGGGCCGATCTTCGGCGAACGCCTCTTGCCGATCGGTACGCTCTACGACCCGTTCATCGCGCGCGGGCTCGATGCGCTGAACTATGCCTGCTACCAGGACGCGCGGTTCATGGTGGTGGCCACCCCCTCGGGCATCACGCTGGCGCCGGAAGGCGGGGCGCACCAGTCGCGCGTCACCACGCTCGTCGGCATGGGCCAGTCCGGCATGGCTTCGTTCGAGCCCGCCTTCGTCGACGAGCTTGCGGTGCTGATGCGCCACGGCTTCGACTGGATGCAGCGCGAGGACGGCGGCGCGGTCTATCTGCGCCTGTCGACCCGGCCGGTCGACCAGCCGCAACGCAGCTTGAATGCCGCGGATCGCGCGGCCATCGTCGACGGCGGCTACTGGCTGGTACCGCCGGCGCCGGGCGCCGAGCTGGCGATCGTCTACCAGGGCGCTGTGGCCCCCGAGGCGATCGAGGCGCATCGCCAGGCGGCCGAAGACGTGCCGGGGGCGGGCCTGCTGGCCGTCACTTCGGCCGAGCGCCTGCACGTCGCCTGGCGCGGAGCCCAGGCCGAACGCCGCGAAGGCAAGGCCAGCGTCGCGCCGGTGGAGCGCCTGCTCGGTGCGCTTGCACCCGACGCCGGCCTGGTGACGGTGATCGACGGCGATCCGGCCACGCTCGCCTGGCTGGGCGCGGTGCGCGGCCATCGCATCCAGGCCCTCGGCATCGACCGCTTCGGCCAGTCCGGCGACGTGCCGGACCTCTACCGCTATTACGGCCTCGACGCCGAGGCGATCCTCGACGCGACGGCAGCGGTGTGCCTGGGGCGATAGCCCTGCTACCAGAGAGTGGCCACGCCGTAGCGGTGGAAGATCGAGTCGCGCGTTACCAGCGTCATGCCCTCCCGCAATGCCTGGGCGACCAGCAATCGGTCGAATGGGTCGCCGTGATGATGCGGCAGGGTCCGAATCATCTCGGCGTCCTCGAAGGTGATCGTTCGTGGTTCGAACCCGCATGAAGCTACGGCCGCGGCGAGGTTGGCCGGGGAGGTCAGTTTTCCCAGCGATACCTTGATTGCAATCTCCCATGCGGAAACAACGCTGGCTACGACGGTGTTCTCGGGCTGCGTGATGGCTTGGCGTGCGCGAGCCGACAGTTCGGGCATGTTCGCCGTTGCCCAAAGAAGCGCGTGCGTATCCAGCAGCAGGTTCATTTCTTGGGTTCGGGCGGGAAGACCGGACTGTTGTAGAAGAGGTTGAGAATATCCTGCGGCAATGGCGCGTCGAAATCGTCGGCGAGCTTGACCTTGCCTTTCCAGATTCCGAGCCTCCGCGGCTTCATCTTTGCTTCGACGGGAACCAGCTTGACCAGCGGCTTGCCCGCCTTGGCGAGAATGACTTCGTCCCCGGCCACGGCATCCGCGACCAGCCGCGACAGCGTTGTCTTCGCTTCGTGCATATTGACGATCTTCTTTCGGGCGCCCATCTCGTCGATCCTCCGGTTAGCTATACTAGCTAAGGGGGGCATCGGATCGCAATATCGCCTGACGAAGCTGCGCGAACGCACGCCTTCGCGTATCCTCTCCGGCTATGACCACACAGCCGAACTTTCCCGTCACGCCCGGCTTCAAGCCGCTGCCCTATTGGTGGGACGCAGCGCCGCGCGTTCAGGTCGATCCGCCGCCCTTGCCGGCGCGGGCGGACGTGGCGATCGTGGGCTCGGGCATCACCGGCTTGGTCGCCGCGATGTACCTGGCGCGCGGCGGGCGCAAGGTCGTGGTGCTGGATCAGGGCGATCTCGGCGTCGGCGCCTCGACGCGCAACGCCGGCTACATCGGCCGCCTGCTGAAGCACGGCTTCGGCGAAATCGCGCGAACCAAGGGCTTGGGCAAGGCGGTCGCGCTCTATGGCGGGCTGATGGAGGCGTTCGAGACCGTCCTCCGCCTGATCCGCGAGGAGGAGATCGACTGCGGCTTTGTGCGGTGCGGGCGCTACACCGCCGCGCCGACGCCGAAATACTACGAGCGCATGGCGCAGGAGCTGGAACTGCGCCGCAAGCATCTCGGCTGGGAGTTCGAAATGATCCCGCGCGCCCGCCAGCACACGCAGATCGCGACCGATTTCTGGCATGGCGGCGCGGTGATCCCCGACCTGTGCGCGCT
>CAYMTM010000089.1:11547-17475 GCA_964393375.1 uncultured Rhodospirillaceae bacterium
GGCCTCTACCACCAGGGCCTGCTCGACCGCGCGCGGGCGGCGGGCGCGGCGTTGCACGGCGGCACGCGGGTGGACGGGCTTGCACGCGAAGGCGCCGACATTGCGATCCGGACCGACCGCGGCAAGCTTCTGGCGCGCGACGCGATCGTGGCGACCAACGGCTACACCGGCCCGGCCACGCCCTGGCAGCAGCAGCGCCTGCTGCCGTTCAACGCCTTCATGGTTGCGACCGAACCGCTGGCGCCCGAGTTGATGCGCCGGCTGCTGCCGACCATGCGCACGGTGATCGACGACGGGCGCAACGGGCTCTTCGTCCGGCCTTCGCCCGACCGCACGCGCATCCTCTTCGGCGGCCATACCGGCCGGCCCACCACCGAGCCGCTGGATGTGGCGCCGGGACTCTACCGCGCGCTGGTCAAGCTGCTGCCCGATCTTGAGGGCGTGCGCCTGTCGCATGCCTGGACCGGGCGCTGCGCCGGCACCTGGGACATCTATCCCCATATCGGCCAGCACGACGGCGTCCATTACGCGATGGGTTACTGCTTCGCCGGAATCCCGATGGGCACCTACATGGGCGGCAAGCTGGCCGGCCGCATCCTCGGCCGCAACGACACGGCAACGCCGTTCGACCGGCTGGACTTCCCCGCCGTTCCGCTGCGCGGCCTGGTTTCGCGCCTGACGCCCTACCTGCTGCGCTACTGGGAGTGGCGTGACAGCGTGGCCTGAACGGGCTTAGGCTTTACCCAACCCGAAAACCACAGGATGGAGAGCGGAGCATGTCTTCGAGGGCGAGCGCTATCGATTGGCGGGACATGGCAGGCAAGGCCGTCTTCAGGAACCAGGCGTTCATCGGCGGCAATTACGTCGACGCCGCCTCGGGCCAGACCTTCGAGTGCATCAATCCCGCCACCGGCAAGGTGCTGACCAAGGTTGCCGCCTGCGACAAGGAGGACGTCGACCGGGCGGTGAAGGCGGCGCGCGCCGCCTTCGACAAGGGTTCGTGGTCGCGCGCCGCGCCGGCCGAGCGCAAGAAGAAGCTGCTGAAATTCGCCGAGCTGATCGACAAGCACAACGCCGAGCTGGCGCTGCTCGAGACGCTCGACAACGGCAAGCCGATCCGCGACTCCTCGTCGATCGACATCCCGCTGTCGGCGGGCTGCATCCGCTGGTACGGCGAGGCGATCGACAAGGTCTACGACGAGATCGCGCCGACCGCGCCCACCGCCATCTCGCTGATCCGGCGCGAGCCGCTGGGCGTGGTGGCGGCCGTGGTGCCCTGGAACTTTCCGCTGCTGATGGGCTCGTGGAAGATCGGCCCGGTGCTGGCCGCCGGCAATTCGATCATCGTGAAGCCGGCCGAGCAGTCGCCGCTGACGGCGATCCGCGTCGCCGAATTGGCGATGGAGGCGGGCATCCCCGAGGGCGTGCTGAACGTGCTGCCCGGCTTCGGCGAGACGGCCGGCGCGGCTTTGGGCCGGCACATGGACGTCGATGCGGTCACCTTCACCGGCTCGACCGAGGTCGGCAAGTTCTTCCTGAAGTATGCCGGCGAGTCGAACATGAAGCGTGTGTCGCTGGAGTGCGGCGGCAAGACGCCGAACATCGTGTTCGCCGATGCGCCGGACCTCGACAGCGCCGCCACTGCCGCTGCCTGGGGCATCTTCTTTAACCAGGGCGAGGTGTGCAACGCCGGCTCGCGGCTGATCTGCGAGGACAAGATCAAGGACGCGCTGGTCGAGAAGGTGATGGCGGTCGGCAAGGCGATCCGCGTGGGCGACCCGCTCGACCCCAAGACCCAGATGGGCGCGATGGTCGACGAGACGCAGATGAACCGCGTGCTTGGCTACATCGAGTCGGGGAAAAAGGAGGGCGCCAAGCTGCGCATGGGCGGCAAGCGCATCCAGAACGGCGGCGGCTACTATATCGAGCCGACCCTGTTCGACGAGGTCGACAACAAGATGAAGATCGCCCAGGAGGAGATCTTCGGCCCGGTGCTGTCCACGATCGCGGTCAAGAGCCTGGAGGAGGCGATCAGGATCGGCAACGACACGATCTATGGCCTGGCTGCGGCGGTGTGGACCAGGGACATCACCAAGGCGCACAAGGCCGCCCGCGCGCTCCGCGCCGGAGTGGTCTGGGTCAACTGCTTCGACCATGGCGACATCACCTCGCCCTTCGGCGGATTCAAGCAGTCCGGCTTCGGGCGGGATAAGTCGTTGCACGCATTGGAAAAATACACCGAGCTGAAAGCCACCTGGATCCATATCGGCGAGTAGGCGGGCGCCGCCACCAGCCGTCGATTGACTACCCCCGCGCCTTGCCCCGATGATCCGGGCAACGGGGCGCGGGGGTTGCGCCCGCGAAGGCACCTAACCTGGGGAGATTCTGGATGTTCGACAGCATTTCGATCGGCCGTCGCGCGGCGCTGTTCGCCGGCGTGGCCGTGGCGGCGCTTGGATTCGCCGGCCCCTTGGCGGCGCAGACGCCCAAGGACACGGTCGTCATGGCCAAACAGATCGACGACATCATCTCGATGGACCCGGGTGAATCGTTCGAGTTCTCGGGAAGCGAGGCGGTCACCAACATGTACGACCGCCTGATCCGCTTCGACCTGACCGACGTCAGCAAGCTCTATGGCAGCCTGGCCGAGAGCTGGAGCGTCGCGCCCGACGGCAAGACCTACACCTTCAAGCTGAAATCCGGCATCAAGTTCCACTCCGGCAACCCGCTGACCGCCGAGGACGCGGCCTATTCGCTGCAGCGTGCTGTCGCGATCAACAAGTCGCCGGGCTTCATCCTGACGCAGTTCGGCTTCACCAAGGACAATATGAAGGACCGCATCAAGGCGACCGATGCGCATACCCTGACGATCGTCGTCGAGAAGCCGTTCGCGCCCACCTTCTTCTACTACTGCCTGACCGCCACGGTCGCCTCGGTGGTCGATTCGAAGCTGGTGAAGCAGAACGAGAAGGACGGCGACTACGGCAATGCCTGGCTGAAGGCCAACTCGGCGGGATCGGGCCCCTACAAGCTGGTGTCGTGGAAGGCCAACGAGAGCTACACCATGCAGGCCAACGACGCCTGGTTCCGCGGCAAGCCGGCCAGCAAGCGGATCGTCGTGCGCCACGTCGCCGAGCCCGCCTCGCAGCGCCTGCTGCTGGAGAAGGGCGACGTGGACTACGCCCGCAACCTGAACAAGGACCAGATCGAGGCGGTCAGGAAGAACGCCAACATCCAGATCGAGCAGGGCCGCAAGGGCGCGATCCTCTACCTCGGCCTCAACCAGAAGAACGAGAAGCTGGCCAAGCCCGAGGTGCGCGAGGCGTTGAAGTGGCTGACGGACTACGACGCGATCGAGGCCAACATCGTGCGGGGCCGCTTCGTGCCGCACCAGTCGTTCCTGCCGCAGGGCTTCCTGGGCGCGATCAGCGAGCGGCCCTACAAGTACGATCTTGCCAAGGGCAAGGCGCTCTTGGCCAAGGCGGGGCTCGCCGACGGCTTCTCCGTGACGATGGATACGCGCAACAACGCGCCGATCATCGACATCGCCCAGGCGATCCAGGCACAATGGGCCAAGGCGGGGGTGAAGCTGGAGATCATCCCGGGCGACGGCAAGCAGACCCTGACGAAGTATCGCGCCCGCAACCACGACATCTATATCGGCCAGTGGGGGCCGGACTACCAGGATCCGCACACCAACGCCGAGACCTTCGCGATGAACGAGGACAATACGGACAATGCGAAGTCGAAGACCCTGGCGTGGCGCAATTCCTGGAACATCCCGGAGATGACGAAGAAGACGGCGGCCCTGGTGCTGGAGCAGGACGCCAAGAAGCGCGAGGCGGGCTACCAGGAGATCCAGCGCGAGCACCAGAAGGTGTCGCCCTTCGTGATCATGTTCCAGGAAATCGAGGTGGTCGCCCACAACAAGAACGTGGACGGCTTCATCCTGGGGCCGAGCTTCGACAACAACTTCTACTACAACATCGCGAAGAAATAGCGGCCGGATCCAGCTTCTGTGCTTCGATGGCAACGGCGCGCCTCCTGAAAACCCGATGGAGGCGCGCGTCCTTCCGCACCCGTCATGCCCGGGTCAAGCCCGGGCATGACGGCAGGGAGAACAAGCCGAATCCTTGCCGATGCCCTGGCTGAACCTCTCCAAGTCCGTCGCCCGCGTCGTGCTGACGGTGGCGCTGACCTTTCTGGGCCTGTTGTTGGTCACCTTCCTGATCGGGCGCGTGGTGCCGATCGACCCCGTGCTGGCTGCTGTGGGCGACCGCGCGCCGGCGGAGGTCTACGAGCGCGTGCGGCTTGAACTGGGCCTCGACAAGCCGTTGTGGCTGCAGTTCTGGCTTTACATCGCGAAGGTCGTGCAGGGCGATTTCGGCAGCTCGGTGCTGACGTCGAACCTCGTGATCGACGACATCCGGCGCGTGTTCCCCGCGACCTTGGAACTCGCGACGGTGGCCACCTTGATGGGCGTGGCGCTGGGCATTCCGGCCGGCGTGATCGCGGCCGTGCACCAGGGACGCTGGCAGGACCAGGTTGTGCGCGTGCTGGGGCTGATGGGCTACTCGATCCCGGTGTTCTGGCTCGGGCTGATGGGCCTGCTGCTGTTCTATGCCAAGCTCGGCATCGTGGCGGGGCCCGGGCGGCTGGGCGTCGCCTTCGAGGATCTTGTCACCCCGGTGACCGGCGTCATCTTGCTGGACAGTGCACTGCAAGGCGAATGGGAGGTGTTCCGCGACGCCTTCAGCCATGTGATCCTGCCGGCATCGGTGCTCGGCTACTTCTCGCTCGCCTATATCAGCCGCATGACGCGCAGCTTTATGATCGAGCAACTGCGCCAGGAATACATCGTCACCGCGCGGGTGAAGGGCTTGACCGAGCGCCGCGTGGTCTGGCGCCACGCGCTCGGCAATGTGATGGTGCCGCTGCTGACGGTCATCGCCCTGTCCTACGCCAACCTGCTCGAGGGATCGGTCTTGACCGAGACGGTCTTCGCCTGGCCGGGCCTCGGCCAGTACATCACCAATTCGCTGCTCAGCGCCGACATGAACGCGGTGCTCGGCGGCACGATCATGGTCGGCATCATTTTCATCGGCATCAACATGCTGACGGACATCCTGTATCGCCTCGTCGACCCGAGGGCGAGATGACCGCCGCGGCCGGCACGCCGGTCGGCTGGCGCGCCTGGCTGCTGGCGCGCGAGCCCCGCTCGCGCACCCAGGCCAAGCTGGGCCAGGCCTATCTCGGCTGGCTCGCCTTCCGGCGCAATCCGCTGGCGATGGTGGGGCTCGGGATCATTGCGGCGCTGCTGCTGATCGCGGCCTTCGCCCCGCTCATCGCCGACCAGTCGCCGGTCGCACAGGACCTGGCGCAGCGCCTGCGCGAGCCCGATGCCGAGCACTGGTTCGGCACCGACGAGCTGGGCCGCGACATCTACGCCCGGATCGTCTGGGGCGCGCGCATCACGCTGACGATCGTCGGGCTGGTGGTGGTGATCGTCGCGCCGGTCGGCCTGGTCGTGGGCACCGTGGCCGGCTATTTCGGCGGCTGGTTCGACGCGGTTTTGATGCGGGTCACCGACATCTTTCTCGCCTTTCCCCGCCTGATCCTGGCGCTCGCCTTCGTTTCGGCGCTGGGGCCGGGGATCGAGAACGCGGTGATCGCCATCGCGCTCACCGCCTGGCCGCCCTATGCGCGCATCGCGCGGGCCGAGACGCTGACGATCCGCAACGCCGATTTCATCGCCGCCGCGCGCATGACCGGGGCGGGGCCGCTTCGCATCGTCTTCGGCCATGTCGTGCCGCTTTGTACCTCATCGGTGATCGTGCGCGTAACCCTCGACATGGCGGGCATCATCCTGACCGCGGCGGGCCTCGGCTTCCTCGGCCTGGGCGCGCAGCCGCCGTCGCCGGAATGGGG
>CAYMTM010000090.1:0-17451 GCA_964393375.1 uncultured Rhodospirillaceae bacterium
CGCAGGCCTTGGGATACCGTCAAAATGTTCGTCAGCCAGGAAGCTTAAGAGGACAGATCAGGAGCTGCACAGCCACCATGGCCAAAGTCGTTCTCACATCGAATCCAAAGTCGATCTACGACGACCTCCCCGAAAAGAGATACCATTTTCCATCTACGTACCTGCGCGCAATACACGAGGCGCATGGCGACTGGGCGATCTACTACGAGTCGGGACGTTCTGGTGGCCGACGCGCGTACTACGCAATTGCTCGGATTGTCGACGTCCAGCCAGACCCGAAACAGGCGGGCCTCTACTACGCCTTTGTGAAAGACTATCTAGACTTTGATAGTCCGGTACCAGTGCAGCATCAGGCTGGCTACTACGAGAACGCTCTGCAAGGTGACGACGGCCACCTCAATCGAGGCGCAGTACAACGAGCGGTACGAAGAATTTCAGAGGATGAGTTCGAACTCATTGTCCGATCAGGTTTTGCCGCAATCTTTGGTGGCGGGGATACTGCCGCTGCCACGACCCGCAACGCCGCACAGGAAGAGCCGATTACATTCCATCGCCCTATTGTCGAACAAATTGTAAGACGTCCCTTCAGAGATACTGCCTTCAAACTGGCCGTTAGGACTGCATATCGAGCCACTTGTGCCATGACGGGACTAAAGATGATCAATGGCGGCGGTCGCGCAGAAGCAGAAGCTGCTCACATAAGGCCCGTGCAGGATTCTGGGCCAGACTCAGTTCGGAACGGTATTGCTTTAAGCGGGACCGTTCACTGGATGTTTGATCGAGGCCTAGTATCGATCGGCGATGACTACACGATACTCCGAGCCCGGCAGGGAATCCCCGATAGGATGCAACAGCTATTCAACCGGTCCGGTAAGCTGATCCTTCCTGACTCGGAAATGCTTCGGCCCCATCGGCAGTTTCTGCAATATCACCGCGAGCAGGTTTTCAAAGGGTAGAATATCATGATCCTCGAAGCTGCCGTTTTGAACGTGAAGGCGGGGCAAGGTGCGGCTTTCGAGCGCGCGATGGTGGAGGCGCGGCCGTTGATCGCGGCGACGCCGGGCTTCAAGGGGATCGAGGTGCGGCCCTGCATCGAAGCGCCCGGGCGCTACCTGCTGCTGGTGTGGTGGGAAAAGCTGGAGGATCATACCATCGGCTTCCGCCAGTCCGAGCGCTACCAGGAATGGCGCAGTTGCCTGCATCGTTTCTACGATCCGTTCCCTACGGTCGAGCACTACGCCGGCCCGATCGGCGCCCGGCCATGACGGAGTCGGCGGTCGACGTTTCGATCTGGCGCGGCGATGCAAGTGGCGGCGCCTTCCGCGACTATCGCGCGCCGGCGCGTGCGAGCCAGACCGTGCTGGACGTCGTCACGTGGATCCAACGCCATGTCGACCCGGGCCTGTCCTATCGCTTCGCCTGCCGGGTCGGCATGTGCGGGACCTGCGCCATGACGGTGAACGGCAAGCCGCGCTGGACCTGCCGCACGCTTGTGGGGGCGGCGGCACAGGCGGGAAGGCTCCGCATCGCGCCCCTGGCGAACCTTCCGGTGGTCAAGGACCTGGCCTGCGACATGGCGCCCTTCTTCGAAAAGTGGCGGCGCGCCGAGGGGCGTTTCCGGCCTAGTGCGGAAATTCCGGCCGATTTCGCCGTGGTGCCGCCGGAAAGTCCCGAACGCCTGGCCGCGGACGCCGGCATCGAATGTATCGGTTGCGGTGTCTGCCATGCGGCCTGCGACGTCGTGACCTGGAACCCGGCGTATCTCGGCCCCGCCGCGCTCAACCGCGCCTGGACGCTGGTCAACGATGTGCGCGACGGTGCACGCGCGGAAAGGATCGCGGCGGTGGCGGGCGACGCCGGCTGCCATGCCTGCCACAGCCACCAGTCCTGCCGCGCGCACTGCCCGAAGCACCTCAATCCCACCGCCGGCATCGCCGGATTGAAGCGCCTGGCGGCGATTGCCGCGTTGAAGGGCGCGTTGTGACGGCGGCCAGGTACGAAACCCTGCTATGGCTGGCGCAACGCTTGAGCGCCGCCGTGCTGAGCCTGTGCGTGCTCGTGCATCTGGCGACCATCGTGCTGGCGGTGCGCGGCGGCTTGAGCGCGGCGGAAATCCTGGCGCGTACGCGCGGCAGCGTCGTCTGGAGCCTGTTCTATGCGGTGTTCGTGCTGGCCGTTGCGGTGCATGCGCCGATCGGCCTGCGCGCTTTGGCTCGCGAGGTGCTGGGCTGGCGCGGCGGCGGGCTCGAAATCGCCACACTGATCCTTGGCGCCGCGCTAGCGCTGTTCGGCTGGCGCGCCGTGGCTGGGCTGGTCGTCACATGAAAGCCGCAGCCATGCGCGCCAGCCGGTGGCCGGCGCGCGGCCACGCCGGCTTCTGGGCCTTCGTCGTGCATCGCGTCTCCGGCCTGGCGCTTGCCCTGTTTCTGCCCGCGCATTTCTGGGCGCTGGGCCAGGCGCTCCAGGGCGAGGCGGCGCTTGACGGCTTCCTGCACTGGGCGGATCGGCCGCTGGTCAAGGCGGCCGAGTGGCTGCTGGTCGTCCTGCTCGCGTCCCATTTTGCGGGCGGCCTGCGGCTGCTCGCGATCGAATTCCTGCCCTGGCAGGATGCGCAGCGGACATTCATGGCGCTGGGCGCCGGTTTCGCCTTGGCAACCGGTCTCGCGTTCGCGATGTCCCTCTTCGGATGATCGCCCCGACCGACCTGCTGGTCGCGGGGGCAGCGCTGGTGGGCGCGTTTGCGTCGGGGCTCTCGGGGTTCGCTTTCGGACTGATCGTTCTGGGCGTTTGGCTGCATGTGCTGCCGCCGGTCGTCACGGGCCCGCTCGTGCTGATCTGCGGCGGATTCACGACCGCGATGTCGCTGGCCGCAGTGTGGCCCACCGTCCGCGTGTCGCGGGTTCTGCCGATGATCTTCGGCGGGCTCGTCGGAATTCCGGTGGGGATCTGGCTGCTGACCCAGCTCGATCCCGTCGTGCTGCGGCGGTCCATCGGCGTGTTCATGACCGGCTACGCGCTGTTCATGCTGGCGACGCCCCGACTGGCGTTGCGCCGCGCCGGCCCGGCGGCCGACGCGGCGATCGGCTTCGTGGGCGGCGCAATGAGCGGGTCGGTGGGCCTGTCGGGCGCGGTTCCGACCGCCTGGAGCATGCTGCGCGGCTGGCGCCCGGACGAGGCGCGGGCGGTCTACCAGCCCTTCAACCTGCCGATTCTGCTGGCGAGCCTGGCCGGGCATTTCGCGGCCGGCGTATTGGATTTCCGGCATCTCTACTATGCGGCGATCTGCCTGCCGATGCTGCCGCTGGGCGTATGGCTGGGTTTGCGAGTCTATCGCCGGATCAACGCGGCCACGTTCAGGCGGATCGTTCTATTGTTGCTGCTTGCCTCGGGCCTGGCCTTGGTGTTTTAACGACGGGCCGGAGGGGAACCATGCCGCATACCACCTACATGGCCGAGCGTATGGGCAAGGCCACGATCGAGCCGCAGGAGCCGGTCGAGGCCGGCAGCTTCGCGTCGCTGACCGTTACCTATACGGCCGGCTTCTTTGGCATCGACGATACGGGCGCCATCAAGATCGTCTTCCGGTTCGCCAGCGACATGGGAAGGCCGCAATTCAGCGATCCCAAGGCGCCGGGCTACACCACCGTCGAGGCCTCGAACGGCGCGGTGCTGGAGGTTTCCTACGACAACAAGCGCAATATCCGACCCTGGGACAAGAACGTCTTCATCCGCGTGATGCGCGGCTTCATGCGCGAGGGCGACACCATCACCGTGCGGTTCGGCGACCGACGGCACGGCTCGCCCGGCATCCGCATGCAGACCATGGCCGAGCCGACCTTCGAATTCCGCGTGCTGGTCGATCCTTTCGCGGCCTACAATTTCTGCGAACTGCCGGTGCAGCCCTTCATCCCGATCGTCCCCGGCCCGCCGGTCAAATGGGTGGCAGTGCTGCCGACCATGCGTCGCGTGGGCGAGCCGTTCCGCCTGGGCCTCAAGGCCGAGGACAAATGGGGCAATCCCAGCGACCGCGTCGACCAGGTGGTCCGCCTGGAGTCAAACATCACCGTCGACGGCCTGCCCGAGGCCGCACACTTTCCATCGGGTCAGAAATCGGCGGCGATCGACGGGCTGGTCGTGAACGTGCCCGGCGACCTGGTGATTGCGGTCAGGGATGAGGCGGGCAACCTGTTGGCGCAATCCAATCCTCTGCGGATCGTCGAGCGCGCCGAGCTGCTGCCCTACTGGGGCGATCTGCACGGCCAGTCCGAGGAAACCATCGGGACCAACTCGGCCGAGGAGTATTTCCAGTTCGCGCGCGACATCGGGTTCCTCGACGTCATGAGCCACCAGGGCAATGACTTCCAGATCACCACCCCGTTCTGGAACAAGCTCAACGAACTGTCCGCTGCCTACAATCGCGACGGCCGGTTCGTCGTCTTTCCCGGCTTTGAGTGGTCGGGCAACACCGGCCTGGGCGGCGATCGCAACGTTCTCTATCTGCGCGAGGGGCGGCCGATCCACCGCTCCTCGCATGCGCTTGTGGACGATCTCAGCGACGTCCATCTCGACGCCAATACGGCGGAGGACCTGTTCAAGGCGCTGAAGGACGAGGACTGCATCGTATTCGCGCATATCGGCGGCCGCTACGCCGACATCAAGATGGCGCACGACATCCGCCTGGAACGCTCGATCGAGATCCATTCCGACTGGGGCACGTTCGAATGGCTGCTGCATGACGCTTTCGAGCAGGGCTACCGCGTCGGCATCCTGGCCAACAGCGACGGGCACAAGGGCAGGCCGGGCGCGTCCTATCCCGGCGCGTCGCTGTTCGGTGCCTATGGCGGACTGAGCTGCATGCTGGCGAAGGATCTGACGCGCGCGGGAATCGCCGACGCGCTCCGCCGTCGGCACCACTACGCTAGCACCGGCTGCCGTACGTACCTGGACGTGCGCGCGCGCTTCGAGGGGCCGGCCGAACGCTTCGATGACGACCCGCAGCTCGGCCCCACGCGGCGCTATGCCGCAACAACGGCAATGATGGGCGACATCGTGCGCGTCGACGGCAGCCTGGCGACCTTGATGGTCGAGGCGCTGGCCCCGGCGCCGATCGAGCGGCTGGAGATCCGCAACCGGCTGGAAACGCTGGAGACCGTCCGGCTATACGACCACGCCGCGCTGGGCCGGCGCATCCGCGTGATCTGGGAAGGCTCGGAGTATCGCGGCCGCGGCCGCCAGACGATCTGGGACGGCGAGGCGCGCCTCGCCGGCAACGGCTTCGCGGCGATCAAGCCGATCAACTTCTACAACCTGGACAAGGAAGTGAAGCGGCACGACGCGACGCATCTGTCCTGGCAGGCGCTGACCACCGGCGGATTCGGCGGGTTCGACGCCTGGCTGGAGCATCCGACCGCCGGCACGCTCAGGATCGAAACGCCGCTGGTCAAGACGGAAATTCCGGTCAGCTCGATAGGGCTGGACGACCAGGTGTTCGCCAATGGTGGCATCAAACGCCAGATCCGCGTCTTTCGACTGCCCGACGAGAACCGGCACCGCCATGTCAAGCTGGAGCGCCGCATCCGCCTCAATCAGGGCATCGACAATGCGCTCTATGTCTGCCTGACCCAGGAGGACGGCCACCTGGTATGGTCGAGCCCGATCTATCTGATTGGATAGGAATTCGAGGCCATCACGCGCGGCGCTCCCACAAATGCCCGCGCCAGTAGAAGCCGACTGCGGCGGTGACGGCGAGGCCGAATAGGGCGTAGAGCGTGCCGGTTGCGGCGAAGCCGAGGAACTCGATCGACGGCCCCGCGGCCAATAGGCCTATCGGCAGGCCGTAGACAGCGAGAATCCGCATGCCCATCACGCGGCCGCGCATCTGCGGGTCGGCGCTGCGCAGCATCAGAACCGCCAGCGGAATAAGGCAGAGGCTCTGCAGGAGGCCTGCAATCGCCAGCATCGTCACACCCGCTGCGAGGCTGCCGGTATGGGCAAAGACCAGGAGTGCCACATACCAGCCGGCGCAGAACCCGACCATCATCGGCGCGGGGCGCAGCGCGTGGCCGTAATGGCTGAGCGCAACCGACCCGATAAGCGCGCCGACCGAGAATCCTGCGACCAGGTAACTCAGGCCCGCCTGGTCGGTCTTGAATATTTCGGCCGCGACGTAAGGCAGCAATCCGCTGCTCAATGGAAAGGCGCAGAGATTGACCAGGAAGGCGATGCTCATCGCCGCCAGCAGGGCCGGCGTGCTCCACACATAGCTTGCTGCGACCATGACATCGCGCCAGGGCGATGGTTTCGCTGCCGTGCCGTCATCGGGCTTGTGAGCGCTCGACGGCCGTCCCGACACACCCAGGGTCAGTGCCAGGCTCAGCGCATACAGCCCGAAGATGGCGGCATAGGCGGTGCCAAATCCGAAGGCGGCGAAAACGCCAGCGCCCGTCAAAGCCCCCGCGATGCGAGCCGAATCCGAGGTCGTACGCGACAGGCTCATCGCGCCCATCAGCAATTCCTGCGGCATGGTCTCCCCGATCAGCGCATTGCGCATCACCAGGTCGGAATGCCGCACCAGACCGTTCAGTGTCGCGATCACGAACACCGGCACCGGTCCCAGTGCGCCCGTCAGGGCCAGCACCATCAGCGTAGCCGCCAGCAGCGCGTAGTAGCCCCGCATGGCGCAGAGCAGGGTGCGATGACCCACCCGGTCGCCGGCCATGCCGAACACCGGCGCGATCAAGGTGCCGAAATATTGCAGCGATCCGAACAGCGTGAGCAGCAGGACCGACTGGGTCTCGGCCAGCACATACCAGCCGAGAATCAGGATTTCCATCTCGAAGGCCCAGGACGTCGCCAGGTCGGCGGGCCACTGGAAGCGGAAGCTCCTGATGCGATAGGGCGCGAGGGTCGACAGTCGCGGCGAGGCAGGGGCGGGGGGAGGCACGAAGGCCGCCTATAGAATCCCATCCGCGCCGGCGCCGCAGACGAGTGCGCAAACCCGCTCGCCCGGCTGTGGCACGTATTTCTCCGCCAGGATCGCCGCCAGCGACGCGGCGCCGCTGAGGTCGGCCGCGATGCCGAGCTCCATCCACAAGTAGCGCGCGGCCGCCCGCATGTCGTCGTCCGTCACCAGCACGATGCGCTCCACCGCCTGTCGCGCGATGTCGAAGTTGATTTTACCGGTGCGCGAGGCGGCCATCGTGAGCACGGACGTGGTGATCGTGGGCAGGGTAACGACTTGACCCGCCTTGAGGCTGTCGTGGAGCGTGGGTGCGCCGACCGGTTCGACGCCGACGATGCGCACGCTCGGCTTCAGCGCCTTGGCGGCGCTGGCCATGCCGGCGATCAGGCCGCCGCCGCCGATGGCGACCAGGATTGTGTCGACCGCCGGGTCGTCGGCCAGGATTTCCAGTGACAAGGTGCCCTGGCCCGCGATCACGGCCGGATCCTCGTAGGGGTGGAAATAGGCCAGACCTTCACGCTTGGCGAGGTCGAGGGCGGCGGCGTTTGCCTCGGCGAAGTGCTGGCCGCCCACCACCAGCTTGGCGCCGTAGTCCTCGATCTTCTGCGCCTTCAACGGCGAGACACCCTCGGGCACGAAGATCGTGGCCGCGACCTTGGCCATCCAGCCGGCGTAGGCCACTGCGATGCCGTGATTGCCGCCCGACGCGGTAACGATGCCGCGCGAGATCTGCCTGGCGTCAAGCGTACCGAGTTTGTTCGACGCACCGCGCGCCTTGAACGAGCCCGTGGCCTGCAGGCATTCCAGCTTCAACACGACGTCGGCGCCGCCGGGCAGCCCGGCTTTCAGCGCCGTTGCGACCATCATTGGCGTGCGGCGCACGCGGCCGCGGATGCGGCACTGGGCGGCCTGGATGTCGGCAAGCGGGATCAGGGGATGGGTCACGGAAGGATCTCGGATCGGGGGATCCACCCTGCCAAAGCTGCAGGAGCATGTCCACCGATGGCATGGCGTCGGGCGAAATAGGCCTGCGACACGCGGACGCGGGAACAGGAGGTCTGGCCCGGGTCGTCGACGAAGATATCCACGCTATGATGCCGTGCTCCACGGCGGATCGAACGCGGCGGAGTGCGCGGTTCGTATTGGAAGTTGGCAAGCGAGAATGGATCGAGCTGAAGAACGCGGACGGAGTCAATGGGGCTCAGATATCGGGTTCATGCTCGCGGCGCTCGGGGCGGCAATAGGTCTGGGCAACATATGGAGATTCGCGTATGTGGCCGGCGAGAACGGCGGCGGAGCCTTCATCTTCGTCTACCTGGCCGCGGTGGCTCTGATCGGGCTGCCCATGCTGATTGCGGAACTCGCCGTCGGCCAGGCGGCGCGGACCGATGCGGTCGGCGCCTATGCGGTCCTCTCCGGCGCGGCGCGCTGGCGTTGGATCGGTTGGCTGGGCGTCGCCTCGGGGTGCGCGATCCTCGCCTACTATCCCGTCGTCGCGGGCTGGGTCGTGCGGTATCTCGCGGCCTATGCCTTCGGGGGCCATCCTGCCGGCACTGGCGCGAACGTCGCGGCAGGGTTCGATGCGTTCATCCGCGATCCGCTGCAACCCATCCTATGGCTCGCCGTCGTCCTCGCCGTCTCCGGCACGATCGTAGCCGCCGGAATCGAGCGTGGAATCGAGGCGGCGAGCAAGTTGCTGATGCCCTTGTTCGCGGTTCTCGTCGTCCTGCTGGCGGGTTACGGACTTTCCCTACCCGGCGCGCCGCGTGCGTTCGAATTCCTGTTCGTGCCGGACTGGGGCGCGCTGCTCGCGCCCAGGACGTATCTCGCGGCCGTCGGACAGGCATTCTTCTCCATCGGTCTCGCAATGGGCATATTCGTGACCTACGGGGCCTATCTTCCTCCCGGTCGCCGGCTGCCGCGGGCGGCGCTCGTCATCGCTGCTGGAGATACCGCGATAGCGATCGTCGCCGGGTTGATGATCTTTCCGGCCGTTTTCACGTATGGCCACGATCCGGCGCAGGGTGCGACCCTCGCGTTCGTGGTGCTGCCGGAGGTCTTCGGCGCCATGCCCGGCGGGCGCTGGGTCGCCGCCGCATTCTTCCTTCTGCTTGCCGTGGCGGCGGTTACGTCGGTGGCGGCCCTGGTCGAAGTGCCGGTCTCGCTGGTCATTGCAAGACTGGGCTGGCGCCGCCTGCCTGCGACTTTTACGGTCGTTGCCGCGGCATTCATGCTTGGCGTTCCCATCGCGCTGGGCTACGGGCCGGCGCGAAAGTTGTTGCCGTGGTCTGTGCCGTTGCTCGACGCGATCGATCATTTGACATCGAACATCGCCCTGCCGCTGAGCGGAATCGGCATCGCGCTGTTCGTGGGATGGGTCTGGCCGTGGCCCCGGGCCACGGGCGCATCGGGATTTGCGACGCCCAGCCTGGCCCAAGCTTGGCTGTGGCTGTTGCGCTTGGCGATTCCGGCGGCCATCGTGCTGATCATTGTGCGGGGGCTGGGGATCGTCTGATTCCGGGTTTATGCCGCTCCTTTCAGCAAGGACTCCCCCGGCTTTACGCGGGTGAAGGCGACGGGCTGGCGTGTAATGCGAACTGTTCTCCCGTCGAATCGCGCTTCGGTGAAGCTGGCCCGGGCCGCGTCCGGCTCCTGCGGAAAATCCTCGCGGTAGTGCGCGCCGCAGGAATCGGTACGCGCCCGGGCGGCCGCGACGATGGCGCGGCTGACGAGCACCAGGTTTTTCAGGTTGAGCCAGTCCTGCCAAGCCATGTTGTAGGCGAGCGATGCGGTCGGAGCGCCGATGCGTTCGAGCTGCGCATGTAGCTCGTCAAGCCGTGCCGCCGCACGCGCGAGTCCGGAAGCATCGCGGATGATGCCGGCGTCTTTCCACATCGTCTCGTGCAAGTCCTCGCGGACCGATTCCAGATTGGCGGGCGGCCGGCGCAGCGGTGCGGTCGTGGCGGCGACCGCCGCATCCACCGCCATAAGGTCCGGGGCGCGGCGCGCGCCCGCCTGGCGCACAAAGCGCGCCATGCAAGCGCCCGCGATGCCGCCGAAGACGGTCGAATTTGCCACGCCATTGCCGCCCAGGCGGTTGGCGCCGTGCACGCCGCCGGTGTCCTCACCCGCGGCGAAGAGGCCCTCGAGCTCCGTCGTGCAGTCGAGATTGAAGCGCACGCCGCCCATCATGTAGTGCGCGGTCGGCGTAACCTCTACCAGCCCGCCGACGAGGTCGAAGCCCACATCGGCGCAGCGCTCGACCATGCCCTTGAACGTGGAGCGCACCATCGCGGGATCGAGATGCCGCATGGTCAGGAACACGCCGCCGTGGGGGCCGGTACGGCCGGCCCGCATCTGCTCGAACATGGCGCGGCTGACGATGTCGCGCGTCGCCCGTTCCGCCCGCGGGTCGTAGCGCAGCATGAACCGCTCGCCGCGGTCGTCGAGCAGATGGCCGCCTGCGCCCCGCAGGCCCTCCTCGATGATCGTGCCGGTGATGCGCGTATCGGTCCCCGCCATCAGGCCGGTGGGATGGAACTGCACCATCTCCATGTCGCGCAGCGGCAGGCCGGCCCTGAGCGCCATTGCCATCCCGTCGCAGCTCTTGTCGCCCGACGGGGTGTGGTAGCGGTACATGGTAGGTCCGCCGCCCGTGGCCAGCAGCACCGCCTTGGCTTCGACCAGCGTGAACCCGCCGGTGCGGAAATCGAGCAGCAGCGCGCCGGCGATCGCCTTGCCGTCGGCCGACTCGATCAACGCGACGGCGCGATGTTCCTCCAGCCGGCGGATTCCGCGCGCCCAGACCTGTTCGGCCAGGCGGTTCATGATCTCGATGCCGGTGAGATCGCCCTTGTGCACGGTGCGGTCGAAGGTCTGGCCGGCGAAGGCCTTCTGGTGCACCGTGCCGTCGGGGTTGCGGTCGAAAAAGCAACCCCATTCGTTCTCCAGCTCGCGGATGCGGTGCTGCGCCGTCGTGACCAGGGCCCAGGCCAGGTCCTGGTCGTTCAGCCACCTGCCGCCCTCGATCGTGTCCATGAAATGCCGCTCGGCCGAATCACCGGGCGCCAGCGCGACGTTGTAGCCGCCCTGGACCATGCGGGTGCAACCGGACTTTCCCAGCAGCCCCTTGACCGCAACCGTGATGTCCAACGTGGGATCGGCCTTGTATGCGTGCAACGCCGCCAGCAGGCCCGCGCCGCCGGAGCCGAGAATCAGGATGTCGGTGGCGAGCCGATTCATCGCGCCGCGTCCGACGCGGCGTCGAAAGCCGCGCGGATGTTCCCAGCCGATCCCAGGTCCGCCGCGGTCGCGCCTGGCATGGCCAAGACCCTGTTTCGGCCCTTCCGCCCGCCGCTGTCCAGCATCACCTGGCGGAACTTCTGGTGCGGCTCGTTGCGGTCGACGAAGGCCGCCGCCATGCGTTCATGCCTTCACGCCGATGGCGGCCAGCGCTCCGGCGCGCCTTTCGGCGGCGGTGCGATTGACCTTGTCATAGACGCTTTGCCCGTGCGAATCCATCGCCACCAGCAGCGGGCCGAACCCCTCGACGCGGAACTGCCAGAGCGACTCGGGATTGAGATCGTCGAGGTCCACATCCTCGATCGCCTTGATCCAGGTCGTCTCCAGCGCCGCCGCGCCGCCGACGATCGCCAGGTATGCGCCGCCCATCTCCTTGAACGCGGCCAGCGTGTCCGGGCCCATCCCGCCCTTGCCGACGATGATCCGTACCCCCTCGCGCGTCATCAGCGGCCGGGTGAAACGCTCCATCCGCGCGCTGGTGGTCGTGCCGACGCAGACCGCGGCATAGCCCGCGGGGTTTTCGTTCGAGCCGGGAACCTTCTTCACGTTGGGCGCGGTATGGATCACCGCCTGGCCCCTCAGGTCCAGCCGCGTGCGCCTTCCCCTGTCGAACATGTGTATCAGCGTCGCGTCTCGGATGCCGAACAAGCGGCCGTGCAGCGTAACCGTATCGCCGGCGTTCAGCGCGCGGACCTGCCGTTCGCTCAGGGGCGGGGTCAGGTCGTGGTGCATGCTCACGTCCCGATCTCCACGCCCCGTGGCGTGAAGATGGCGCTCGCGCGGCGGGCGGAATGGCACTGGATGTTCACGGCGACCGGGTTCATCGTGATGTGGGTCGCGGCGAGCTCGACATGGACCGCAAAGGCGGTCGAATCGCCGCCCAATCCCTGGGGCCCGATGCCGAGCGCGTTCACCGCGCGCGACAGCTCCGCCTCGAGCTTCGCACCCTCCGGATCGGCGCAATGCGTGCCGAGCGGGCGGGTGGCCGCGACCTTGGCGAGGTGCACGCAGAGGTCCGAGGTGCCGCCGACGCCGACGCCGACGATGGTGGGCGGACAGACTTTCCCCCCGGCCTCGATCACCCGGTCGATCACGAACGTCTTGATCGCGTCCATGCCCTCGGCCGGGATCGCCATCTTCAGGAACGAGCCATTCTCCGAGCCCGAACCCTTGGGAATCATCTCCAGGCGCAACTCCCGCTGGCGGTCGGAAAAGTCGACGTTGATGACCGGCACCAGCGCGCCGCAGGAAGTCTGCTCGTTCCTGCGGGTGAGGGGATGCACGACCGATGAGCGCAGCGGATGTTCGCGCGTCGCGCGCTCGACCCCGCGGCGGATCGCGGCCTTAAGCGCCGCCCCATCCACCTCGACATTGCGGCCGATCGTGACGTTGTAGATCGGAATGCCGGTGTCCTGGCACAGAAGATTGTCGTTCTCCTCCGCCACCGCGATGTTGCGGATCATCGTGGCCAGCACGGCCTTGGCCGTCCCGTCGGTTTCGCTGGCGTCCAGGCGCCGGAAGCCCTGCTTGATGTCGTCAGGCAGCAGCTTCAGCGCGCGAATGTAGAGCAGCTTCGCGGCCTCCTCGATCGCCCGGGGATCGACGACCAGCCTGTCGCTCATCGTTGCATGCCCCAGCGCCGGACCGTGCGCGCCTCGACCGAGCGGAAGACGACGCTCTCAACCAGGAGGCCGATGACGATCACCGTGAACAGACCGGCGAAGACGTTGGCGGTCTCGAGCTGGTTGCGGTTCTCGAATATGAACCAGCCAAGCCCGCCCGAACGCGAGGATACCCCAAACACCAGTTCGGCGGCGATGAGGGTGCGCCAAGCGAAGGCCCAGCCGATCTTCAGGCCCGCCAAGATCGAGGGGAAGGCGGCGGGAATGAGGATCTTCATGACATAGGGTATACCGCGCAGGCCGTAGTTCTGACCGGCCATGCGCAGGGTCTCCGAGACGGCCATGAAGCCCGTATGCGTGTTGAGCGCCACGGCCCAAAGGACCGAATGGATGATGACGAACACCAAGCTGGGAATGCCGAGCCCGAACCACAGCAGCGCCAGCGGCAGGAGCGCGATCGCCGGCAGCGGGTTGAACATCGCGGTCAAGGTCGACAGAAGATCGGTGCCCACGCGCGTGGACACCGCCAGCGTGGTGAACGCGGCCGCAATAGCGATGCCCGCGGCATAGCCGATCAGCAGCACGCGGATCGAGGTGAAGGTACGGTCGACCAGCGGACCGCGCACGACGGAATCCCACCAAGCCTGCATGACGTCCGAGAAGGTCGGAAACATCAGCGGATTGTTGACCCAGCGCGCGTAGAGCTGCCAGGCCGCGCAAAGCACCACCAGGATCGCGATGCGCCGGACCCAGGTCTGGTTCGTGACCAGCTCCCAAGTCGACAGGGGGCGGACGATTTCGCCGATCGACCCCGCGTCGCGCGGCTGCAGCTCGTATTCCGGCCGTTCGGCCGGGACGTGCCTGACCTCAGCCATGGCGCGCCAGGCGCTCCTCCTCTTCGATCCGCTGGGCGAACAGCATGGTATGGATGCGCCGGTGCAGCGCCTGGAACGCCTCGCCCTCCGCGGTCGCGTGGCCCAGGCCCCCGGTGTTGAGTTCGGCGCGTACCTGGCCGGGATGCGGCGTCAGCACCAGGATGCGCGAACCGACAATGATCGCCTCCTCGATCGAGTGGGTGACGAACAGCACGGTAAAGCGCAGATCGTCCCACAGCCGCAGCAATTCCTCCTGCATCTTGCGCCGCGTCAGGGCGTCGAGCGCGGCGAAGGGCTCGTCCATCAGGAGGATTTCCGGTTCCATCGCCATGGCGCGGGCGATCGCCACACGCTGCTTCATTCCGCCCGAAAGCATGTGCGGGTAGACGTCGGCGAACTTGGTCAGGTTGACCTTGTCGATGTAGCGCTGGGCACGCTCCACCGCCTCGGCGCGCGCGCAGCGCCCGCTGGTCAGCATGGGGAACAGCACGTTCTGCCGCACCGTCTTCCAGGGCAGAAGCTGGTCGAACTCCTGGAACACCATCATCCGGTCGGGGCCCGGCCGGTCCACCTGCTTGCCGTTGAGCCGGATCGAGCCTTCGACCGGCGCCAGAAATCCGCCCACGCCTTTGAGGATCGTCGACTTGCCGCAGCCGGACGGGCCCAGCACCACGAAGCGGTCGCCGCGCTGCACCTGGAAGCTTACGCGCCAGGTAGCCGTCACCAGGTGCTCGCGTGTCTTGTACTGCAGCGTGACGCCGTCGACGTCGAGCAACGGCACGGATGCGTCCGCGCCGTTGCCGCCCATCGTCGGGGCTTGGCGCGCGTGCATTCAGCTCCCCTGCACGCCGTGGACCTCGGGGAAGTAATAGTCCTTCCAGGACGCGGGCAGATTCTTCAGGCTGCCGATTTTGTGCATGAATGCCGCGTATTTCATCGTGTTCAGCGGCACGATGGTGTGCTTCAAGTCGGGACTCGCCATCATTTTCTCGATGAACGCGGGCGCGAGCTTCGACTTCTCCTCGTCGATATAGATTCTGATCGCGTCGGCACGGTTCTTCTGGATGAACGCGTGCGCCTCGACCAGCGCGTCGAACAGCGCGCTGTAGCTCTTCGGGTTCTCGTTGCGGAACTTGCTGGTGGTGAATGCGCTGTTGAACGTGACTGGACCGCCCAGCACCTCGAACGAGCTCAGCACGCGGCGCACCCGCTGATCTTCGAGCTGCTGGAACTGGAAAGGCGGGCTGGTGAAGTGGCCGGTGATTTCCGACTTGCCCGACAGCATGGCCGCCGTGGCGTCGGGATGCGACATCGACACGGTCAGGTGATCGAGCTTGTCCTGCTGGCCGAACTCCTTGTCGCAGGCCATCTTCAAGGTGACCGCCTGGATGGATATCTTCACCGCGGGCATGGCGATGCGGTCCCTGTCGGTGAAGTCCTTCAAGGCCTTCACCGCCGGATTGATCGTGTTGAGGTAAAGCGCAGTGGCGTCGAAGCAGCCGATGCCCTTCACGTCGGCGTTGCCCTTGGTTTTATCCCAGATCGTCAGCAGCGGACCGACGCCGCCCGAAACGACGTGCACGTTGCCCGATATGAGCGCCTCGTTCGCGGCCGCACCGCCTGTGGTCTGCGCCCAGCCGACTTTGGTGTTGGGCAGGCCGTTCTTCGCCAAGTGCTTCTCGAGCAGCTTCTCGCTCTTGATGACGTGCAGCGGCAGGTAGGCGAGGCCGAATTGCGGCGCCAGCACGATCTCGCCCACCTCGGCCTTCGCCTGGGCGAAGACGGAGCGCGGCAGCAGGCCAGCGCCGGCCGCCGCTGCGCCCCAGGAAACGATCGTTCGGCGAGACAGCTTGTCTTTCATGGCGTTTCTCCTTCGCATCCCCAGGTGCAGCGATCACTTCTTGTGGATGATGACCTGCCCGCGCCCGGGATCAACCGTAATTCTGTCGCCTGATTCGGCGAATTGCACAATGTCGACCTCGAACCGGTCCATGAACGGCAGGTCGGCGAAAGCCGCACCCTGGGCCATGATCGGGTTCGCGGAGTTCAGAAGCAGGGCCAGGGGCGCGCGACCGGACGCGGTCATATTTCGTAGCATCCAGGCGGTCGCTACGCCACCCTTCGCGCCGATCAGCACCAGCACCTTGCCGACGTAGGACTGGCCATAGAGCTTGTGGCTGGGGCGCGAGAAGACGCCGGCGATCCGGTCAAGGTCGTAGCGTGCGCTGAAGTAGTCCCGCGCGACCAGGGCCTCGCCCTCCACGCGCGGGCCAATCCCGACATGGCCGCGGATCATGTGTTCCTTGGCTTCCGCTTGCTCGACCATCACCATGCCTTCTCCGGCACGCGGCCGGCGACAGCGGCGTCGATGCAGGCCTCCATCGTGCCCAGGCTGGGCGTATAGCCGTAGCCGCCGATGATGTTGACCAGCTTGGCCGAGTTGCTCATCAGCCGCTTCCAGCCCATCGCCTCGCCGATCTCGCGCGCGTGCATCTGGTAGAAGCAGACGCCCTTCAGCACGATGGCGCCGGCGCGCTCGATGCGCGCGGTCAGGCCAAGCCGATCCGCGGCCGCTTTGATCTCGGGCGAGGTAACGACCAGCACGCTGGTATGGGGGTGCACCTCGCGCCCGTCCAGCAGGTCGGCAACCTGACGCATTTCGAGCAGCGAAAGTTGCGGCGCAGCAAACACAACGACGTCAAGCTTGTCGCCGGTCCCACCGAAGGTTTCATAGAAATCCCGGATGTCATCGGCGCCGACCGCGTCCGTCGGCGGTGCGCCCGGCGCAATAACGGCCGGCAGCTCCGGCGCCTCCGGAGTCACGCCGATCATGTGAAACAGCGCCACGGTGCCATAGCTCGCCAGCGCCGCCCCGAAATGCTTCAGCTCATCCGAGCTTGGCGGGACATCAATGCCCAGGATCGCCGGAACCTGCCAATAAGACTGCAGCCGCCTGCCGATCACCCCGCCCAGTGCGCCCCAGCCACTGAGGTCGCGGGGCCGGTCGCGCAGGACGAATACCCGGGTCGCACGGCGCTGCTCGTCCAAATGGTAGCCGTAGCGCGGCGTGCGGCCGGTCAGCGCCGCGGCCAGTGCCGCTGGGCCGCCTTCGAAGTTGCTGCGCGCTCCTTGCACGGAATTGGCATAGATTGTCGAGCCGGTGTCCCCGAAAGCGATGTGCTCGCCCAACACCGGCGGCATCACGGTCTGGTAGTTGATGCAGGTGTCGGTCAGTAGGATCCCCATCGCGCGGAACGCCGCGATGGCGCGGCGCTCCAGATCGGCCATGGCCTCGGTCTGGCCAAGGCGGCGATAGGCGTCGAAATCGATCCCGCGCGGATCGGTGATGGTTGGCACGCGCACCCGGCGATGCTCGTCGGGAGCTGCCGCCACCGTCTCCAGGAAGTCGACGCCGCCCGGGCCGAGCGATTCCGCGTCGGCCATCAGGTGGACCTGGGTGATCGGGACGAAATCAGGCGCGTCGAAGAAACGGCCGACCCGCATCTGCTGCTCGATCGCCCAGCGCCGCGGTTCGCCCAGCGCGCCGGCCAGCATCGCCTGTTCGGTCTCGTCGAGCCGCATCCCACCCCCGCGAACGGGGAGACTGTCTCAAACTTCGTCGGGCTGCGCCAGGGCCTAGCCCGGATTTCTCACGGAAGGAGGTGCATCGGGGAATCGAATCTGGGAAAGT
>CAYMTM010000091.1:0-1349 GCA_964393375.1 uncultured Rhodospirillaceae bacterium
GTGATCGAGGCGGGCGACGGCAGGAGCGCCCTGGCCGTCCTGGACGGCGGCGCGGCCGTCGACCTGCTGTTCACCGACGTGGTGATGCCCGGCGGCATGACCGGGTTGGAGCTGGCCCACGCCGCGCGCGCCCGGCGCCCGGACCTGGCGGTGCTGTTCACCTCGGGATATGCCGATCCGGCCATCGTCAAGGGCGGCATGCTGACCGAGCGCGCCGACTGGCTCGCCAAGCCTTACAGCGCCTTGGACCTGGCCTCAAAGCTTCGGCGGCTCCTCGATCACTGACGTTGTGCGGCTGCGCCCCCGGCGGCCACCGCCGCAGCCAGGACGTACCCCGTCCCGCGGACGGTCTTGATCAGCTCAGGGCTCTTGGGATCGCGTTCGATCTTCCGGCGCAGGCGAACGACCTGGGCGTCGATCGCGCGATCGTTGATGGCCCAGTCGCGTCCCTTGGCCAGGTCCAACAACTGGTCGCGCGAGAGCACGCGGTTGGGGCTCCGCGCGAAGGCGCACAGGAGATCGAACTCCCCGCTCGTCAGGCTGACCACCCCGCCGGAGGCGCGCCGCAGCTCCCGCTTCACCGGATCGAGCAGGAACCCGCCGAAGGACAACGGTGTGTCCTTGCTCCTGGCGGGCGCATTCGCGTCGGCCGCCGGTGCGGGCGGACCCTCGGGCGCTTGCGCCCGTCGCAGTACCGTGCGGATCCGCGCCAGAACCTCGCGGAGATGGAACGGCTTCGCGATATAGTCGTCGGCTCCGGCTTCCAGCCCGGCGACGCGGTCGATGACGTCGCCCTTCCCGGTCAGCATGATGATCGGCGTCTTGGCGCGCTGGCGGATGTAGCGGGCGACGGACAGGCCGTCTTCCCCCGGCATCATCAGGTCGAGCAGCACGAGATCGGCGGGCTGGCGGTCGAACACCGCGCGCAGGGCGGGGCCGTCGCTTGCCTCGGTGACGCTGAAGCCCTCCCCGGTGAGATACCGCCGCAGCATCGTGCGGATCCGGGGCTCGTCGTCGACGATGAGGATATGCGGTTTCTGCGCCATTTCGTAAGCCGGCAACCGGGGGCGTGCAACCCCCGCCTTGTCACAAAACGTCACAAAGCATCATCAATTAATACTAGGAACCCTGCAAGTCGGCATCAAGCAGTGACATTGCCCCTCTACAAGGAAAGCCGCGGAACAACAAGCTGTCGAGAGGGGACCCACCATGCACGTTCAAGCCGCATCGAACGCCGCAGCCAAGATCGACCTGGTAGGCCTCGCCGCGTGCCAGGGCACGGCCCAACGAGCGCGGACCCATGTCGCCGCCATCGGAGCGGTACAGCGTCTCGAGGAGGGTGCGACCTT
>CAYMTM010000091.1:1359-17359 GCA_964393375.1 uncultured Rhodospirillaceae bacterium
CTCGGAAGGCGACCCTGCGACCAACGTCTACCAAGTGGTTTCCGGCACGTTGCGGCTCTACAAGGCGCTGCCGGACGGCCGGCGCCAGATCACGGGCTTCCTTTCGGCCGGGCATCTGCTGGGCCTGTCGCTGAACGACCTGCACCTCTACACCGCCGAGGCGATCACCCCGGTCAATTTGCGACGCTATCCACGCGCCTGGTTCGATCGGCTGGTGGACGAGGTGCCCGGTCTGGCCCGGCGGCTGCTCGCCGCCACGTCGGACGAGCTCCGCGCGGCACAGGATCAGATGCTGCTTCTCGGCCGCAAGACGGCGGAAGAGCGCATCGCCAGCTTCCTGCTGATGCTCGCCGATCGCGAGCATGGGGCCAATGCGGTGCAGGTCGCGATGAGCCGCAGCGACATCGCCGACTATCTGGGCCTGACGATGGAAACGGTCAGCCGCATGCTGGCGAAGATGAAGCACGAAGGCATCATCGCCCTGCCGTCGACGGCGCGCGTCGAGTTGCGCGATCGCAAGCGGCTGGAGGAGTTGGCCAGCGGAGAGGCGGTCGTGCACTAGATGATGGAACTCGCGGTGGCCCAGGCGCAAGGAAGCCGGCGGACGACCGGCCGCCGGCATGCGCCGGGGAAGGCGTCCAACCGGGGCGGCCACGCCCTGGTCGTGGACGCCGACGTGGGCACGCGGCGGCTGTGCCGCGATGTCCTCAAGCGGTGCGGCATGACGGTCGTCAGCGTCGAAAGCGGCGTGGCGGCGCTGGCGATGGCGCGGCAGCGGCGACCGAGCCTGATCCTGGTCGATCTGCAGTTGCGCGACGCGGCCGGCCTGGACGTGATCGCCTGGCTGCAGACCAACCCCGCCCTGAAATCGGTTCCGATCATCGCGCTCAGCGCGGTGCGGGAGGATATTCCAAGCCTGCGGTCGAGCGGCGCGCGCCTGCTGCTGCGCAAGCCGCTCTCCGCCGGTGCCGTCGCCGACGCCGTCCGCTTGGCGGTCGGGCCGAGCACGCGGCAGAAGGACTAGGAACGCCTTCTGGCGGGCGCCGCAAGGGGCCGATCGGGGAAGGAAAGCTGCTCGCGCGCCCGCCACTCGTCCTTCACATAGTTTACGATGATCGAACGGCGAATGCCGCGGATCGGCCGCGGCTGGAAGCCGTGCCAGGTGTCGCTGCCGGGAATGAAGATCAAGCCGCGGTTGAAGCCGAACGGCGCGCGGCCGACATGGCGCTTGTCGGCGTCGTAGATATCGGTTCCCCAGTCCTCGGCGCCCGGTCCGTCGGAGAGGTAGATCAGCAGCGTGAACAGCTTTGCCCCGATGTCGGTGTGCGGTTCGAGCCAGAACCCGTCGGTGTCCTGGCAGTACTCGATGCGCAGATAGGCACCGGCGATCCTGGCGCCGCAGATTGTGCCGATCGCATCGACGGCGGGCCCGGCCTGAAAGGCATCGGCGATGGCGCCGCAGACCGGAAACCGCGCCCGGTTCTCGACCGAGAAATAGCTGCGCGTAGCATTGTTGGTCTCGCGCTTGCCCATGGTATCGCCGATCCGCGGCGCCGGAATCGGCAGTTCCCGCAGACGCGTGGCGACGTCGCGCGGAAGCGCCTCGCGCAGAAGCCAATGCGGATAGGGCGTGCCGACCGCCTCGGCGGCCGCAAGCGATCGCGCAAAGCACGCGCCGATGGCGCCGGCGTCGCTGACCGCGGTCATGACCACCACGCGGCGAGCGACTTGGCCTGGGCGCTGAGCCGGTGGCGCGCGAGTTCGCGCTCGGCCGCCGCGGGGCGGGTCATCCAGTTGATCATGATATAGCGCCGCTCGCCCGCGAACGGCTTGTGCCCGTGCCAGGAGTTGTCGCTTCGCTTGAAGGCGACCAGGGTGCCGGCCTCGGGCGGCACTTCCGCCACTACGTTGTCGATATCGTAGCCGCAGCGCAGCATGCGCAGACGGCCGCCTTCGGCGTGCCAATCCGTGTTGAGATACAGCAGCGCGGCCGCCAGCTTGTCCGGGTTGTCGGTGTGGATGCGCCCGTCGCGTGCGCGGCAGCGACCCCGTACCGTGACCATCCGTTCTCGGCCGGCGAGCTTGACGTCGAGGGCGTGCTCCAAGGCGCGCTCGACCGCCGGCGCCAGCAACTCGTCCACCACGGCGCCGAAGGCCGGTCCAAAGGACAGGACGGACAGCGGATAAAGACCGGGCCGGTCGATCTCCGGGAAATCGGTCTGGACGCGCTTCAGCGCCTCGCCGGCCAATACCTGTTGCGCGATCAGGAACGGGAAAGGTTCCCGGAAGACGACCGCGCGCTGCAGGGCAGATTGATCGATCAGCGGCACCCGATCCTCCCCTTGCTAGACCGCCACGCTGTGCCGGCCGCGCCCGGCCGCGAGATAGGCATCGAAGGCCGCCGCGGCGAGCCGGGCCAGCGGCCGCGCCTGCGGCGCAACGCGCACCGTCGTTCCATCCAGGGACACGATGCCGTCGCGGGCGAGCGAACCGAGGGCGGGATACGCATCGGCAAGGGCGGCACTATCCTTGCCGTGGCGGTGCGCGACGGCCTCCATGTCGACGGACAGGTCGCACATCAGGCGCTCGATCGCCTCGGCGCGCAGCCGGTCCCCGGCATCCAGCGTCACCCCCCGCGCGGTCGCCAGCTCGCCGGATTCGATCCGCGCCAGCCACGCGGTCGTCTCGGCCGGATTCTGGGCATAGCCCTGCGGAAAGGCGCTGATCGCCGAGGCGCCGAAACCGATCAGGTGCGTCGCGTCGTCGGTCGTGTAGCCCTGGAAATTGCGGCGGAGCCGCCCGCCGGCGGCCGCCCGCGCCAGCTTGTCGCCGGGGCGCGCGAAATGGTCGATGCCGACCGGCGTGTAGCCCGCCGCGGTGATCGATTCCGCCGCCGCTTGCGCCAGCGCCCAGCGCTCCGCCGCCCCGGGCAGGTCGCGCTCGCGGATCAGCCGCTGGTTGGGCTTCATCCAGGGCACATGCGCGTAGCCGAACAGCGCGATGCGGTCCGGTTCCAGGCTCAACGCCTGGCCGATCGTTTCGCGCAGGCTGGCGACGGTCTGTAGCGGCAGGCCGTAGACGAGGTCGAGATTGACCGAGCCGATCCCGGCCGCGCGCAACCGCTCGACCGCCGCGCGGGTCATGGAAAAGGTCTGGACCCGATTGATCGCAGCCTGGACCTTGGGGTCGAAATCCTGCACGCCGAAGCTGACCCGACCGACGCCGGCGGCCTTGAGCGCTTCCACCATCGCGCCGGTGAGACTGCGCGGGTCGATCTCGACGGCGACCTCGGCGCGTTCGTCGATGGCGAATGCATCCTTGAGCGCCCGATCGACCTGCGCGAAGTCGTCCGGCCGCAGCACGGTCGGGGTTCCGCCGCCCCAATGGACCTGGGTGACCTTGGGTGATGCGGCGATCCGCCGGCGGACGACGGCGATTTCGGCAACCAGCGCGTCGCGGTAGCGCCGGATCGACTCGTAGCGGTTGGCCACGCGCGTGTGGCAGGCGCAATACCAGCAAAGCTGGACGCAATACGGCACGTGCAGGTAGAGCGACAGGGTCGCGTCGGGCGGAATCGCGGCCAGCCATGCACCATACGTCCCGGCCCCTACGGCCGTAGAGAAATGGTTGGCGGACGGGTAGCTGGTGTAGCGGGGGACGGGGCGTGCCAGCGCCGCGCCGAAAGGGATCGCGTGCATACGGCCAAAAATCGCGCGCAGCGGCGGCGAATTCGTTGATCTGCATCAAATTTCCGGCATTCCGCCGCTTCGGCGGGCGTTGATCCAGGTCAATGCCGGCCTGCCGGCCGCCGCCTAGTTGAGCCTTGCGGCGCGGGCGGGCTGCGCCGCAAGCGCCGAGGGGAAGGCTCCGTGGACATTCGATCCCTGCCGACGCCGGAACCCGTGCCGGATCTCGCGGCCTACGCGGCCAACCGCGAGCGCGCACTGGCGGCCGACCCGGTTCGCCGCGCGAACTACGAACGCTACCTGAAATCCAGCCGGCGCTGCGCCGACCCCGACTACCTGCCGATCAAGCTCGACATCGAGAATGTCAGCCGCTGCAACCTGCGCTGCACCATGTGCGTGGTCGGGGACTGGCCGAAGGGCAGGCGCGCGGACGACATGGCGCTGGACGCCTTCAAGGCCCTGATCGACGAGCAGCGCGGCCTGCTGGAGATCAAGCTGCAGGGCATCGGCGAGCCGACGATGCAGGGCGACGCCTATTTCCGGATGATCCGCTACGCGCGCGACCGGCATATCTGGGTCCGCACCACCACCAATGCGACCTTGCTGCATCTCAAGGACAACCACCGACGGCTGATCGACAGCGACGTGAACGAAGTGCAGATCTCGATCGACGGCGCCGACCGGCAGACCTACGAGGCGATCCGCCGCGGCGGCAAGTTCGACCGCGTGGCGCGCAACTGCGCGGCGATCAACGCCTATTGCGCCGAACGCGGCATGATCCGCACGAAGATGTGGACGGTGGTCCAGCGCGGCAACGTGCACCAGCTGCCCGACCTCGTGCGCTTCGCCGCCGAGCACGGGTTCAAGCGACAGGTCTTCTCGCTGCAGCTCTCGGACTGGGCGATGGAGCGCTGGCACGCGCGCAACGCCGCTGCCAGCGCCGAACCGCAGCTCGACCCCGCCCGGCTGATGGAACTGGTCGCGCTGGGCGAGCGTCTGGGCGTGACCGTGCGCTTCTGGACCGTGTCCGGCAAGTACGCGACCGATCGCCCGGAGAACCTTTGTCCCTGGCCGTTCGAGCGCGCCTACGTGTCGTCGGACCTCAAGGTCGTGCCGTGCTGCTACGTGGGCAACCCGGAGGTCTTCGCGCTCGGGACGCTGGAGAACGGCTTTGCCGCAGCCTGGCACGGAGAAGCCATGCGCGCCTTCCGCCGGGCCCATCTCGATGGCAGGCCGCCGCAAGTCTGTCGCAGTTGCTACGCCTGACCGTTCGCCTATGCTCGGCCGCAGGGACGCGGGACCGGCCATGCGCTTCGCAATCGCAGCAACGACGCTCCTCCTCCTTGCCTTCGCAGCACGGGCGGAGGGCGCGCGGTATTGGGTGCAGATCGCGGCCGCCGCAGACGAAAGCGCCGCCCGGCAGCGCCTGGCCGAGATTGTGCAGCGCAATGCCCGTGTGCGCGATGCGGAAGCCGCCGGCCGGGTCGTCGTCGCCAGGCATGTCGACAAGCGCGGCGTGTTCTGGCGCGTGCGGATCGGTCCATTCGAGGACCACGAGCACGCGCGCCAGTTGTGCGGACAGCTGCGCCTCGAAGGACAGTCCTGTCTGCCGGCGAGCTAGAAATCGCACCTCGCCATTGCCTTCCACAGGCATGCGGGTGTTTACTGATCTTTAACCAAATGCCAACAACGATACGGGGTTGGGCTTCGGCTGCTGGGCGGTGGAAGCAGGGAGCGGCTTCCCATGGCAAGCATCCTGGTGATCGACGATCACGCCGCGGTGCTGGAAACCGTGAAGGTCATCCTGGCCAAGCAGGGCCATGAAATCCGCACTGCGCCTAACGGCAGGCTCGGCATGGCCCAGATGGCCAGACGCAAGTTCGACCTGATCATCACCGACATCATCATGCCCGAGCAGGACGGCATCGAGACGATCGAGCGCCTGCGCCAGATCTCGTCCAAGCTGCCCATCCTGGCGATCTCGGGCTGCGGCATGGTCGGCGGCACCGACTTCCTGAAAGCCGCGAAGGCGATCGGCGCCACCGATACGCTGGCCAAACCGTTCCGGGCGCTAGAACTGGTGGAGAAGGTCAACGCGCTTCTGGCGGGCGCGGACACGCCGCGGCACGCCGGCGCCCCGCACGACGCGCAGACGGGCTGCTGTCCCGCCTAGCCGATCCCGTCTGGCTCTGTACGCTCCGCTGAACTATGGTCCCTGGCCGGCGCGCCGGTCCAGGAGCTTTCATGTTCTCGCATCCCGAATATGACGGGCACGAACGCGTCGTCTATGTACGCGACGCCGCGGCAGGCCTGTCGGCGATCATAGCCTTGCATTCGACCGCCCTCGGGCCCGCGTTCGGCGGCTGCCGCATGTGGCCCTATGGCGACGACGCGCAGGCGCTGACCGACGCGCTGCGCCTGTCGCGCGGGATGACCTACAAGGCGGCGATCTGCGAGCTGCCCTATGGCGGCGGCAAGTCGGTCATCCTGGGCGATCCGCGCCGCGACAAGACGCCCGAACTGCTGCGCGCGATGGGCCGCGCGGTCGAAAGCCTCGGCGGCAGCTACATCATCGCCGACGATGTCGGCACGACGCTCGAGGACCTTGGCGTGATGCGGCGGGAAACGGCGCATACCGCCGCCGCGACGGCCGCCGCCACGGCGCCGCTGCCGGTGACGGCCTACGGCGTCTTCAACGCGCTGGGCGCGGCGGCAAGGCACTATTTCGGCCAGGAGGATTTCGCGGGGCTTAGCGTCGCGGTGCAGGGTCTGGGCAATGTCGGCTTCCCGCTCTGCCGGTTCCTGCACGCGAAGGGCGCGCGGCTGGTGGTGGCCGACCTGGACCCGGCGCGCGTGGCGCGGGCGCAGACGGAATTCGCCGCGCGGGCCACGGACGTGGTGGCGATCTACGACGCCGACGCGCACATCTTCGCACCTTGCGCGCTCGGCGGGGTTCTCAACGATGCGACGATCCCGCGCCTGAAGGCCAGGCTGGTGTGCGGCGGCGCCAACAACCAGCTTCTCGAGGCGCGGCACGACGCCATGCTGGCGCGGCGCGACATCGCCTATGTGCCGGACTATCTCGCCAATGCCGGCGGGGTGATCGACTTCTACCAGGAAACGGTCGACGACCGGCCCGAGGCGGTCATGGCCTCGGTCGAGCGCATCGGCCGCATCACGCGCGCGGTGCTGGAGCGGGCCAGGCAGGAGGGAAAGCGGCCCCTGGCCGTCGCCGACGCCATCGTGGCCGAGCGGCTCAGCGCCGCCCGTCGGCGGTAGGCTTGCCGTCCGCGGGCTTGCCCCCCTTCCTTCGGCGCGCCTGTTCGACTTCCTTGAGCGACCGCAATGGCCGCAGAAGGTACGGGCTGACGGAGGGGCGATCCTCCGTGGTGTCGGCCGGCTCGGTGTTGCGCCGGGCGCCGTCGTCCTTGGCACGGGGGTCGGGCTGGGCGGCGGACATCGAAGACTCCTGTCGTCCTTGCGCGCCATTGCTAGGGATTGCTGCGGCGCGTCCGCTGTAAGCCCGCGCACATCGCGCGTGTAACCGCGCGCACAAGGCGGTGTGACGGCCATCACCCGGGGCGCCGGCCGCCGGCCGGCGCCCTGGACCATAGGGTAACCAGCTGTTACGGCTTACAATCCTGGGTTAAGGTTGCGGCCGCGCCGGCCGGCATGGCCTGGGCGCGGGGAGACGGGAGCGGGATGGCGGGGACGGCCGAATACGGCCTGGACGGGATTGCGCTGTTCGCCGGCCTGGCGCCGGAGCAGCGCGCCGCGCTGGAGCGCCAATGCTTTTTCCAGCGCTACGGGGCCGGCGAGCAGATCATCGATCGCAAGTCGCCCAGCGGCGACATGTACTGCGTGCTGCGCGGAGCGGTGCGCGTGGTCATCCACGCGCCGAGCGGGCGCGACTTGAGCCTCGAGGACATTGAAGCCGGCGGACATTTCGGCGAGCTGGCATGCATCGACGGCCAGCCGCGCTCCGCCTCGGTCGTGGCGCTGCTCAACACCGTCGTCGCGACCGTGCCGGCGGCGGCACTTGAAAAGGCGCTGCTGGACAACCCGGCGATCGCCCTGTCGATGATGCGCCGCATGGCCGAGGTGATCCGCCACGCCACCGACCGCATCCTCGATCTCAGCACGCTGGGCGCGAACAACCGCATCTACGCGGACCTGCTGCGGCGCGCGAAGCCCAATCCCAAGCTCGGACCGAAAGCGGGTGCGATCTACCCGATCCCGACGCACCAGGACCTTGCCGCGCGGGTCAGCGTCACGCGCGAGACCGTGACGCGCGCGCTGGGCGACCTTGCCCGCGCCAATGTCGTGGTCAAGGAGGGCGCGCGTCTGGTCGTGCCGGATATGGAAAAGCTGCTCGACATGGTGACGCGTTTCCGCAGCGACGTGCTGACGCACCCGAAGAGCGACTGGTTCCTGTGACGCGCGGGACGATCCAGACCGTGCTGGGGCCGATCGCGCCGGAGGCGCTGGGGCCCACGCTGATGCACGAGCACGTCCTGTGGGACATCACGCCGCCGAAGATGGCGGCACAGAACGATCCGGGGCCCGAGATCACGCTCGATAGCTTCTGGAAGTACCACTACGGCGAAATCGCCTACCCCCGGAACTATCGCCTGCACGACGTCGCGATCGCGATCGACGAGGTGGGCAAGATGCGCGCGGACGGCGGCCGCGCGATCGTCGAGCTGAGCTGCGGCGGCCTGAAGCCCGATCCGCGCGGGCTACAGGCGATCGCCGAGGCGACCGGCGTCACCATCGTCATGGGTTGCGGCTATTACGTCGAAGAATACCAGGAACCGCGCAACCACCGGCGCACGGTCGACGATTTCGCGGCCGAGATGGTGGCGCAGGTGCGCGACGGCGCCTGGGGCACGCCGGTGCGCGCCGGCATGATCGGCGAGATCGGCTGCCAGGCGCCCTGGACCGCGCTGGAGAAACGCGTGATGAAGGCCGCGCTGATCGCGCAGCGCGCGACCGGGGCGGCGGTCAACGTGCATCCCGGACGCCATCCCGACCAGCCCCTGGAAGTGGCCGACTTCGTCCTGGCGGAGGGCGGCGATATTTCGCGCGTCGTCATCAGCCATATCGACCGCACGATTTTCGACCACGACCGGCTGCTGCGCCTGGCCGACACCGGCTGCACGCTGGAGTTCGACCTGTTCGGCCAGGAGACCTCATTCTACAAGCTCGCGGACATCGACATGCCGAACGACGCCATGCGGCTGCGCCATATCCGCGCGCTGATCGAACGCGGGCATCTCGAACGTGTGGTGATCTCGCACGACATCTGCTACCTGACGCGCCTTACGCGCTTCGGCGGCCACGGCTACGGCCACATCTTCCGTAACGTGGTGCCGATGATGCGCCGTCGCGGCTTCTCCGAGGACGAGATCGACGCAATCCTCGTGCGCAACCCGCGCCGTCTGCTCACGATCACGTGACAGGGCCGCTGCCGGGCGGATTTCATCATTCTCCCGAGTTGCTTAGGTCCCGAGAGGCATCGTTTCGCGACGGATTTATCCACCGGTTGTCATGACAACAACTTGAGCCTGCATTAATCGAGGGCCGATACTCCTTCCAGAAACAATTGGGGAGGGAGAAGCCATGATCAAGCTACAGGTCAATGGCCAGGAGCGGACGTTCGACGGCGATCCGGCGATGCCGCTGCTCTGGTATCTGCGCGACGAGCTTGGCCTTACCGGCACCAAGTACGGCTGCGGCATCGCGCAATGCGGCGCCTGCACGATCCATCTCGACGGCGAGGCGACACGCGCGTGCCTGACGCCCGTCAGCGATGCCGACGGCAAGGCCGTGGTCACCATCGAGGGGCTGGACCCGCAAGGCAATCACCCCGTGCAGAAGGCGTGGCGCGCGCAGGGCGTGCCGCAATGCGGCTACTGCCAGGTCGGCCAGATCATGCAGGCTGTGGCCCTTCTGAAGCAGAAACCGAATCCCAGCGACGACGAGATCGACAATCTGATGTCGGGCAACATCTGTCGCTGCGGCACGTACCAGCGCATCCGGCTTGCCATCAAGCAGGCGGCGAAGGGGGCGTGATATGAACAGGTTCATCATCGAGAACGTCAGCCGGCGCGACGTGCTCGCCGGCATGGCCTTCACCGGCGGGCTCGCGCTGGCGGCGCAGTTCGTCCCGATCCGCGGTCTCATGGCCCAGGACAAGAAGTACGGCGCCGACGGCATGCCGCACGGTACCGTCAACGATCCGCGCGTGTTCGTCTCGATCGCCAACGACGGAACGGTCACGATCGTCTGCCACCGCTCCGAGATGGGGCAGGGGGTGCGCACCGGCATGCCGCTGATCCTTGCCGACGAGCTCGAGGCGGACTGGGCGAAGGTCAGGATCGCCCAGGCCCCGGGCGACGAGCCGCGCTTCGGCAACCAGGACACCGACGGCTCGCGCTCCACGCGCCACTTCATGCGGCCGATGCGCGAATGCGGCGCGGCGGCACGCAAGATGCTCGAGGCCGCGGCGGCCAAGAAGTGGGGCGTGCCCGAGAGCGAGGTCGAAGCCAAGAACCACGAGGTGGTCCACAAGGGATCGGGCCGCAAGCTCGGCTATGGCGAGCTCGCCGCCGAGGCGGGGCTGCTTGCCGTGCCGGCGAAGGACAAGCTGAGGCTGAAGCAGCCCGCCGAATTCCGCTACATCGGCAAGGGCGCGCCGATCGTCGACGGGCAGGACATCACTACCGGCAAGGCGATCTACGGCCAGGACGTGCGCCTGGACGGGATGAAATACGCCGTCGTCGCCCGGCCGCCGGTCTATGACGGCAAGGTGAAGTCGCTGGACAGCACGGCCGCCGCCAAGGTGCCGGGGGTCGAGAAGATCGTGCAGATCCCGGGCACGCCGCCGCCCTCGGTGTTCCAGCCCTTGGGCGGCGTCGCCGTCATCGCCAGGAACACCTGGGCCGCGATCCAGGGCCGCGAGGCCTTGAAGATCGAGTGGGAGGACGGGCCGAACGCGGCCTACGACTCCGCCGCCTACGAGAAGCAGCTCCTTGAAACGGCGCGCAAGCCGGGCAAGGTGGTGCGCAACCAGGGCGACTTCGACGCGGCCTACGCCGCGGCCGCCAAGAAGATCGAGGCGGAATACTTCCTGCCGCATCTTGCCCACGCGACGATGGAGCCGCCCGCCGCGACGGCCCGCATCGTCAACGGCAAGTGCGAGGTCTGGGCCTGTGTCCAGAGCCCGCAGGCTACCCGCGACACGGTGGCGAAAAGGCTCGGCCTGTCGGCCGATAATGTGACGGTCAACGTGACGCTCTTGGGCGGCGGGTTCGGGCGCAAGTCCAAGCCCGACTTCGCGGTCGAGGCGGCGCTGCTGTCCAAGGAGATGGGCGGCGCGCCTGTAAAGGTCGTCTGGACGCGCGAGGACGACATCCGCCACGGCTACTACCACACGGTCTCGGCCGAGCGGCTGCAGGCCGGGCTCGACGCCGCGGGCAAGGTGGTGGCGTGGCGGCACAACAGCGTGGCGCCGTCGATCATGTCGCTGTTCGGTCCCGATCCCAAGCACCAGGCGAATTGGGAGCTCGGCATGGGCCTGGCCGATACGCCGTTCGAGGTGGCGAACCTGCGCGCGGAGAACGGCGAGGCGGCGGCGATGGCGCGGCTGGGCTGGTTCCGCTCGGTCTCGAACATCCCGCACGCCTTCGCGATCCAGTGCTTCGTGGCGGAACTCGCGGCCGCTGCGGGCAAGGACCCGAAGGACTTCCTGCTTGATTTGCTCGGCAGTCCGAAGGTGCTCGATACCGCCAAGACCTCGGCGCCCGAAGTCGGCTTCTGGAACAACGGCGAGAACCCCGAGGTCTACAAGCTGGACACGGGACGGCTGCGCCGGGTGGTCGAACTCGCCGCCCAGCGCGCGGAATGGGGACGCAGCCTGCCGAAGGGACGCGGCATGGGCATCGCCGTCCATCGCAGCTTCGTCACCTACGTCGCCACGGTCGTCGAGGCGGCGGTGGATGCGAAGGGTGTGGTGACGGTGCCGCGGGTCGACGTGGCGGTGGATTGCGGCCCCTATGTCAATCCGGACCGGGTGAAAGCGCAGATGGAAGGCGCCTGCATCATGGGCATGAGCCTGGCCTTGAAGGGCGAGATCTCGTTCAAGGGCGGGCGCGTGGAGCAGGGCAACTTCGACGACTACGAGGTGCTGCGCATCGACGAGTCGCCGAAGCTGATCAACGTCCATATCGTCGAGACCGGCTGGTCGGAACCGCCGGGCGGCGTCGGCGAGCCGGGCGTTCCGCCCTTCGCGCCGGCGCTGGTCAACGCGATCTATGCGGCGACCGGCAAGCGGGTCCGGCGCCTGCCGATCCGCGACCAGCTGCGGACCTGAGCCGATTGCAGAAGGCGGGACTGGGCGTGCCGGTCATTGCCCCGCCTTCTTCAGATAGGCGATCAAGTCGGCGCGGTCCTGTTCGTCCGGCACGCCGGCGAAGCCCATGCGGGTTCCGGGCACGAGCTTCGTCGGGCCCTGGAGGAATTTGTCGAGCGTCGCCTCGTCCCAGGTGAGGCCCGAGTTTTTCATTGCCTGGGAATAGGCGAAGCCCTGGATGCCGGCCGCCTTGCGACCGACGACGCCCTTGTGCCTGGGGCCGATGCGGTCGCGGTCGATCGAATGGCAGCCCTCGCAGCGCTCGTAGACCTTGGACCCGCGCTCGGGATCGCCCGGCGCAGCGACGGCGGCGCCTGGCGCAGGCACGACCGCGGCGACGACAGCGGCAGCTACAGCCGCCGCAAGACCGGCACCGCGTGCCGCGGCAGGATCGAGTCGCATCGCGGTTCTCCCGGAAAAAGGGGCGGGCGCCCCGGCCGCACCGCCGATGAGAGGGGGCAGGCGGCTTGGACAGGGCGCCCGATCGGCGCGCTCGGTCGGGAACGCGCGCGACGGAACGACTATGGCTTCAAGAGATCGCCAGCGCGTCCGGCAGACCCTCGCCGAGGGCGTTCTGCAGAATGACCCAGTGCATCGACTCGTCGGCGACCAGCCGGCCGGCAGCGGTTTTCAGCGCAGGCGACTTGAAGACCGGGATCGCGCCAAGGTAGGCGGAGGCCGCGCCCTTCTCGAGCTTGGCCGCGAACTTCAGCACGTCCTCGGCCTTCTTCAGCTTGTCGGCCGGGAAGTTGTACTCGGCCATCGTCTTCGCCTTGACCGGCGTGCCGCCCATCTTCTTGACGGTGCTCTCCAAGAGGTCGCGATGCTCCTTGTGGTGGTCCTGAAAGGTCTTGGCGACCTTCAACGTGCCATCCTTCAGCAGGCCGCTCTTGGCGCCGAGTTCATAGGCGGCGATCGCTTCGTGCTCGAGCCCGAGCGCGGTGTTGAGGATCGTCATGTCGTCCGGCGTCTGTGCGGATGCGCCGCGGATCAGCGATTCGTCGCCGGCGAGCAGGGCGACCGCGACGCCGGACAGCACCGCCGTCCCGCCCGCGGTCAGGAACCGGCGGCGGGTCGCAACGGAGTCCGGCACGATGAGCTTGGACTGGTTCATGGTTCTTCTCCCTATCGGCAAGAATAGCTTGACCGGCACCCATCGGCCGGCGGAACCCGGCTTCGGTGCCGGGTCATGCGGGGAATACGATGGCTTGCCGGACTCGGACGCGCCCTAACGCGAACGTGAGCCGGCGTGAGCGGCGGGGCGCGGGAAGCTCAGGCGATAATTTGGCTGCGGACGAACAGAAGCGCGCCGGACGCGGAGGCGATCGCCGGATGCGGCAGGCCCTTGCTGGCGCGGTGGTAGTCCCCGGCGGCGAGCACGAGGTCGCCGATGGCGATGGCGCCCTCCATCACCAGGCATTCCTCGTCCGCCGGATGGTCGTGGGCCGGCACGCTGGCGCCCGGCATCAGGCGAAGCAGGAATGAGGTCCGGCCGTCGGCTTGGTCGAACGAGAGCCGCTTCATGACGACGCCGGGATGGATCTGCTCCCAGCCGGTTCCGTCCGCGCGGATGGTCAGGTTGGGGCCGCGATCGACCACCCGGGCGCGAATGGCCTCCCACAGATGCGGGGGCGGGGCGACCTCGGGCACGGTCTGCTCCAAGGCCCCCAGCCTTCCACGCCAGGCGGCGACTTCGGCCCGCGCCGCGGGGTCGAGCAAGAGCCGCTCCTCGAAGGCGTCACGTTCCGCGCCGGCCAGCGTGCCCAGCACATACTCGCCGGCCAGCAAATCCATGGCGTCCGGCGTATCGCTCATCGCTCCAGGCATCCCTTCAGGCGGGCCAAGCCACGGCGAATCCAGCTTTTCACCGTTCCGATCGGGGCGTCAAGCCGACGCGCAAGTTCCTCATGCGTATAACCGTCCAGGAACGCCATTTGGATGCAGCGGCGCTGCTTTTCATCCAGTTCGCCCAGGCAAGCCTCGAGCGCCCGCAGGTCCATGATCCGGCCGGCCAGCGTGGGGACCTCGATGTCCGTGGTGGCATCCAGATCGTCGGTTGGCCGGGTTGCACCCTGGCGAAGCAGGTCGAGCGCCCGATGGCGCAGAATGGTCGACATCCAGGCCAGGGCGGCGCCGCGCTCGGGACGGTACTGGGCCGCCTTGCGCCAGATCGTCACGTAGGTGTCCTGCACCACGTCCTCGGCGCGATCACGCTGCCGCATGAGGCGCAGCGCGGCGCCGTAGAGGCGGGGTGCGGTCTGCGCATAAAGCTGCGCGAAGGCCGCCTCGTCGCCCAGGCCGACCCGGCCCAGCAATACGTCGAGATCCTCGGTGTCCTCCTGACCCATCTTCCCCCCCCCCCCCCGGCGCGGCACAATGGGGAGTTGCGCATCAAAGTCAATGCGACCGTTCGACTATGGCGCTTGCAATCCGGCGCGATTCTCCGGCAAATCGCGACGCAACCCGGGGTATCGAGGATCGCATGCGCCGCGCCGTGATCATCGCCGCATTGTCCATTGCCGCTACGGACGGCGGGGCGTCCGCGCTGGCCGCGGCCTGCGACGGGCGCTACGAGGGCCTGGTGACGGTCAAGAGCGCGCAGGGGCTGAGCGTCGCGCCGCTGCAGTGGACGGTGCGCGACAACAAGCTTTACGGCGCATTCGAAGGACCGTCCGGCCTGTTCATGGTCGAAGCGACGGTCGATGCCGCCTGTTCGATCGTCGCCGGCGCGGCCAACGACTACGACACCAGTGCACCCCTGCCGCTGGTGGGCACGGTCACCGAAGGCAGGTTCCAGCACAACGGCCCAGTTGCCGTCACCTATCAGATGAAGCGCCTGCAATAGCGCCCGCCGTCAGCGGCAGAGCGCGTTCCGGCGCAGGAAATCGACAAAGATCAGCAATTTTTCGGCAATTTTCGGATCGTCACCGGCCAAGGGCAGCACGGCGGCCTCGGCCCAAAGGAATTCGCTCTGCGGGCCGGCATAGGGCGGCCGCAGGAGCGAGGGCCGGCCATGATCCGCCACCCAGGCGCAGACGCGCCAGACCACGCTGGTGCGGCCTTGGTGGGGGATGCCGGACATCCAGCGCCCGGTGTAGTCGGCGGTGGAATGCTGGCGCACAGTCGAGCCGACCAGCCGGTAGCGGAAGTCCATCGGCGAGCGCCGCACGTCCTTGAGCATCACATGTGGCAGCAGGTGCGGAATGTCGAGCGGATCGAGGTCCCGGCGCGCCGGCATCGTGCGTCCGGCGGCGAGCTTGCGCCAATGGGCAAGCCCGCTGCGAAGGACGGGCGAAACCAGGTCCTCCGGCTTGACCGCCAAGCCAGCCGGCAGGAAATCCGGCGGGTCGTCCGCGGCCATTTGGCCCGACCGCCTGAACGGTATTACCACCGACCGCGTATCGTTCCAGTTCTGTCCGCGCATGGCGGGTCCGGCCGGATGCCTCGTCCATTGCGATGAAGGTCGGCAGGTCCCTTATACCAATAGGCGCGGAAGCTTAACCTTCCGTTAGCCGGTCTTAACCACGAGCGAGCGTGTCGAGGACCGCCGACAAGGACGCCCCTGATCGGGCCGCATTCGGAAGCAGCCTATTGGAAGCGCCTCGCCCCGATCTGCGCGGCACCCACGGCCCAGCCCCCGGGTCCCTTGCGCCAGTGCGCCACCGATGCAGGCGCGCCGATCGCAACGGCTGGGTCGATGCCCAGTACCCGCAGGGGGTTGTCGCGCGCGAGCGAAAGCGCCTGGGGCAGGGAGAGGTTCTGCCATCGGGTGACGTTGCAGACTGCCACGTCCATCGTCAGCGCCGATCCGGCGAGGCCGGGCGAAACGCCGTCGCGCACCGAGCCGTCGGCCATGCGGCGGATCGCGACGGGGCCCAGCGTGTAGCTGCCTTCCGGCGCG
>CAYMTM010000092.1:0-14216 GCA_964393375.1 uncultured Rhodospirillaceae bacterium
CGCGGCGATCGGGTCGTCGCGCACGAGCCGAAGGACATGGGACTTCCGGCCCGACGTCGCCCTCCACGCGACGGCCGCCGCGAGTCCCGCGAAGATCCAGCATGTGGCCATCAGGGGCCAGCCTTTGGGGATCGCCAGCCCGAGAATGGCGAGGCCCGGAACGCCGGGAATTCCGTTGCCGCCGCCGGTCAGGCTCTCGGCATTGATCGCGACAAGCAGCGCGAGCTGCGCCAAGCCGAGGGTGGCCAGGGCGAAATAGTGCGATTCCAGGCGCAGCACCGGCACGGCGACGGTCGCCGCGATCGCGACGGCCAGCAGGATCGAGGCGGGCAGCGTGACCGTCGCATCGAATCCCAGCTTTGTCGCCAGCAGGGCGGTGGCGTAGGCGCCGATCCCGAAGAAAGCGCCCTGCGCCAAGCTCAGCGCGCCGAGCTGGCCGAACACGACCTGGTAGCCGATCGCCAAGAGCGCATAGATGCCGGCAACGGTGGCGAGCCTGATGCCGTAGCTTCCAGCGCTCAAGAAAGGCGACAGCATGCCGGCCGCGGCGCAGACCAGCAAGGCGGCGAACAGGTTGCGGCGGATCGCCTCAGGCACGGCTGCCTGCCCGATCGCCGAACAGCCCACTTGGCCGGACGAAAAGAACGGCGAGCAACGCCGCATACATCAGTGCTTCGGCGACCACCGCGGAGAATTGCGCCGCGACCGCCGTCTCGAACAATCCGATCAGGAGCGCGCCCAGCGCGGCGCCGTTCAGTCGCCCCCAGCCGCCGATCGTTGCGGCGATATAGGCCTTGAGCATCAGATTGCCGCCCTCGGTGGGCGTGACGAAAAAGCTGTTCGACAGCAGCAGCCCCGCGGCGCCGGCCAGCGCTGCCGAGACGGCGAAAGCGAGCGCGGTCATCGCCGTCACGGGAACGCCGAGCGCCTCGGCCATCGCGGGGTCCTGTGCGGCGGCGCGCAGGCGCCTTCCGAGCTGGGTGCGGTTGAGCAGCAGATGAAGTCCCAGATAGACGAGGCCGGCAACCGCGATCGCCGCCACCGCCTGGCGGCCGAGCCTGATCCAGCCTAGCTCGATCACCCCGCCGCCGAGCAGCGACGGGCCGGCGCGCGGCTGGGCGCCGAACCACGCGGTCGCCGCGTTCTGCAGGACGATGCCGACGGCGATGGTGCTGACGAAGACGCTGACCACCGGCCTTCCGCGCAGGGGCAGATAGGCGAGCGCGCCGACCGCCAATCCGACAGCCGCCATGATCGCGACGACGGCAGGCAGCAGCGCAATGCCCGGAACCGGCAACACCGTTGCCAGGACGACGGCGAGAAATCCGCCGACCATCACCAGGTCGCCATGCGCGAAGTTCACGGCGCGCGAGGCGTTCAGCGCCAGCACGAACCCCGCCGCCACCAGGGCATAGGCGGCGCCCAGCGCGACGCCGTCGACCAGGAGCTGCAGCGTGGTCATGCTCGCAAGCTCATCCTTCGACAGGCTCAGGACGAGGAATCATGAATTCCTCGTCCTGGACCTGTCGAAGGACGCCGCGCAATGACTTCAGCTCGTGCCCTGGATATAGCGCTTGGCGATCCGCGGCGTGCGGTCCTTGCCGTCGTAGCACACGATCACCGCGTCATGCGCCATGTTGCCCTTGCCGTCCGAGCGGTAGGTCATGGCGAGGCCCTTATAGGTCTCGCCGGCAAGATAGGCGCGCATCGCCTCGGGCGTGCGCGCGCCGGTACGCAGGGCCGACAGCATCATCATCGCGCCGTCGTACTGCGCGAGCGCGAAGGCATCCGGATCGGCCTTGAATTCCTCGCGATAGGCCTTGGTCCAGGACTCGATGGCCGGCGATCCGCCGGAAATGGGCGACGAGCCGCTTTCCGCGCACACGCCCTTCAGCTCCGCCGGCTCCAGCAGCGCGGCGGTGGCAGGCTGGTGCATGGCCGAGCCGGCGACGATCGGAGGCATGCCGGCCATGCCGGCAGCCTGGCGGATCAAGAGCGCGGTCGAGCCGGCATGGAGGTGCAGCACGATCGCGTCGGGCTTCGCTTCCAGTGCCTTGACCAACACCGGCTTCAGGTCTTTCACGGTCGGCGACACGCCTTCCTCGAACACGATAGGCGACCCGAGGCGCCGGAACGCCTCGGCAAGATACTGCCGTCCGCTCTGGCCATAGGCCGTGGTCTGGTAGATCACGGCGGGGCGCTTGGCTTTCCTCTCTTCCACGACGAAGCGCGCATGCGCCGTCTTCACCACGGCGTCGCCGGGGAAGAAGCGGAAGACATAGGGATTGCCCATCTCGGTGATCTGCGCCGTGCCGGACACAGTGACGAGCGGCAGCTTGCGTTCGGCCGCCAGGGGCATCAGCGCCAGCATCTGCGTGCCGAGCATCGGCGCGATCACCGCCGGCACCGGCCCGGCCGACAGCACCTTCTCGAAGGCGTTCACGGCCGTCTCGGGCGAGGCGGCGGTGTCCTGCACGTCGGCCGAGGCAAGGTCGGACGCGGATTTCAGCGCGAGAAGCGCGCCGTTGCGCTGGCTGGTGCCCTCGAGCGCGAGGAACCCGGTGACCGGCACCAGCACCGGCAGGCGCACGGGCTCGGCTCTCGCGTCGTTCGCGGTCGCGAGGACCGACAGCGCGGCGACGGCCGCGATGGAGGAAATCGAAGCTAGACGGAAAGATAGCGTGACGGGCGCGATGGACATCGCATGGCTCCCTTCGCTGGAATTACCCAGTGCAGGTTCGGTGGGTATGATCTCAGACCGGTCTGCGCGTCGGCGCAGCCGGACACCCCAGCCTTGAACGCCAGATTAGCAAGGCGCCTCGGGGAATGAAAGGTGGCGCGATCTTTCTAAGTCGACATGCCCGGGCCTGACCCAAGTCTGTCCGGATCGCAAATTGGCGCCGGCGCGGCTCTTGTTTCGCTCCCCTTGCGGAAGCGGGACTCAAAACCATTGCCCCGGCGTTGTCTGCGCGCGCGAGGCCTATAGCTGCTTGGCTTCCATGCAACGTCGAAAAGTCCAGGCCGGACAGCACCGCCCCCGGCATCCACGCCGAGCGAGGCGGCGGGTCGAGGGAAAGGCGAGAAGCGTGTCTGGCCTACGCCTCGACCTTGGCCTTGACCGCGCGCTGGGCCGGCGGCATCTCGTCCGGCCGGACCATCTCGAAGATCTCGGTGACGGCGGCGTAGTCGTGGTAGCCGCAGCGGGCAAGGGGCTGTGCGGCGGCGGTGTCGAAGCGGCCATCCTTGATGAAGCGCGGGTCGATGTGCACGCCCACGACCTGGCCGAATACGATGTGCGAGTCGGTCGGCTTGCCGTCGATGTCGTGCAGGTGGACGACCTGCAGCACCTTGCATTCGAACGCAGCCGGGCTGTCGGCCACGCGGCCAGGCTTCACCAGGCGGCAGGGCGCCATTGCGATGCCCGCCAGCTCGAACTCGTTGACATCGTGCGGCACGCTTTCGGAAGTGGCGTTCATCACGCGGGCCTGGGCGAGGCTGCACAGGTTGAACACGAACTCGCCGGTCGCCTGGGCGTTGGCGGCCGAGTCCTTCATGCCCCCGCTGGAGAAGGCGACCATCGGCGGCGGGCTGCCCATCGCGTTGAAGAAGCTGTAAGGCGCGAGGTTCGGCCGTCCCTCGCGATCGACCGTCGAAATCCAGCCGATCGGGCGCGGCGCCACGATGGCCTTGAAGGGATCGTGTTTCAGGCCGTGGCCCTTGCGCGGTTCGTAGAACATCGAGCACCCCTAAAGACGCCTCGTGCGCGCCAATAGAGCGCGGCGCAGCCCCCACGGTCAACCCGGCCTTGCCCCGGCGCGGCGCATGGCGATAATCGCCCACCCCTTCCCGCCCGGAGTCCCCGATGTCCGCCCCACAGCCCCGCCCGCCCTATATGCGGGAGTCGGTCGCCGCCGTTCCGCCCGGCGGCAAGATGGCCTACGCGCCGAGCCTGAAGCAGCCGGTGCGCGCGCTGCACCTCAACGAATGCCCCTACCCACCCTCGCCCCGCGTGGTCGAGGCGATCCGCAACGCGGCTTCGGAGGTCAACCGCTATCCCGACGCGCAGTGCCGCGCGCTCGCCGCCGCCCTGCACGCGCGAACCGGGATCGATCCCCAGCGCATCGTCTTCGGCACGGGCAGCGAGGAGCTGTTGAACCTGACCACCCTGCTGGCGCTCGACCCGGGCGACGCGGTGGTGGCATCGACGCCCTCCTTCGGTCGCTACATGCGTTCGACCCAGCTCGCGGGCGGCCAGCCGATCCGCGTCAGGCTGCACGCGGACGGGCGCAACGACGTCGAGGCGCTGGTGGCCGCGATCACCCCGCGCACGCGCATCCTATATTGCGCCCTGCCCAACAATCCCACGGGCTGGAACAACAGCGCGGCCGAGATCGCGTACCTGGCGACCCGCACGCCCGAGAGCGTGCTGCTGGCGATCGACGAGGCCTACTACGAATTCGCGCGCCATGCCGGCGGGCCGGACGTGCTGGCGATCCTGGCCGAGCGCCGCGGCCCGTGGATCGTCATGCGCACCTTCTCCAAGGCCTATTGCCTGGCCGGCCTGCGCCTGGGCTATGCGCTGTGCAGCTCGGCCGACGCGGCGAGCGCGCTGCAGCGCGGGCGCACCGCCTTCAACGCCAACGTGCTGGTCCAGGCGGCGGCGCTGGCCGCGCTCGAGGACGGGGCGCATCTGAAGATGGTGCTGGATTCTTGCGCGACCGAGCGCGCGCGGCTGGATGCGGGCCTGCGCGAGCTTGGGCTCAAACCGCTGCCCACCGTCACCAATTTCATGTCGATCCCCGCGCCGATGAAGGCAACCCAGGTGGTGGAGGCGATGCAGGCCCGCGGCATCCTGATCGGCCACTGGACCGAGGGCGGCCGCGACGACGTGATCCGTATCTCGATCGGGCTTCCCGAGGATACCGACGCGGTGCTGGCGGCGATGGCGGAGATCCTGGAGGGGCGCTAACTCACCCCTTCTCGGCCGCCAGCGCGCGCTGCACCGCCGGGCGCTCCTTCATCAGGCGGCGGTGTTCGCGGACTTTCGGGTAGTCGTTGGCGTCCAGGCCGTCGCCCCTCATCCAGCCCGACAGGGTGAAGAGATAGGGATCGGCGATCGTGTAGCGCTCGCCCAGCACATAAGGCCCCTTCAGCATCTCGCCCTCGATCAGCCGGTAGCACTCGCCGACCGACTGCGGCACCTTCTTCTTCATCGCCTCCCACGCCGCGGGGTCGTCGGCCCAGCGATAGCCGCGCATGCGGTGGGCATGGTTCACGTGGACGGTCGAGCAGAGATAGGAATTGAACGCTTGGACCTGGGCGAAGGCGAAGGAATCGTCGAGCGGCGCCAGCCCGGCGCTGGGATAGGCCTGGGCGATATAGGCGAGGATCGCCGGCGTCTCGGTCAGGATGCCGCGGTCGCTCGCCAGCACCGGCACCCGACCCTTCGGGTTGATCTTCAGATAGTCCGGGCTGCGCTGCTGCTCCTTGCCGAAGTCGATGCGCACCGCCTCGTAGGCCGCCCCCGCCTCCTCCAGCGCGATATGCGAGGCGAGCGCGCAGGTTTCCGGCGCGTAGAAGAATTTCAGCATCTATCCCTCCCCGGGATGCTCGCGTTCGGTAGCAGGAATGAGGGGAGCCCGCAATTCCTGCCCCGCGGTCGGGTCGCGCGATGACGCGCTAGCGGATCAAATCGACGCTAACGCCTACGGCCGAAGCGACACGAAGCCATGCACGGTCGGCGGTCACTGCCGGCACGCCAAGCCTGCGCGCGAGCGCGAGGCAGGCGCGATCGCCGATCGACAGTCCCGCCGGCTGCACCGCCGGATACAGCATGCCCACCGCGTAGGCGAGGTCGCGGTCGAGCGGCACGTGTTCGATCGTCAGCCCCTCCAGCATGCGGCGGATATCGTCCTCGCTGGCAGAACTTCGCGCAAAATAGGCCACGACCTCCGCGACATTGACGGCGGACATCGCGGAATCCGCCAGGACGGCCTTTACGCGCTCCGCGCCGGGTTCGCCCAGCAGGAGCGCGAGCAGCGCCGACGCATCGAGGACGGCCGTGGTCACTCCTTCTTCGCTTCTCGCCGACGTTCTGCGATGAAGTCGTCGACCGAGGCTTTCGGCCTGCCGGTCAGCAAGCGCTTCGCCAATGCTTGTGCCTGCGATACCGCCTCGTCGACCGTGCGGATACGCATTTCCTTGCCCTCCAGCTCGATCACGACGTCGCCCCCGCCCTCGAGACCGACGGCCTTGCGAAAGGCCGCCGGGATGCTTAGCCGGCCCGACTCGGATAGTCTGACTCGAATAGGGTTCATGACACCTATTAAAATCATACCATAAATTTACAATTGTGGCCAGTTTTCTATGCGTGGCAAGAATGCGACCGTAATGTCCCTGGCAGGTTTAGGAGACAAGCTGGCTTGGATTGTGCTGTTTTCGCCACAGAAAGGTGAACCATTGTGGCCAACCCCTTCCCTTCATGGACAGAATCGCCCATCGCGCGCTACAGAACCGGGCTGATGCATAGGTACGGCACAACCCTCTTGGTGGCGGCAGGGGCGGGATTGTTCGCTCTCGCAGGCCCCGGCCCAGGCGGTGGCGTAGCCCGGGCCGATACCTGCTGCACGGGCGTCTATATCACCGGCGTGGTGATCGGCGGCGGCGGCTTCATCGGCGACATCCGCAACGTCGGGCCGACCCAGGGCCTGCTCAAGGACGACAACGCCAAGGACTCGGTTGCCGGCGGCGGCGTGGCGATGGGCTTCAACTGGAAACGCCAGGGCGCCCCGATCCGCACCGAGATCGAGTACCACCACATGGTGCGGCTCGATTACGACAGCCGGCCGGTCTACACCAACAACCTTCCTTCGGCCGGGTTCGAGGACAATGTCAGCAGCACGGCGATCCTCTTGAACGTGCTCTACGACTTCAACGTGGGCTCGTCCTGGTGGCGGCCCTATGCCGGTTTCGGCATCGGCTTTGCGCGCAACAAGTCCGACGTGAACTACAACGATTTCAGCGTCGGCGGCGCGAACACCGTGCGCAACGAGAAATTCACGACCGACAACCTGGCCTGGGCGCTGACGGCGGGCGGCAATTTCGACCTGACCGAGAACTGGTTCGCCGAGGCGGCCTACCGCTTCATCAACCTGGGCTCGGTGGAGGCGGGCAACTCGGCGGCCGGCATCCATATCGACGCCGACACGTTCTATCGCCACGAACTGCGCCTGGGATTCGGTTACCGGTTCTAGGGCGAACGCGATGCGCACGGCCGCGGGCGCATGGTAGATTGCCGGCAAGGCGCGCGCCCGGGATTGCGGGGGCCACGATGAAGGACCGTTCCGGCTCGGTGCTTCGGCTGACGCAGCCGATAAAGCTGTGGGTCCAGCGATTTACCTTCCTGCTGCTGTTGGCGATGGCGGCCGGGCTGATGCTGCTCGGCAAGGCCGACACGGTGATCGTCGAGCGGATCAGGACCGAGATGACCGACGCGGTGGCCCCGGTGCTGGACGCGCTGTCGCGGCCGATCGGCGTGGCCAACGACCTGATCGAGCACGCGCGCAACTTCTACGGCCTGGCGCTGGAGAACCGGATCTTGCGCGAGGAGAACGCGCGTCTGCTGCAATGGCAGGCGGTGGCCCGGCAGCTGGAGGCCGAGAACGCCGCGCTGCGCAATCTCGCGGGCTTCGTGCCCGAGGCGGCGGCGAACGAGCTGTCCGCGCGGGTGATCGGCGCTTCCGGCGGCGCCTATGTGCGAAGCGTGCTGGTCGCCGCCGGCGCCCGGCATGGAGTCCGCAAGGGCCAAGCCGCGGTCGCCGGCACAGGGCTGGCCGGCCGCGTGACCGAGGTGGGCGACCGCTCGGCCCGCGTGCTGCTGATTACCGACATCAACAGCCGCATCCCCGTGGTGGTGGAAAGCTCGCGCGACCAGGCGATCCTGGCGGGCGACAACTCCGACCGGCCGCGGCTCGACTACCTGCGCGCCAATGCCCGCGTCGCGCCGGGCGACCGGGTGGTGACCTCGGGCATCGGCGGCATCTTCCCGCCGGGAATCCCGGTGGGCGTCGTCGTGGGCGGCGACGGCGGGCTGCGCGTGCAGCCGCCGGTCGACTGGGACCGGCTGGAGTTCCTGCGCCTTCTGGACTTCGGCTTGGGCGGACCGCTGCGCAACCCGGCCGCGCTGAGCGATCCGGGGGGCAGGCCATGATCCCGGCCGGCGGCGCCTTCGCCCAGCGCATCGATGCGGCGGCGCGCGAGGCGACGCCGGCGATGCTGACCCTGGCCTTGATCCTGCTCGACGTGGTGCCGCTGCGCCTGCCGCAGTTCGCGGTCATCACGCCGTCCTTCGCGCTGATGTCGGTCTACTATTGGACCATGTACCGCGCCGAGCTGATGCCGGGGCCGGTCGTGCTGGCGCTGGGCATCTTCCAGGACATCGTCAGCGGCGGCCCGCTCGGGGTCGGCGCCTTCGTGCTGCTGGCAACGCACGGCGCGGTGCTGACCCAGCGCCGCGTGCTGATGCGCCGGCCCTTCGCGGTCGGCTGGGTGGGCTTCGTCGGCGTGGCGCTCGCCGCCTTCGCGCTGAACTGGCTGATCATGGCCGTGCTCTACCTGGCGCTGTTCAACCCGCTCGCGGCCGGCGTGCAGTACCTGATGACGGTGGCGCTTTATCCACCGGTCGCCGGCGTTTTGCTGGCGATCCATCGCGGCTGGGTCAGGGCCGGCTAGATGGCGACCAAGGACGATCTGTCGCGCGAGCGCCTGTTCACGCGGCGTGCGCTGCTCTTGGGGGCGGGCCAGGCCGGGCTGATGGCGATCCTGGCCGGTCGCATCTACTACCTGCAGGTGGTGGAATCGAGCCGCTTCCAGACGATGGCGGAGGAGAACCGCGTCAGCATGCGGCTGCTCCCGCCCGCGCGCGGCCGGGTGCTGGACCGCAACGGCGAGGTGATGGCGATCAACCGCCAGAACTTCCGCGTGCTGCTTAACGCCGAGCAGGCGCCAAACGCCGACGCCGTGCTGGCGGCCTTGTCGGAAATCATCCCGATCGGCGAAGCCGACCGGAGGCGCGTGCTGCGCGAGCTGAAGCGCCGGCGGAGCTTCGTGCCGGTCGCCGTCCGCGAGAACCTGAGCTGGCACGAGGTGTCGCGGATCGAGATCAACGCGCCGGATCTGCCGGGCGTGTCCATCGACATGGGCCAGACCCGCTACTACCCCTACGGACCGACGGCGGCGCACCTTGTCGGCTACGTGGCGGCGGTCTCGGAGAGCGAATTGACCGGCGACCCGCTCTTGGAGCTGCCCGGCTTCCGCATCGGCAAGGGCGGCGTCGAGAAGCTGCACGACGTGGCCTTGCGCGGCCGCGCAGGGCGCAGCCGGGTCGAGGTGAACGCGGTCGGCCGCGTCGTGCGCGAGCTGGACCGCCAGGACGGCACGCCGGGCGGCGACCTGTCGCTTACGATCGACATGGCGCTGCAGGATTTCGCCACCAAGCGCCTGGCCGGCCAGAGCGGCGGCGGCGCGATCATGGACGTGCACACCGGCGAAGTGCTGGCGCTGGCCTCGGTGCCGGCCTTCGACCCCAACCTGTTCACCTCGGGGATCAGCGCGCGCGACTGGGACGAGCTGCTGCACAACGAATACACGCCGCTCGTCAACAAGGCGGTGGCGGGCCAGTACCCGCCCGGCTCGACCTTCAAGCCGGTGGTGGCGCTGACGGTGCTGTCGGCAGGGCTGGCGACGCCGGAGACGCGGGTGTCGTGCCCGGGGCATCTCGACCTCGGCGACAGCCGCTTCCACTGCTACAAGAAGGGCGGTCACGGATCGCTCAACATGCTCGAGGCGATCGCGCAGTCCTGCGACGTGTATTTCTACGAGATGGCGCGGCGCTGCGGCATCGACCGCATCGCCGCCATGGGCCGCGCCCTGGGGCTGGGCGACAAGACCGGGCTGGACCTGCCGGGAGAGCGCGGCGGACTGTTGCCGACGCGCGAATGGAAGCTCAGGACGACGGGCGTGCCATGGCAGCAGGGCGAAACCCTGGTGTGCGGCATCGGACAGGGCAGCGTACTGGCGACACCGCTGCAGCTTTGCGTCATGACGGCGCGTTTGGTCAACGGCGGCATGGCGGTCCAGCCGCGCCTGACGCGCGAGCTGGCCGCGCGCGACGGCGGCTATGTGATGCGTCCGCCCGATGCCCCCTCGCTCGGCCTCAAGCGCGACGCGCTTGAGCTAGTGGTCAAGGGAATGGAGGCGGTCACCAACAGCCAGCGCGGCACCGCCTACGCGGCGCGCATCAAGGAGCCGGACATGGCGATGGGCGGCAAGTCCGGCACCTCGCAGGTCCGCAAGATCACCCTCAGCGAGCGCGAAGCGGGCCTGCACAAGCTGAAGGACCGGCCGTGGCGCGAGCGCGACCACGCGCTGTTCATCGGCTTCGCGCCGATTGCGGCGCCGCGCTATGCCGCGGCGGTCATCGTCGAGCACGGCGGCGGCGGCTCGGCGGTGGCTGCGCCGGTCGTGCGCGATCTGCTGATCGAGACGCAGAAGCGCGACCCGTCGCGCCGGCAGCCCACACCGGCGCCGCGCGTGGCCTCGGCGGACCGGGGCTGACTCCATGGCCCGGCGCGCCCGCGGTCTCAACCCGGTCGACCTGACGCTGACCGACAAGGCGCTCAGGCTTAACTGGCTGCTGGCGATCCTCTTGTCGGCGGTGGCCGCGATCGGCGTGCTGATTCTCTACTCCGCCGGCGGCGCCAGCCTGCAGCCCTGGGCCTCGCGGCATCTCGTGCGGTTCGTGCTGGCGCTTGCGGTGGCTATCGCCGTGGCCCTGGTCGATATCCGCGTCTGGCTGAAGCTTGCCTATCCGGCCTATGCGGTCGGCTTCGTGCTGCTGGTCGCCGTCGACATCGCCGGCCAGATCGGCATGGGCGCACAGCGCTGGCTCGATCTGGGGCCGATCCAGATCCAGCCCTCGGAGATCATGAAGATCGCGCTGGTCGTGTCGCTCGCGCGCTATTTCCACGGGCTGACGGCCGAGGAGACCGGCCGGATCATCTATGTGATCCCGCCGACCCTGATGGTGCTGGCACCGGCCGGCCTGGTGATGATCCAGCCCGACCTCGGCACCGCGGCGCTGATGGTCCTCTGCGGCGGGGCGATGTTCTTTGCCGCCGGCGTGCGGCTGTGGAAGTTCGGCGCGGTGCTGCTGGCGGCGGGCGGCGCCATGCCGTTGATGTGGGGCATGATGCGCGAGTACCAGCGCAACCGCATCCTGACCTTCATCGATCCGGAGCGCGACCCGCTGGGCGCCGGCTACCACATCCTGCAGTCGAAGATCGCGCTGGGGTCCGGGGGCATGTTCGGCAAGGGCTTTCTCGAAGGCACCCAGAGCCACCTCAACTTCCTGCCGGAGAAGCAGACCGACTTCATCTTCACCATGCTGGCCGAGGAGTTCGGCCTGGTCGGCTGCATGGTCCTGCTGGGGCTCTACAGCCTGATCCTGCTGCTCGCCTTCGCCATCGCGCTGCGCTGTCAGAGCATGTTCGCGCGCCTGCTTGGGGTCGGCATCGCCTCGATCTTCTTCTTCTACGTCTTCATCAACGTGGCGATGGTCACGGGCCTGGTGCCGGTGGTCGGCGTGCCCTTGCCTCTGGTATCCTATGGCGGCACTGCGATGCTGACGGCGATGATCGGGATGGGCCTCCTGATGAGCGTCGACATCCACCGCGACATGCGCCTGGGCCGGCACGGTGAGGCGCTGACGGGCTGACCTCCTTCTCCAATTCCACGAAAGCAGGTTCCATGTTCACTACCCGCCCCGAGATCATCGGCACGTACGGCGTCGTCGCCTCGACGCACTGGCTGGCCTCGCAGGTCGGCATGTCGATGCTGGAGCGCGGCGGCAACGCCTTCGACGCAGCCGTCGCCGCCGGCTTCACGCTCCAGCTCGTCGAGCCGCACCTGAACGGACCCGGCGGCGAGGTTCCGATCCTCTACTACGACACGCGCGAGACGGGCGTGCGCGTGATCTGCGGACAGGGCGTGATGCCGCAGGCCGCCACCATCGAGAACGTGCGCAGCCTGGGCCTGGACATGATCCCCGGCACCGGGCTGCTAGCGGCTTGCGTGCCGGGCTCGTTCGACGGCTGGCTGACCCTGCTGCGCGACCATGGTACCATGTCGCTCGCCGAGGTGCTGGCGCCCGCCATCGGCTACGCACGCGACGGCTATCCGCTGGTCCAGCGCATCGCCGACACGATCGCCCAGATGGCCGATCATTTCCGCCGGCACTGGCCCACCTCGGCCGCGCTCTACCTGCCGGACGGCAATCCGCCGCGGGCCTTCGCGCTGTTCCGCAACCCGCGCCTGGCCGAAACATGGCAGCGCCTGGTGCGCGAATCCGAGGCGGCGAGCGGGCCGCGCGAGAAGAAGATCGATGCCGCGCGCCGCGCCTGGTACCAGGGCTTCGTGGCCGAGGCGATCGGCAGGTTCTGCGCGGAGAACGAGGTGATGGACGCGTCCGGCAGCCACCATAGGGGCCTGCTGACCGCCGACGACCTGGCGCGCTGGCAGGCGACCTACGAGGAGCCGCTGGCGCTCGAGTACGGCCGCTACACGATGCTGAAATGCGGGCCCTGGAGCCAGGGCCCGTCGATGCTGGAGACGATGGGGCTGCTTGCGGGCTTCGACCTCGGCAAGATGGATCCGAACGGACCCGACTTCGTGCATGTGGTGGTCGAGGCATTCAAACTGGCGCTGGCCGACCGCGAGGCGTTCTACGGCGATCCCGAGTTCGTCGACGTGCCCGTGAAGCGCCTGCTCGACAAGGCCTATGCCGACCAGCGTCGCAAGCTGATCGGCGAACGCGCCTCGCACGAATTGCGCCCCGGCTCGATCCCCGGCTACGGCGGGCCGATCCTGAGCGGCGCGATGCCGGCGATCCGGCCGGACGGGTCGATCGGCGAGCCCACGGTCGCGCGCTCGCCCATCCACACCGGCCACGGCGCGGGGGAACCGACCGTGCAGCGCGACGGCGTAACCGCCGGGGACACCTGCCATGTCGACGTCATCGACCGGCACGGCAACATGATCTCGGCGACGCCGAGCGGCGGCTGGATGCAGAGTTCGCCGGTGATCCCCGAGCTCGGCTTCTGCCTGGGCACGCGCGGGCAGATGTTCTGGCTTGATACGACCTCGCCCTCCGCGCTGGCGCCCGGCAAGCGTCCGCGCACCACGCTTACCCCCTCGATGGCACTGCGCGACGGCAAGCCCTACCTCGCCTTCGGCTCGCCGGGCGGCGACCAGCAGGAGCAGTGGTCGCTGGTCGTGTTCCTGCGCCACGTGCATCACGGCATGAACCTGCAGCAGGCAATCGACGCGCCGCATTTCCACACCGAGCACGTGCCGAGCTCGTTCTGGCCGCGCGTTGCAAGGCCGGCAGTGATCGGCGTGGAGGACCGCCTGCCCGCCGCGACACTGGCCGAGCTGCAGCGCCGCGGTCATATCGTCGAGAAGCGCGGCGAATGGGCGCTGGGCCGGGTATCGGCCGCCGCGCGCGAGCCCGACGGCAGGCTGCGCGCCGCCGCCAACCCGCGCGGCATGCAGGGCTACGCGGTCGGCCGCTAGATGATCGAAATCGCCCTGCCGGTATTCGGCCTGATCCTGGCCGGATACGCGGCGGGGAAGACGCCGATCATGCCCGCGGCGGGGGTCGTGGGCCTCAGCAATTTCGCGATCTACGCCGCCGTGCCTTCGCTGCTGTTCCGCACGCTCGCGCGCGGCGGCATGGCGCAGTCGCTCGATCCTTCCGTGCTGGCGGTCTATTACGGCGGCTGCGCGATCGCAATGGGCACCGCCTACGGCGTCGCGCGGCGGGTGTTGCGCCTGCCCGCCGATGTCGGCGGCGTATTCGCCCTCGGCGGCTCCTACGGCAACGTGGTGCTGCTGGGCATTCCGCTGACCTATACGGCGTTCGGCGAAACCGGGCTGGTGGCGATCAGCAAGATCATCGCCGCCCACACGCCGATCCTGATCCCGGTCGCGACCCTGCTGGTCGTCATCGGCAGGGCCGATGCGCGCGAGACCGGCGGCCGTGCGGCCCTCGGCGCGCTGGTCACGACGCTGAAGGCGATGGCGCGCAACCCGATCATGATCGCGATCTTCGCGGGCCTCGCTTTTTCCTTTTTTGACGTCTCCCTGCCGCGCACGATCGA
>CAYMTM010000092.1:14226-17276 GCA_964393375.1 uncultured Rhodospirillaceae bacterium
TGCTGGAGATGCTGGCGGGGGCGGCGATCCCGGCCGCGTTGTTCGCGCTCGGCGCCGGCCAGGCCGGCTATCGTATCGCCGGGAGCCCGCGCGAGATGGCGGCGATGTCCGCCATCAAGCTGGTCTTGCACCCGGCCGCGGTGTGGCTGCTGGCTTCCGCCGTCCCGGGCCTGGCGGCCGAGACGATCGGCGTCGCCACCCTGGCGGCGGCCATGCCCGTGGGCGTCAACGTCTACCTGCTCGGCCGTCAGTACGACTGCTACGTTGCCGGCGCGGGATCGGCGATGATCGTGAGCACCCTGGCGTCGGTCGCGACGGTGACGGCGCTGATGGGCGTGCTGGCGCCTACTCGGCCTTGACGAGCTCGGCGAACTTGCCGCCGTTCGCCTCGAGGTCAGCGTAGCTTCCCTGCTCGACCACGTTGCCGTCCACCATCACCAGCACGCGGTCGAAGCGGCGCGCGGCGCTGGCCTTCTGCAGCACCCAGATGACGCCGCGGCCCTTGAAGCGCGCCAAAACCTCCTCGGCGATGCGCGCGTCGCTGGCGCCGTCGATCGCAGTGGTCGCTTCGGCGAGCACCAGGAGGTCGGGATTCTTCAGGATGGCGCGAGCGACCGCAAGCTTCTGGCGTTGGGCGGCGGAAAGGCGCGAGCCGCGCGTGCCGACATGGAAGGCCAGCCCCGCCTCGACGATCGTTTCGCGCAGGTCGAGCTCGGCGATCACCTCGGTGATCATGGCGTTGGCGCGCTGCGCCGCCTGGGCCTGGTTCAGTGCAACCTTGCCGAACAGGATGTTGTCGCGCAGCGTCAGCGCGGAATTGAAACGCTCGGGATGGAAGAACTCCACCTTGTCCTTCAGCGCCGCGGGAAGCCCCTCGGCGAAGGCCCGGCGCGCCTGCAGCATCTTTTCCTTGAAGGCCGGCCCGATCGTCACGTGGCGGTCGCGCAACGGCACGATCTTGAACGGTACCGACAGCACCATGGCCATTTCGGCCGCGTTAAGCGCCTTGATGCCGTCGCGCCTGGCCTTGTCGACGATGGGGCGGAACTGCGGCAGGTCCTCGATGCGGATCACGCTGAACTCGGCCAGGAGCGAACTGGCGTTCGCCAGGTCGCCGGCTAGCTCGAGCAGGTTGCCGGCCACCGCCACGCCGATCTCGGCAAACTCGTCCTCGAGACCGGTCCGCTTGAGCACCAGGCGGACATAGGGGTTCTCGCCCAGGTTCTCGGGATCGAACGCGGACGCGTCGGCCGTGCCGAAGAACAGGTTCTCCGCCAGCGTCGCGTTCATGTTGAAGATCTGCGGGTTGAACGGCTCGACCAGGGCGGTGTTGGCGGGATCGGCCAGCCGCGCCCGCACGGCCGAGCGCGCGCGCAGCAGGCGCGCTACAAGGTCGGGCTGCGCCTTGGCGCTGATGTTGACGCGCAACCCGAGCTGGTAGACGTCCTCGATCATGTCGGCCGTAGCGAGCGCCGCGAGCGCCCGGGTCTTCAGCCCGTCCGCATCGCCGGCGTCCAGGGCCTCGTAGTCGATCCAGTCGGCCCGGATGTCGTCGACGGCATTGCCGGCGATCGCGGCCTCGGCAAGCACGCGCCGACGCTGGGCGGCCTCGGCCGGCGCGTAGTCCGTCGGGCGGACCGGGCGGTGCTTCAGCACATAGTAGAGATTGTCGCCGAGCGTTCCCGACAGCAGCCCCGCGTCGCCGCCGACATAGGAGATGCGCCGCCCGAACACCGCGCTCGGCAGGTCCGTGACCTCCCGCCCGGCGATCTTCAGCGATCCGCCGCTGGGGCGTACCAGCCCGGAGACGAGCTGAGCCAGCACGTCCTTGCCGCTGCCGGCCCGGCCCACCACCGCCACGTGCTCCTCCAGCGACACGGCGAAGCTGAGGCGGTCGAGCAGCGTGACGCCCTCGTCGACCACCGAGACGTCGCGCGCCACGATGTCGCCGCTCAATTTCTCGATCCGCTCGGGCGCAGGTTCGACCGGCATCAGGCCTTCGACGTTGAAGGCGGTCACGACCTGCTCGTATTTCTGCTGCGAGTCCTGCTGGGTCTGGTAGTTGTTGAGGAGCTCGTTCCACGGCGACAGCAGGTCCTTCTGCGCCGCCAGCGCCGCCACCAGCGCGCCGACCGAGAGCTGGCCCTGGATCACCAGGTAGCCGCCGATCGAGAAGAACAGGAACGGCGTCATCTGGGTCAGGAAGTTGTTCAGGAACTTGACGAAGAACTTCAGGTTGTAAATGCGAAAGCGGATCGTGTAGACGCGGCCCATGCGGTCGGCGTAGTCCGCGCGCTCGTAGTCCACCGTGTTGTGGGCGCGGATCTCGCGCGCCAGGTTGACCGTGTCGCCGATGCGCTCGCTGACCTTGCGCATCTCGCGGACGCGGTCCTTGCCGAGCAGGCGCACACGGCGCTGCAGCTTGGGGATCAGGTAGCCCTGGATCGGGTAAAGCGCGACCGACGCGAGCCCCATCCGCCAGTCCTGCATGAAGATGAAGAAGATCGCCGTGAACAACAGGCCGCCCTGATAGAGCGGCACCACGAAGGCGTCGCCGATGAAGCCGCCCACGGGCTCGACCTCGGCGGTGATCATGTTGATCAGCTCGCCTTCCGAAGTCTTGCGGAAATGCGGAAGGGGAAAGCGCAGGATCGTGTCGTAGAGCTGGTAGCGCAGCCGGCGGAGCATGCGCTCGCCGAGCCTTCCTTTGAGCACGTTGATGTAGAGCTTGAAGCCGCCGTTCACCAGGGTGAAGAACAGGAAGATCGCGCACAGAAAGCCCAGCAGCCCGAAGCGGTCGCCGCGGAACAGGTCGAGCTCGACGCCGAGAAAGACCGGCGGCCGCAAGTGGTCGCGGTGACCGGTGTCGAGCACCTTGTTGATGATCTGCTTCGGCACGTCGAGCGAGGCGTAATAGAACGGCAGCGACACCAGCGTGATGAGGATGATGTAGAGCTGCGCCTTCCAGCTGTAGCGCAGGATGTACTTGAACAGGCTGGTGTCGAAGACGGGCTGCGTCATGGCGTGCGGTCGGGGCGCGGCCCGGCGCC
>CAYMTM010000093.1:0-17184 GCA_964393375.1 uncultured Rhodospirillaceae bacterium
TTTCGTGCCCAATGGGAATCCCTTCCGATTCAGTTCGCTCAGAATGTGCTCTAGCGGTTCATCCCCGCCGGCTTCATCCGGCTTTCCGCAGACAGGTCGCGGTCCTTGCCGGCGGCCACCCGCGCAAACTCGCGGATCTGGCCGGCGGGCAGCGGCCGTGGCTTGCTGTCGACCTTGAACTCGGGTTCCGTGAGGCTGCCGGTCCCTTCGAAGGGCACTGCGATCAACCCCTGGCGGTCTACGTTGGCGAGGAACGCGCCGACCCAGGGGTTCTCGTCCAGGATCTGCCCAATACCGCGGAACGGCGAGACATAGCCGGTCAGGTTCATCCTATTCGCACCAAGATCAAGGCTGCCCGAGGCGTTCATGCCAAGGCCCCGACTCATGGCGATAAGGTTCTTCAGCTCGATCCGCTCCGCGGTCTTTCGGAACCTGGCCTCAAGCATATTGAAGTTCAGGTCATCGCTGACGAGCACCTCGAATGGCCCGAACCCCTGAGCGGACGCCATGAACTTGTCGCCGGTCGGCGTATCGCGCAGACTGAAGCTCCGCAAGTTGATGACGCCCTCGGTCGGCGCATTCGGCAGGGTCGGCTCGCGCGTCGCCTTGATGCCAAGTTCGCCGCCGCGCAGGTCGCGCGCCAAGCTGGCGTCGGTCATCATCTGCAGCACGGCGCCGGCGTCCGAGGCGTAGACATAAAGGTCGCGCTGATCGCCGATCGGCACGTACCGCACGCTCAGTTCGCTGCGGTTCTCGAGCCGCGAGTCGATCGACAGGGATTCCCAGTACTGTCCGCCAAACACCGCCGACATGCGTACGTCCTGCAGCGACCTGCGCGCGTCCAGCCGCAGCCGGCGCAATTGCGTATTCACTGTCAACGGGAAGTCCAGCAGGATATCGGGATCGTCGATATAGGGCTGCAGGTTCAACTGCTCGCCGAGCAAATTCACCTTCCAACCGCCGCCGGCCTGGCGCGTGAACTCGGCCTGGACGTGCGTCCCTTCGCGGCCGCCGAACTCCAGCGTATCGAGCTCCATCCGCTCGATGTTCGACGTCCCGGGCTTGAGCCAGGCGCGGCCCTCGGCTTTCAGCCCGCCGCCGCTGGCGACGAAATCCCTGATCTCGGCGGGTTTGCCCTTCCCCGTTACGAGGATGAGGCTGATCGTTCCGGGCGCGCCCGGCTGCTTCTCCCAATAGATCTGCTGCAAACTCACGCGCGCCCGGTCGAGCTTGAGCCGGGCATTCGCGGTGAAGCCCAGTTCCTCGGACTGGACAATGTCGATATCGACGTCGACCGGACCGCTGAGCTGCTTCTCCAACCCGAGTCCCAGCTGCTTGCGCTGCTCGTCGCCGATCGTGCCCACGAGCCGGATCTGCGTCTGGTCGCGCTCCCGTCCCGCCAGCCCGCGTTTCACGCTGACGCGCATCGGCGCGCCGTTCAGCTTGGCCTGGCCGTCCAGCTTCACGTCGCGCGCGTCGTAGACCAGCTGCAACTCGCCTTCACTGATTGCGATGCCCGACGGTCCGGGCGGCAGCGAAAGGCCGGTGATCGTCGCGGCCGCCGAGCGCTGGATGCGGTCGGGATTGAACTTCGGGCCCCAGTCGAAGCGGAACAGCGTGCGGGCGGCAACATCGCCCTTGACCGTCGCCGGCTCGATGCCGGTGTCGGCAAGCCCGCCCAGTTCCGGTTTCTGCATCAAGGCGACGAAGCGTCCGGCCGGTCCGCGCACCACGGCATCGCCGTTCACCTCGACAGTCGGCTGGTCCAGGCCCTGGACGTTGATCTTGGCGTCGGACAGAGCCAACCCGCCGAATTTCGCTTCGGAAATGAACACGTCGGCGCGCCGGTTCGGCACCAGAGCCGCACGCGCCTTGATGTCGGTCATCGGCGGCAGGCCCGCCCGTGGCCACTGGACCGCGGCGCTCGCGATCGTTAGTTCCAGTTGTTCGTTGGCGAGTCGCGCCGTACCGGCGATATCCTGCAGCACCATGCCCTCGCCGACATCGCTGCTCACGCCAGCAAAGCGCGTCTCCAGCCGCAACTGCCTATAGTCTGGCTCGAAACCGCCTGGGCCCATCCGCCCGGCGACGGAAAGCAGGTCTATGTCGGCGCGGCCACCGCGGAGGTGGCTACGCGCCCATTGGCGCAGGTCCGGCCGTATATCGGTGGGCCAGAGCCGGTCGATGTCGGCCACGGCAAGTCGCCGAGCGATGATGTTCACCTTCGCTTCCGCCGCGCCGGTAATGTTGCTGACGACCGCGGCGGCCGACAGATTGGGACCGCCGAGATCGAGATAGACGTTCTCCAGGATGCAGACCGAGAGTTCCTGCTCGATCTTGCCGACCACGCGCGCCGCCGCGAGGTCGATCTGGCCCGAGCCGACTTCGGGGATCCGCAGGCTTCCGCGGCCGCCGTTAAGATCGAAGCTGATGCGCTCGACGATGCCGGAGGATGGCAGCAGCCGGGCCTCGGCCACGCCGCTGATCGGCAGGTCGAGCGCAGCCAGACGCTCCAGCGCCGGCGCGCCGCGCGCGAAACGCGAAGGAACGACGTTCGCGAACTCGGCCGCGACGTCGGCAACGCCGGTCGCAAGCGAATAGTTCACCTTGCCGCGCATGGCCGCCGGCCGTTCGTCGATCAGGAAAGTGACCTGAAACGCCGCCGTGATCCTGCCCTCGCCGCGCAGCAGTTCGACGGTCGTGTCACGCGCCTTCCACGACATCTCGAGCATCTGGTCGTCAAGGGTCAGCGCCGCCTCGGAGATCGAGACGCGTTCGAGATATCCGGACGCGACCTCGGGATTGGGCGGCGACAGAAGTCCCTCGATCAACTGCTGCAGCGCCGACTGCTGCCCGCCGCTGTCGCCGAGCCCAAACTCGAAATGCCCGTCGCGCGCACGGGTCAGGCGCACCGTGGGTTTGTGGATGTCGAGGCTGCTGGGCGCAACCAGCCCGCGCATCAGACCGGGAAAACTGAGGCCGATCGAAACCTCGTCCAGCGTCGCCAGCTCGACGCCAGAGGGATTGGCGATCCTGACCTTCTGCGCGCGCACGTCGACCGGACGCTGCCAACCGTCCCAGGTCAGCTTGGTGGCACCGATCTTGACCACGACCGGGCCGCCCTTCGGGCTCAGCGCGCTTTCGATATAGGGGGTGAGGAACTCGAGCGGGATCGGGCCCATGGCCAGCAGGAAGAAGGCCATGCCGGCAAGGACGGAAAGCGCGGCCGCACCGGCGGCCACCAATTCGAGCAGGATGAGCGGATTGCGCCGGGTCACGCGGCCTGCCACGTCGAGAACAGCGTCGGCTTGCAGCCGAGCCCCGCCGCGGCGGTGGCTCGCTTGCGCGCCCTGCGATAAACAACGGCGATGGACATCACCAATCCAGCCTTGGCCTTTCCACGCACCGCCCCGTCCTCATGGCCGCGTGTCGCAGACCCGGCGCGCGCCCTGCTGGGCGTCGCTCGCTGGCGTGAAGTTACGGCGCAGCTTGACGACCCCGACGTCGCCCGCTTCGCCCGAGCACTGGCGGACCGGCCGTTTGGCCGCGCCCTCCTTGACCCTCTATTCGCCAACAGTCCGTTTCTTGGCGACTGTTTGTTGTCTGATGCGGCTTTTTTCAAGACCATTCTAGACCGTGGTCCTAACGAAATCCTTACCACAATACTGGCAGATTTGCGCCAGGAACTTTTCGGTGAAGTCGACCGCGCGCCGATCATGCGCGGGCTCAGAAAGGCCAAGCGCCGCACGGCCTTAGCCGTCGGCCTCGCCGACATCTTTGCCACATGGGACCTGGAACAGGTCACGAACGCACTGACCGATTTCGCGGAGTGCGCGCTGTCCATAGCGGTTGCTCACCTGCTGCGCAAAATCGCCTCGACCGGCGTTGTTTCGCTGCCGCACCCCGAGGATCCCGAGCGCGATTCGGGACTCGTCGTCCTCGGCATGGGCAAGCTGGGCGCTCGCGAGCTCAACTACTCCAGCGACATCGACCTGATTCTCCTCTATGACCGCGAGCGCGTGCGCGGCGGCGACGAGGAGCGTGTGCATGGCGCTTTCGTGCGCCTAGCCCGCGACCTGGTCGCGATCCTGGAAGAGCGTACCGCCGACGGCTACGTGCTGCGCACCGATCTGCGGCTGCGGCCCGATCCAGGGATAACGCCGCTCGCCATGCCGGTTTCCGTCGCCGAGAGCTACTACGGCAGCGTCGGGCAGAACTGGGAGCGCGCCGCGATGATCAAGGCGCGTCCCGTCGCCGGCGACCGCGAAGCCGCGCAGCAGTTCCTCAATAACATCCGGCCCTTCATCTGGCGACGCCATCTCGACTTCGCCGCGATCCAGGATATCCACTCGATCAAGCGCCAGATCGCGGCGCATCGCGGCGGCCACGCGGTCGCCATCAAGGGCCACAACATCAAGTTGGGGCGTGGCGGCATCCGCGAGATCGAGTTCATCGCGCAGACCCTGCAGCTGATCTGGGGCGGGCGCGAGCCGGCGCTGCGCGCGGCGCCGACCTGCGAAGCGCTGACGTTGATGGCCCGGCACGGCAAGCTGGAGCGCGCGGTGGCGGACGATCTGATTGCGGCCTACCGCTTCTTGCGCCGGCTCGAGCACCGCCTGCAGATGATCGACGACAAGCAGACCCACACCCTGCCCGCCGACGACCGCGGCATGGCGCAGATCGCGGCCTTCATGGCGTTCGACGACACGGCGTCGTTCTGCGCCGCGCTCGAGGGCCATTTGCGCACGGTCGAGCGACGCTACGCGCATCTGTTCGAGACGGCGCCCGCCCTGGGTGCGAAGGTCGGGGCGCCGGGCGAAGAGATACGCGGCAACCTGGTTTTCACCGGCGCCGAGAACGATCCGGATACGCTGGCGACCTTGAAGCGCATGGGCTTCACGGACCCGGCCTCCGTGGCCGATCGCGTGCGCAGCTGGCACCACGGCCGCTACCGCGCCATGCGCAGCGCGCGGGCGCGCGAGCTGCTGACCGAGCTGATGCCGGGGCTTCTGGCCTCGCTGGCGCGCACTGCGGAGCCGGACCGCGCGTTTGCGCGCTTTGACGAGTTCCTGGGCCAGTTGCCGGCCGGCGTGCAAATCCTGTCGCTGTTCCAGTCCAACCCCGTCATTCTCGATCTGGTCGCCGACATCATGGGCAGCGCCCCGATGCTGGCCGAGCAGCTGGCGCGCAACCCGCTGCTGCTCGACGGCGTGCTCGGCGCCGGGTTTGCCGAGGATGCGCCGCCACGCCCCGAGCTGGAGGCGGAGCTCGACGCGATGCTCGCGCGCGCCCAGGACTTTCAGGAAGTGCTCGATGTCTGCCGGCGCTGGTGCAACGACCACAAGTTCCATCTCGGCCTGCGCATGCTGCGCGGACAGACCGACGCACACGCGGCCGGACCGGCGCTTACCGACTTAGCGGAGATCGTCATCGACCGCCTCCTGGCGCGCATCGTCGCCGACTTTGCCAAGGTCCACGGCCGGTTCCGCGACTGCGAACTGGCGGTCGTGGCGCTGGGCAAGCTCGGCGGGCGCGAGATGACGGTGGCCTCGGATCTCGACCTGATCTTCGTCTACGGCGACACCGAGGCCGAGGCGTCGGACGGACGCAAGCCCCTGGCACCGATGGTGTACTTCGCTCGCCTCAGCCAGCGGCTGATCACCGCGCTGACCGCGCCGACCGGCGAGGGCAAGCTCTACGAGGTCGACATGCGCCTGCGGCCCTCGGGCAACCAGGGGCCGATCGCCTCCTCGCTCGCCGGCTTCCGCAAGTACCAGGAAGGCGACGCCTGGACCTGGGAGCACCTTGCGTTGACGCGGGGCCGGCCGATCGCCGGCCCACCCGCGCTCAAGACCGCGATCGCCGGCGCCATCCGCAGCGTACTCACCCGGCCGCGCGACCCGGACAAGCTGGTCCTAGACGTCGCCGACATGCGGGCGCGCATGGCGCGCGAATTCCGCGCGCGCGACCTGTTCGATGTCAAATACGCCCGCGGCGGCTTGGTCGATTGCGACTTCATCGCCCAATATCTCCAGCTGCGCCACGCGCACGCCCTGCCGCATGTCCTCGATACCAACACATGCGCGGCGTTGCGCAACCTGGCGAGTGCCGGCGCGCTCGATCATGCGGCAGCGGGGGACTTGATCGAGGCGACCGCCCTGTGGCATCGCGTGCAGGGACTGCTGCGGTTGACCGTCGGCAAAGCCAGCGTGCGCGACGCGCCCGAGGGCGTCCGACGGGCCCTGGCGCTCGCCGGCCAGTCCGGCGACCTGGAGGCGCTGGAGTCAAGAATGGGTTTGATGGCGGACAAGGTCGCCGCCCAGTTCGAGCTACTGATCGACCAGCCCGCCGCGGCAATCCGCACGCGGCAGGCGGGTGAAGGCAAGAGGCAGGAGGAGAAGCGAGGATGAACGTCGAGATCGGCAAGAAGGCGCCGGACTTCATCATGGCCACGGACGGCGGCGGCACGGTCAGCCTGTCCAAGCTCAAGGGCAAGCCGGTCGTGCTGTACTTCTATCCCAAGGACAATACCTCGGGCTGCACCAAGGAGGCGTGCGACTTCCGCGACGCGATGCCGAATTTCGGCAGGCTGAAGGCGGAGGTGATCGGCGTGTCCAAAGACAGCCCGAAGAGCCACGACGGCTTCAAGGCCAAGCAGAAGCTGAATTTCACCCTCGCCTCCGACGAGGACGGCAAGGTCTGCGAGGCCTATGGCGCATGGATCGAGAAAAGCATGTACGGGCGCAAGTACATGGGAATCGACCGCAGCACCTACCTGATCGACGGCAAGGGCATCGTCCGCCAGATCTGGCGCAAGGTGAAGGTGCCCGGCCATGTCGAAGAAGTACTGGCGGCGCTCAAGGCAATGAGATAGCGTCCATGGCGGATCTCGCCACCCGTGCGCTGGCGGTCCTGGCCGTGGCGGATCCGGCCCACAAGGTCGCGCTGACGCGCGCGCTGGCCGCGGACTGGCGCGCGGGCGTCGTGCCGCCGCCGAGCTCCCCGCCGGTACCCGACCGCCCTGCGCGTCCGGCGCGACCCGTGCTGGTACGGCCCGGCGGGGTGAAGCGGCGCAAGATCGGGGCGTCGCCGGCCGGCCGCGTGGCGCTGCTGCACGCCGTCGCCCATATCGAGCTCAACGCCATCGACCTGGCCTGGGACATGGTGGCGCGTTTCGCCGGGCAGGGTATGCCGCAAGCATTCTCGGACGACTGGGTGGCGGTCGCCGCCGACGAGGCCGAGCATTTCGCGTTGCTGGACGCGCGCTTGGCCGATTTCGGCACGGCCTACGGCGAGCTGCCCGCGCATGGGGGGCTGTGGGAGGCGGCGGGAAGAACCGCTCACGACCTGCTGGCGCGGCTCGCCGTCGTGCCGATGGTGCTGGAGGCGCGCGGGCTCGACGTCACGCCGGCGATGGTCGCGCGGCTCGACCTCGCGGGCGATCGCGCCAGCGCCGACGTGCTCCGGCGAATCCATGCGGAGGAAGTGGCGCATGTCGCGGCCGGCACGCGCTGGTTCTTTTGGGTCTGCCGCGGGCGTGGCCTCGATCCGGCACCGACCTGGCGCTCGCTGGTGGCGGAATTCAGCGACGGGGTATTGAAGCCGCCGTTCAACGACGCCGCGCGCGAGCAGGCGGGAATGCCCCGCCCGTTCTACGCGGCGTGAGCGGGATTCCGACTAGCCGTCCAGCTTGATCGCGACGAAGCGCAGGTCGCCCTGGCGGTCGACCAGCAGCAGCACCGACTTGCGGCCGGCGGCCTTCGCCTTCTTCACCTTGTCGGCGACGTCCTTCGGATCCTTCACCTGTTCCTGCGCCACCTCGACGATCACGTCACCCGCGCGCATGCCCTTCTGGGCCGCCGGACTGTCGGCGACCACGTCGGTCACGACGACGCCGTCGATGGAGGCGTCGATGTCGTACTTGTCGCGCAGATCGGGGTTGAGCCTGGCAAGTGCAAGACCGAGCGCATCGACCGTGGCCTTGCCGCCCTCCTTGCCCTTGCCAGTGTCGGGCTGCAGCGCGGCGGTATCGGTCTCGTTCAGCTCTTCGACGACCACGTCGACCTTCATCTCCTTGCCCTTGCGCCAGATCGACACGACGACCTTCTTGTCGATCGGCGTCTCCGCCACGATACGCGGCAGCCGCTTCATTTCGGTCACGTCCCTGCCGTCGAACGTCAGCACCACGTCGCCCGGCTCGATCTTCGCCTTCTCGGCGGGCCCGTTCGGCGACACGCTGGCCACCATGGCCCCGCGCGCCTTGTCGAGACCCAGGCTTTCGGCGATCTCGTCGCTGACCTGCTGGATGCGCACGCCGAGCCAGCCACGCCGCGTCCTGCCGAACTGCTTGAGCTGCTCCACCACGGGCTTCGCCAGCGACGCCGGGATCGCGAAGCCGATGCCGACGCTGCCGCCGGTCGGCGAGAAAATCGCCGTGTTGATCCCGATGACTTCGCCCTGCAGGTTGAACATCGGGCCGCCGGAATTGCCGCGGTTGATCGAGGCATCGGTCTGCAAGAAGTCGTCATAGGGCCCGGACTGGATATCGCGCGCGCGCGCCGACACGATGCCCGCCGTCACCGTGCCGCCCAGGCCGAACGGATTGCCGATCGCCAGCACCCAGTCGCCGACGCGCGTGACGTCGGAATTGCCGAACTTGACCGCGGTCAGCTTTTTCTCAGTCTTGATCTTGAGCACGGCCAGGTCGGTCTTGGCGTCGCGCCCGACGATCTCCGCCTTCAGGCTGGTATCGTCATGCAGCGTGACCGTGATCTCGTCCGCTTCGGCGATCACGTGGTTGTTGGTGACGACATAGCCGGCCGGGTCGATGATGAAGCCCGAGCCCAGCGAGGTATTGCGGCGCGGCCTGTTCTCCTGCGGATTGCGGTCGAAGAAATCCTTGAAGAACTCCTCGAACGGCGAGCCGGGCGGCACCTGCGGCGCATCCGGGTTCTGCCCCTGGCCCTGTCCGCGGCTAGGCTTGGCCTTGGCTGTTTGCTGGGTCGATATGTTGACCACGGACGGCAGAAGCTGGGCCGCCAGGTCGGCGAAACTCTCCGGCGCCGTTCGCGCATCGGCCGCACCGGACAGTGCCGCCGACAGCAACAGCACCGCACCGGCCAAACCGGCCAGGAACCCGCACCGAGCAGAATTCATCACATAATTCAAACTCTTGCCTCCAGAATCGAGCTGGCGCATGCGACTAAAACGCACTCCCCCGGATGCCGCGCAGCCGCCAACAATAGGCCAAACATGGTTACAGACCAGTATATACCGATTCCAGCCGGGGTAGGGCAAAGCCTGTGCAGCGAGCCGACCCGCGCCCCAGAGAAACGCCGGCTTTCGGCCGAGTCCGCAACCGGGCGGCGCGGTTTCAGCGCGGCTTGTCCGCCGCCGGCGACCCGGACATCGAGCCAAAGAAGCGGAAGAAGTCGCCGTCCGGCGGGCCCACGAACCGCGTCGTTTCGCCGCTCAGCCCCTTGGTCATCGCCTGCAGCGAACGGAAGAAGTCGAAGAAGGCAGGGTCCTTCATGTAGGCGTCGTTGTAGATTCGCGTCGCCTCGGACTCGCCTTCGCCTCGAAGGATCTGCGAACGCTTCTGCGCTTCGGCCACGATGACGCGCACCCGCTTGTCGGCGTCGGCGCGGATGCTGACGGCATCCTTGGCGCCCTCCGCGCGGATCCGTCGTGCCTCCTGCTCACGCTGGCTTTGCATGCGGCGGAAGATCGCCTCGCTATTCTCCTCCGGCAGGTCGACGCGCTTGATCCGCACGTCGATCACGTTGACCCCGAAGGTCTTGGCCTCGACGTTCACGTTGTCGGCGATGCGTTGCATCAGCCGGGCACGCTCCTCGGTCAGCACCTGCGCGAGCGGCAATTCGGCGATCGAGGTGCGCAGGTTGGTGCCGATGATCGAGGCGAGGCGCTGGTTGAGCGCCCGCTCACTTGTGACGGTCTGATAGAAGCGCAGCGCGTCGACGATACGGTAGCGGGCGAATGCGTCCACCTCGACCTGCTTCTGGTCGGCGGTCGCCATCTCCGCCCGTTCGGCGTCGAAGTCCAGCACACGCTTCTCGAAATAAACCACCTCGTCGGCCAACGGCCATTTCGCCTTCAGGCCCGGTTCCGTGACGACGCGGATCGGCTCGCGGAATCGCAAGACCAGCGCCTGGCGACCCTCGCGCACCGTGAACAGCGATGCGCTTGCGACCAGCACCACCGCCGCCAACGCGATACCGACGACGACCAGGATCGAGCGGTTCATTGGGCGCCTCCCTGGCCCGGAGCGCGGCGCTTGTTGGTCAACTCCTGCAGCGGCAGATAGGGCACCACCCCCCCGCCGCCGCCGGAACCGCTGGGGTCGATGATGACCTTGTCCATGCCGCTCAGGATGTCCTCCATCGTCTCCAGGTACATCCGCCGCATGGTGACGTCCTTGGCGGCCTTGTACTGCTCGTAGACCGCCAGGAAACGCTGCGACGCGCCGGACGATTCGGCGACGCGCGCCTCCTTGAACGCCTCCGCCTCGCGCACGATGCGCTCGGCCTCGCCTTCCGCGCGCTGGGTCTGTTCGTTGAAATAGGCCTGCGCCTCGTTGACTGCCCGCTCCTTGTCGGCGCGGGCCGCCTGCACGTCGCGAAACGCGTCGATCACCTTGGCCGGCGGGTCGACCTTCTGGATTTCGACCTGCGTGATCAGGATGCCGGAGCCGTACATGTCGAGGATGTGCTGGATCAGCTTCTTGGAGTCCTCCTGGATCCGGCCGCGGCCTTGGGTGCGTGCGAACTCGAAGGCGGTCTTGCCCATGATCTCGCGCATCGCCGCCTCGGAGGCGCTCTTGACTGCCGATTCGGGATTGCGGATGTTGAACAGGTACTTGCCGGCATCCTTGATCACCCAGTAGACGACGGACTGGATGTCGATGATGTTCTCGTCGCCCGTCAGCATCAGGCTTTCGGCCGTGACGTCGCGCTTGGAATCGCCGCGGCCCTGGACCAGCCCGGTGCGGAAGCCCACCTCGACGCGGTTCTGGCGCGTTACCTGCGGGCGCTCGATGCTGCCGATCGGCGCCGGCCAGTTCCATTGCAGGCCCGGCTGGGTGGTTTCCACCCAGCGGCCGAACACCAGGGCGACGCCCTGCTCGTCGGGGTTGACCCGGTAGAAGCCGGTCACGCCCCAGACGATGACCGCGGCAAGCGCGATCAGCCCGATCGCGCGCGGCGACGCCGCGCCGCCCGGCATCATCTTCTTGAAGCGGTCCTGGCCCTTGCGGATCAGGTCCTCAAGATCGGGCGGCTGCATGCCGCCGCCGCCGCCACGCCCCCAGGGGCTGCCGCCGCCGCCGCTGCCCCAGGGGCCGCCGCCCCCGCCCTGATTCTGCCAAGGCATCCCTGAAGCCCTTTCCCTAATTACCGGACGATCCGCCAGCCCGCCGTTGAGGAAGTCGCGTGGCCCACGCGGACCGGTTCGTGTCCCTTCCGGCCTTTGCAAACCCTAGACGTCACGCCTATATGAGCAACCAACCTAGCACAAAAACGCCGGCCTGCGTTCGGGCATGGCGGCCTGCCGGGGATATTGGCAGGCAACGGGAGTTGTCAAGCATGTCCGGCCCCAGCCAAGCGCAAATCCTGGAGGCATTGAAGACCGTTAAGGACCCCGAACGCGGCCGTGACATCGTTGCGCTCGGGATGGTGACCGGCCTGGTCGTCAAGGACGGACATGTGGGGTTTTCCGTCGAGGTCGACCCGAAGCGGGGCGCCCAGCTGGAGCCGCTGCGCAAGGCTGCCGAGAAGGCCGTGCAAGCCTTGCCGGACGTTTTGTCGGTGACCGCGGTGCTGACCGCGCATAGCGCGGGCAAGGGGCAGGCGGCGCAAGGCCACGGGCATGGTCAGGCGGCCGGTCAAAAGCAGCTCGTCCCGGGCGTACGCTCGATCGTCGCGGTCGCCAGCGGCAAGGGCGGCGTCGGCAAGTCGACGACGGCCGTCAACCTCGCCCTCGGCCTAGCGGCGTCGGGCAAGCGGGTCGGCATGTTGGATGCGGATATCTACGGACCGTCGCAGCCGCGCATGATGGGGATCAGCGGACGGCCTAGCTCGCGCGACGGCAAGGTGCTGCAGCCGATGACCAACTACGGCGTGAAATGCATGTCGATGGGCTTCCTGGTGCCCGAGGACACGCCGATGATCTGGCGCGGACCGATGGTGATGACGGCGCTGCAGCAGATGCTGCGCGACGTCGAATGGGGCGAGCTGGACGCGCTCGTCGTCGACCTGCCGCCGGGCACCGGCGACGCGCAGCTCACCATGGCCCAGCAGGTGCCGCTCACGGGCGCGGTGATCGTCTCGACGCCCCAGGACATAGCCCTGCTCGACGCGCGCAAGGGGCTCAACATGTTCCGCAAGGTCGACGTGCCGGTGTTCGGCATCGTCGAGAACATGAGCTATTTCCTGTGCCCGCATTGCGGCGGGCGATCCGAGATCTTCAGCCACGGCGGCGCAAGGGCCGAGGCCCAGAAGCTGGGGATCGACTTCCTGGGCGAGGTGCCGCTGCATATCGACATCCGCGAGACGTCGGACGGCGGTAGGCCGATCGTCGTTTCCAAACCCGACAGCGCGTTCGCCAAGATCTACCGCCAGATCGCCGAGCGCGTGTGGACCAAGGTCGAGCAGAGCCTCGCCGGCAGCCGCCGCGCGGCGCCCCGCATCGTGATGCAGTGAGGCGCTAACGCGCCGGGCCCAACTCCGGATTCGTTACCAGGCCCAGGATCGCGATCTGGCTGGTCAGCTTGAATTCGCCGCGTCGCGCCGCCGCAAACAGGTCGTCGCGGTTCATCAGCAGTAGTTCCATTTCCTCCAAGTCGCCGGAATTCGGCTCGGCCACGCTGCGGCAGCCCGTGGCGTGGAAGAAATGCACGGCGTTGCCAAACGCGTTGGCATGCGTGACGTAGCGGCCGAGCGGGTGCCAGGATGCGGCTTGGTAGCCGGTCTCCTCCAACAGCTCCCGCTTGGCGCAGGCAAGCGGCTCTTCGCGCGGATCGTTGAACGTCCCGGCCGGAAAGGTGAGATTAACCGAGCCCACGCCATGCTTGTACTGCCGCAGCACCAGCACGCGCCCGTCGGCCGTCTCGGCGAAGACCAGCGCGTAGTCCGGCATGGTTACGCGATAGAAATCGTCGACCTCGCGCCCGTCCGGAAGGCGCACGCGCTGGGACTGGACCTTGAGGTAGGGCGGCGCGCCGAACACCTCGCGTGTCGCCAGCACCTGCCAGGGTTCGTGGCGCGGCGGCTTCATGCCGGGTCGATGCCGAGCAGCGCGGCGAGCTCGCGCCATTCGCGCGGCTGGAGCCCGCTGTCGGCCTGTGTCACTGTCTCGCCCTTGACCAGGCGCCGCACCACCTTCAGGCCCGTGGCGGACAGCCGCGCGCCGCCGACGATGTGCTCGCGGCAGGCCGCGGCGGTAATCGGCACCCAGCGGTCGAGAACGTGCAGGAGCGCCTCGGCATAGGCGCGGATCTCGTACTGCGCATGCGGGTCGGCGCGCAGCGCGATGAAATGCATCAGGTTGTGCAGGTCGATTTTCCAGTACCATTGCGTGTAGAGGTTGAGCGTCAGGTTCATGCGCGCCAACTCGCGCGCCAAGCCGGCCCGCGCCGGATCGGCCGGCTTGCCGTCCGGCCCCTCGTTAAGCATCTCCAGGTAGTGGTCGTAGTTGCGCGCGGCGTCCTCGCGCAGGAGGTCGAGGACGCGCCTGGCCTCGCCGCCCTCCAGCACCGCGCCGCGTCCTTGCCGGTTGGTCTCGGACTGCGCCGCCAGGTGCTCGGGCGCCGGCAGGTAGAACTCCTTGTCCAGGATCGAATAACGGGCGGAGTATTCGTTCACGTTCGCCGTTCGGTGGCGGATCCACTGCCGTGCGACGAAGATCGGCAGTTTCACGTGAAACTTGATCTCGCACATCTCGAACGGCGTCGTGTGCCGGTGGCGGATCAGGTAGTTGATCAGCCCGCGATCCTCGCTGACCCGCTTGGTGCCGCGGCCATAGGACACGCGCGCGGCCTGCACCACCGCCCCGTCATCGCCCATGTAGTCGACGACCCGCACAAAACCGTGGTCGAGCACGGGCAAGGGATGGAACAGCAGTTCCTCGAGCGTCGGCACCGTCGGCCGGAGGGTCGGATGGCTCTCGGCGCGCAGCCGGTCGATCTCGGCGGCCTGTTCCGGGGTCAGTACCATCGATTTCCGGTCCGCTCGGGGTGGGCTGGGGTGGCGACGCGCGGGCAATCTATCGGACCCGCAGGGCGAAAGCCAACCCGACTCAGCCGGCCGGAAATCCGCGCTTGCGCCCCCTTTCACCCGCCAACCGGCCAGCCTATATTACCCAGGTCGGGCAACCGACTATGGCGATAAACGGACCGTGGAATAGACGTTGCGGACCCGGGGGCAGTACCCGGCGCCTCCACCAAATTCCCCCGTCCGGCGGGCTTCGAAAGTGGCAACACCCGCCGGCGGGACTTAAGGGGGCGAAACAGGATCGACGCGCGCAGTAAAGACGGAACTTTCGCCCGGCATGGTACCGCCGTTATTGGGCCGAAACTGATAGTTGCCAACGACAACTACGGTGAGGCTCGCCTCGCCGCCTAACGGCGGCTGGTAAGCCAGCGATAAGTCCCGGGCCGTCACACGTCCGGGCGGGGTTCGGAAGGCGCCTGGCAACAGAAGCCTTCCACTTTATCCACGGGATTGGGCGTTCGCGACGGTCGGAGTTGAAGGCGCAGGTGGCAGGATGGGGGACGGCGGACTTCGCTACGATCGGATGGTCGAGCGCGCCTTGCGGGGGGTGATGCACGATGCCCTGGCCCATGTGGCCAAGCACGGCCTGCCCGGGGCGCATCACTTCTACGTCACCTTCCGCACCGACCACGCAAAGGTGCAAATCGACCAGAGCCTGAAAACGCGCTTCCCGCAGGAAATGACTATCGTGCTCCAGCACCAGTTCTGGGACCTGGCGGTGGAGCATGACGGGTTCGTGGTGACGCTCAGCTTCAACAACGTGCCGCAGCGCCTGACCATCCCGTTCGCGGCGGTGACGGCCTTCACCGATCCTTCGGTCAATTTCGGCCTGCAGTTCCAGGCGGTGACGGAAGGTGCCGGCACCGCCAAGCCCGGCCCCGCCGCGGTCGCCAAGTCCGGAGAGACGGTCAAGCCCGTGATCGCCAAGCCCGCCAAGCCCGCCGCCGTCACGCCCCTGCCCAAGCCCTCCGAGACGCCGACCGCGCCCGCCCCCGCGGCCGAGAAGGTCGTGACACTGGACAGCTTCAGGAAGAAATAGCGGCCGCGCAGCCATCTATTGTGGTCCTGGGGACAGGCTCCTGGCGAAAGGAATTCGACGAATCCAGCAATGACGAATGATGCCATTGAAATCGCCGCTCGCGGCGATTTCTAGGACATAGGGGGTCCCCATAGCCCGCTGTCTGCGGCCGCCCGTCCGAAGATCAGGAAATCGTCGATGTAGTGCAGCACAATGCAAAGCGCGAGCCGGCGCGTCGCAAAGAACACCAAACCCAGCATGATACCGTGAAGGAAGGCGCTTACCGCTTCGTTCAATCCCGTAGTCACGTGCACTAGGCCGAATAGTGCCGAGCTGATCAACAAGATCGCGGACTTGCCGAACGCCAGGCGATCCAGCAGCGCGAAGAGGAATCGTCGGAACACCAACTCCTCGCTGATGGCGACGAGCCAAATCCCGAAGAACAAATCGAACAGGATCAGCTCACGATCCTGAATCAAGGGCGTCCGGGCGTATTGGAAATAAGGCAGGTATTGCTGAAGAATCGGACCGAGGTATAGCTGCTCCAGCCGCTCAATTGACAGGGCGGCCACGAACACGATCGCGGATACCAGCAACGACGCGCGCGTGGGCAGAGCACGTATCAACCGCGTGCGATAGCCCAGCATGACTCCTGTGAGCATGACGCAACGAGCGCCATAGTCCCAGGCGAGCCAGTAGTCGAACGCCGGCTCGCCGAGAAGTGCAATACGCTTTGCCGCCAAAGGCACAAAGGCCAGCACAACCGCGCACCATGCCAATGGCCGCATGGGCGGATCCGGACCGGCGCCGCCGTCACTTGGGCACCGAGCCTGCAACCGCGCCTGGCCCACGCCGTCCATGTGCAACCAGCCACTCCGCCGAAAGCTCGAAGGAGCTTACCCTCTGCGCGACGAGGAGAAACCTTGGCCTGGAACAGGTAAGCTCGGCTTCGGCGTGAGCAGCCGGAACAGCGGTACCAAGTAGCGATCGAAGAAGCCAGGGGGCGGGGGCTTTCGGGTCGGCGGAACTCGTTGCAGGAACGAATTTCTTGAGTCGCGGCTCAACCCCAATTCCCGGTCCAACTCGTCGCTTGTGGGCGCACGTCCGAGTTGCGACAGGTACGCCCGCGTTACCGCATCGACTTCCCAAGGCTCAGGCACGCGCTGTCTTTCGAAATAGGTTGCGCCTGACCGCGAAGGTTCTTGCGACCGTAACCATGCCCGCTGCGGTCTCAGCGCCCGTAGATCGGGTGGGAGGAATCCGTCGATCAACTGTTCAACATCCGCCTCGGTCGGAATGCGCCCATATCGATTGCGGAACGACTGGATCGCTGCGTCTCGTGCAGCTTGAAGCCGCTGCTGATCGCGCGGGAAAAGGTGAGAATCCTGATCGCCTGGCATGCTTCACGACCCCCAGGTAGTGAGTTCTTAGTCAAATTCGGAACACGTCATCGGCCGAAAACCAAATACACACCAACTGTTCATGATATGTTCTCCGTCGGCAAAATGCAATACCTTTTCCCGTTGCTACCCTCAGAATTCTCCCGCATTTCGAGAAAATCGTTGTCATGCAACCATGTATCGCCGGCTGCGGTCCACCACGCCCCCGGTTGACACCGCCCGGCCCCGGGCAGTCTTCTGGCGGGCAATTCCAGAACGCATAAAGAGACCGGGTGATCCCATGGCAGAGCCATCCCCGCATGACATGTTTCCTCTAGGCGAGGACACGACGCCCTATCGCAAGCTCTCGGCCGACCACGTTGGTACTGCCAGGTTCAACGGCGAGGAGGTGCTGACGGTCGGCGCGCCGGCGATCACCGCGCTGACGCAACAGGCCTTCCACGACATTTCGCATTTGCTGCGGCCGGGACACCTGAAGCAG
>CAYMTM010000094.1:0-17169 GCA_964393375.1 uncultured Rhodospirillaceae bacterium
GGCCTACATCCCGACCAACGTGATCTCGATCACCGACGGGCAGATCTTCCTGGAGACCGACCTGTTCTATCAGGGCATCCGCCCGGCCATCAACGTGGGCCTGTCGGTGTCGCGCGTGGGCTCGGCGGCGCAGATCAAGGCGATGAAGCAGGTAGCCGGCCGCATCAAGCTCGAACTCGCGCAATATCGCGAGATGGCGGCCTTCGCGCAGTTCGCCTCGGACCTCGACGCCTCGACCCAGCGCCTGCTGGCGCGCGGCGCGCGGCTGACCGAGGTCCTGAAGCAGCCGCAGTTCAAGCCCTATCCGGTCGAGGATCAGGTGGTGGCGATCTTCGCCGGCGTGCGCGGCTATCTTGACCGGGTCCCAGTCAACGACGTGACGCGCTTCGAGCAGCAATTGCTGGCCGAGGTGAAGGCCAAGGCGCCGGATATCCTGGCCGACATACGCGACAAGCGCGAACTGACGCCGGCGACCGAGGAGAAGCTCAAGACCTTCATGGACGGCTTCGCCAAGGCCTTCGAGGCCTGAGCGCCAGGGATCAGCGATCAAGGACGCCGGGACCCTTAGTAGATGCCGAGCCTCAAGAGCCTTCGCATCCGCATCTCCAGCGTGAAGTCGACGCGCAAGATCACGTCGGCCATGAAGATGGTCTCAGCCGCGAAGCTGCGTCGCGCGCAGGAACAGGCCCAGGCCGCGCGGCCCTACGCCGAGCGCATGGAGCGCATGCTGGGCTCGCTGGCGGCAAGCTTCGCCGGCGCCGAGGGCGGGCCGGCGCTGCTGGCGGGCACGGGCAAGGACCAAACGCACCTGCTCGTCGCGGTGAGCTCGGACCGCGGCCTGTGCGGCGGTTTCAACGGCGCCATCGCGCGCTTCGTGCGCAACAAGGCAAGGAAGCTCCTGGCCGAGGGCAAGACGGTCAGGATCCTCTGTGTCGGGCGCAAGGCGCGCGACATCCTGCGCCGCGACATGGGCGCCCTGATCGTGGGCACGATCGACGAGATCGGCCGGCCGACGCTGGGCTTCCATCATGCCGAGAAGGTGTCGCACCGGATCGCACATATGTTCGACGCCCGGGAATTCGACGTCTGCAGCGTGGTCTACAACCGCTTCAAGTCGGCGATCAGCCAGGTCGTTACCGAGCAGCAGCTGATTCCCTTCGCGCCGCCGGCGGCCGACAAGGCGAAGGCGCCGGAGGCGGATGCGCTGGCGATCTACGAGTACGAGCCGGACGAGACGGAGATTCTGGCCGACCTGCTGCCGCGCAACCTGTCGGTGCAAATCTACCGCGCGCTGCTGGAAAGCAACGCTTCCGAGCACGGCGCGCGCATGACCGCGATGGACAACGCCACGCGAAACGCGGGCGACATGATCAACCGACTGACCCTCAATTACAACCGCACCCGCCAGGCGATGATCACCAAGGAACTGATCGAGATCATCTCCGGCGCCGAGGCGGTCTGACGATTCGCGAGTAGGAGCGAGCCGATGGCTGAGACGAGCAAGAACACGACCGGGCGCGTCACCCAGGTGCTGGGCGCGGTGGTCGACGTGAAGTTCGACGGAGACCTGCCGCCGATCCTGAACGCGCTGCACGTGGACAACCAGGGCAACAAGCTGGTGCTCGAGGTGGCGCAGCACCTCGGCGAGAACACGGTGCGCACCGTCGCCATGGACACGACGGACGGGTTGGTGCGCGGTCAGGGCGTGGTCGATACCGGCGGGCCGATCGCGGTGCCGGTCGGGCCAGAGACGCTGGGCCGCATCATCAACGTGATCGGCGAGCCGGTGGACGAGCGCGGCCCGGTGAAGGCCAAGAAATACTCCGGCATCCACAAGCCGGCGCCCGAGTTCGTCGACCAGTCGACCGAGGCGCAGATCCTGGTGACGGGCATCAAGGTCGTGGACCTGCTGGCGCCTTACGCCCGCGGCGGCAAGATCGGGCTGTTCGGCGGCGCCGGCGTCGGCAAGACCGTGATCATCATGGAGCTGATCAACAACATCGCCAAGGCGCATGGCGGCTACTCGGTGTTCGCCGGCGTGGGCGAGCGCACGCGCGAGGGCAACGACCTCTACCACGAGATGATCGAATCGGGCGTCATCAAGCTGGATGGCCCGGGCTCCAAGGCGGCGCTGGTCTATGGCCAGATGAACGAGCCGCCGGGCGCGCGCGCGCGCGTCGGGCTGACCGGCCTGACCCTGGCGGAATACTTCCGCGACGAGGAGGGCCAGGACGTGCTGTTCTTCGTCGACAATATCTTCCGCTTCACCCAGGCGGGCTCGGAGGTTTCGGCGCTGCTCGGCCGCATTCCCTCGGCGGTGGGCTACCAGCCGACCTTGGCGACCGACATGGGCGCGCTGCAGGAACGCATCACCACCACCAAGAAGGGGTCGATCACCTCGGTGCAGGCGATCTACGTGCCGGCCGACGACCTGACCGACCCGGCGCCGGCGACCTCGTTCTCGCATCTCGACGCCACCACCGTGCTGTCGCGCCAGATCGCCGAGCTCGGCATCTATCCGGCGGTCGACCCGCTCGATTCGACCAGCCGCGTGCTGGATCCGCGGGTGGTGGGCGAGGAGCACTACAAGGTCGCGCGCGACGTGCAGCGCGTGCTGCAGACCTACAAGTCGCTGCAGGACATCATCGCCATCCTGGGCATGGACGAATTGTCGGAAGAGGACAAGCTGACGGTCGCCCGCGCGCGCAAGATCCAGCGCTTCCTGTCGCAGCCCTTCCACGTCGCCGAGGTCTTCACCGGCACGCCGGGCGTGTTCGTGAAGATCGAGGACACGATCCGCGGCTTCAAGGGCCTGGTCAACGGCGACTACGACGACCTGCCGGAAGCCGCGTTCTACATGGTCGGCACGATCGAGGAAGCTGTGGAGAAGGCCAAGAAGATGGCGGCCGAGGCGGCCTGATCTCGTGCAGCCTCATCCTTCGACAGGCTCAGGATGAGGCCGGTGGAACAATCGCCTCGTCCTGAGCCTGTCGAAGGACGAGCCGCGCAACCGGAAGCGATCGACCATGGCGGATAAAATCGAGTTCGAGTTGGTCTCGCCCGAAAAGCTGCTGCTGTCGCGGCCGGTCGAGATGGTCGTCGTGCCGGGCGCGGAAGGCGACTTCGGCGTGCTGGTCGGCCATGCGCCGCTGATCTCGACCGTGCGTCCGGGCGTCATCGAGGTGCACGACGACGGCAAGGTCACCGACCGCATCTTCGTCGCCGGCGGCTTTGCCGAGGTGAACGCCCAGCGCTGCACGGTGCTGGCCGAGGTGGCGATGCCGGTCGCGGATATCGACCGCGCCAAGGTCGAGCAGGACCTCAAGGACCTGGCGGACGATCTCGAGGCCGCCAAGACCGACGAAGACCGTGAGGAAGTCCAGGCGAAGATCGCTGTGGCCGAAGGCCAGCTGCACGCAGTCGCGGCGGATCGCTGATCGGCGCCGATTGGCCCCGCGGGTTTCCCTCACCCGGTTCGCTTCGCGCCTCGCTCTCCCGGCGGGAGCGGGAGGCGCCCGTCGCGATAGCGAGGGGAGGGTGAGCGAGCCCTACTTCAACGTCTCCAAGAGCCCGAGCATCAGCCGCGCGCGCTGTTCCAGCGACGAGAAGTAGATCTGCTCGTAGTCGGTGTGGGCGCCTTTGCCGTCGGCGCCCAGCCCGTCGAGCGTGGGGATGCCGAGCGCGGCGGTGAAGTTGCCGTCGCTGCCGCCGCCCGTGAGCTTCACGTCCTGCAACTCGAAGCCGATCTCGGCCGCCACTTTGCGGGCGTGCTCGAACAGGGCCGCGATGCCCGCGTCCTTGGTGTAGGGCGGGCGGTTCATGCCGCCTTCCACGACAACTTTCACGTCGGGGTCGTGCGGCTTCAGGCCCAGAATGCGTTCGACCATCTCCTCGCCGGTGGCAGCGTCCGGCACGCGCAGGTCGATCTCGATCTCGCAGAACTGCGGGATCACGTTGACGCCCGTACCGCCCCGGATCAGGCCGACCGAGGTGGTGATGCCGCGCCGGTAATCGGTCATCGCCTCGATCGCCAGGACTTGGCGCGCCATCTCCTTGATCGCGCTGCGGCCGTCCTCGTGGCGTGCGCCGGCATGGGCGGGGCGACCCTCGGTCCTGAGGGTGAAGCGCCCCACGCCCTTGCGCGAGGTCACGATCTTGCCGCCGTCGCGCGCCGGTTCGGTGACCAGCACGTACTTGGCGTTCTTCGCCAGGGTTTCGATCAGTTCGCGCGTCGTGGTCGAACCCACTTCCTCGTCCGGCACGAAGGCGAAGGTGACGGGCAGCGGCGTCTGGCGTCCCTCGCGCACGAGATGGCGGAAGGCGTGGTAGCCGATGAATGCGCCCGCTTTCATGTCGTAGATGCCGGGCCCATAGACCACGTCGCCCTCGCGCCTGAAGGGCAGGGTGTTCTTCAGGAACCCGATCGGGTGGACGGTGTCCAGATGGCTGAGCACCAGGATGCCCGGCCCATCGCCGCCCCAGGGCGTGCGCGCCACCAGCATGTCGCCGAACCCCTCCTTGCCGGGATGGCGCTCGATTCGCGCGCCGAGCCTGCGCATCTGGCCCTCGACCTTGTCGACCATGCGGTTGACGGCCGCGGCGTCGTGCGAGGGCGACTCGATGTCGATCCACTCGCGGATGCCCGCCAGGATCTCCTCCGGGTCGATACGGTCGCGGTTCGAGGGCATGGTCTCGGCAGGCTTGTCCATCGGGATCTCCGGCAATTTCAGGCAGGCAGGGCAGGCGCGGCGCTCAGCGGACGCACGTCCTCGGGCAGGCGCCCTTCCTGGACGCCGTGGCAGGCGACCAGCACGCCGCCGCTGGCCTCGCCCTTGGCCGGCAAGGGTTCGGGCCGCTCGGCCTTGCAGCGGTCGTTGGCGAAAGGGCAGCGCGGGTGGAAGCCGCAGCCCGGGGGCGGATTGATCGGGTTCGGCACCTCGCCCGCCACCGGCGTGCGCTGGCGGCCGGTCATGCCCAGGTCCGGGATGGTGTCGAGCAGCATGCGCGTATAGGGATGGCGCGGGCGCGAGAACAGCAGCCGCGTCGGTGCCACCTCGGCGATGCGGCCCAGATACATCACGGCCACATGGTCGGAGATATGGTAGACGACCGCCAGGTTGTGCGAGATGAAGAGGTAGGTCAGCTTCAGTTCGCGCTGCAGATCCTTCATGAGATTCAGGATCTGCGCCTGCACCGAAACGTCCAGCGCCGAGGTGGGCTCGTCGCAGATCAGGAACTCCGGCTGGCTCGCCAGCGCGCGGGCGATCGAGATGCGCTGGCGCTGTCCGCCCGAGAATTCGTGCGGATATTTCTCGCCGTCCGCAGGCGCCAGCCCGACATGGCGCAACAGGTCGCCGACGCGCTCGGCGATGGCCGCGCCGCCCTCGATCAGGCTGAAGGCGCGGATCGGCTCGGCGATGATGTCGCGTACGCGCCAGCGCGGATTCAGGCTGGCATAGGGGTCCTGGAAGATCATCTGCTGGCGGCGGCGCAGCGGCGCCATCTCCTTGCGCGTGCGCAGCGCGCCCATGTCGGTGCCGTCGAACTCGATCGTGCCGGCCGTGGGGCGGTAGAGGCCCACGATCAGCCGCGCTACCGTCGACTTCCCGCAGCCGGACTCGCCCACGATCGAGAAGGTCTCGCCGCGGTTGATCGCGAAGTCGACGCCGTCGACCGCGCGCAGGGTCAGCCGCGGCTGGCCCTCGAGAATGCGGTTCAGCAGCGGCGCCGAAACGTCGAAATAGCGCTTGAGGTCGGTGACGCGGACCAGCGGATTCGCCGCCTCAGCCACGGCCGCCTCCCGCCGCCCGGGCTTTGGTCCGATCCGGCTCGTGCAGCCAGCAGGCGACCTGGGTCTGGCCCTGCGGCATCAGGTCGGGCCGGTCGGTGCGGCAGCGGCCGAATACCTTGGGGCAGCGCGGGTTGAAGGCGCATCCCGGCGGGATTGCGTTCAGCCTTGGCATGGCGCCGTCGATCTGCGCCAGGCGCGGACGGTCGACGCCGACCGAGGGGATCGAGCCCATCAGCCCTTCGGTATAGGGATGCAGCGCATGCTTGATCACCTGGCGCACCGGTCCGACCTCGGCGATTCGGCCGGCGTACATCACCGCCACGCGGTCCGCCGTCTCCGCGATCACGCCCATGTCGTGGGTGATCAGCATGACGGCCGTGCCGTGGTCGCGGCACAGACGCTTGAGAAGCGCGATGATCTGCGCCTGGATCGACACGTCCAGCGCCGTGGTTGGCTCGTCGGCGATGATCAGGCGCGGATTGGCGCACAGCGCCAGCGCGATCACCACGCGCTGCCGCATGCCGCCCGAGAACTGGTGCGGGTACTGGTCGATCCGCCGTTCGGGCGCGGGGATGCCGACTTCCGCCAGCAACTCGATCGCCCGCTTGCGCGCCTCGGCCTGGCTCAGCGGCAGATGGGTGGTGATCGTCTCGGTCAGCTGACGGCCGATGCTGTAGAGCGGGTTCAGGCTGGTCAGCGGGTCCTGGAAGATCGCGCCGATCTGCTTGCCGCGCACCCTGCGCATCCGGTCGGGCGGCAGGTCGTCGATGCGCGCCCCTTCCAGGAATATGCGCCCGCCGGCGACCCGCCCGGGCGGCTCGAGCAGGCCGATGATGGATGCGCCCGTCAGCGATTTGCCCGCGCCGGATTCCCCGACCACCCCCAGCACTTCGCCGGGATCGATGTGGAAGCTGATGTCGTCGATCGCGCGCAGCACGCCGCGGCGGGTGGGAAATTCGACCACCAGGCTTTCGACCTGCAGCAGCGGCTGGTTGGCGGGAGGACGGGTCATGCGTCTATCGCAGTTTCGGGTTGAGCGCGTCGCGCAGCCAGTCGCCCAGCAGGTTGACCGACAATACCAGCACGACCAGCGCCAAGCCGGGGAAGATCGTCATCCACCACTCGCCGGAGAACAGGAAGTTGTTGCCGATGCGGATCAAGGTGCCGAGCGACGGCTGGGTCGGCGGCACGCCGACGCCAAGGAAGCTGAGCGTGGCCTCGATCAGCACCGCAACGGCTAGCCCGATCGTGGCGATCACCAGCACCGGGCCCAGCACGTTGGGCAGCACGTGCCGCACCATGATGAGGACGGGGTGCAGCCCGATGACGCGGGCGGCCTGGACGTACTCCTTCGACTTTTCGACCATCGTCGTGGCGCGCACGGTCCGCGCGTATTGGACCCATGTGCTGAGGCCGATCGAGGCGATGACGACGTAGATCGAAATCTTGGTGTGCACGTCGCGCGGCAGCACGCCGCGCGCAACCCCGTCGATCAGCAGCGCGATCAGGATCGCGGGGAAGCTCAGCATGATGTCGGCCACCCGCATGATCGCCGCGTCGACGATGCCGCCGACATAGCCGCTGATCAGGCCGAGGGTGATCCCCAACGTGGCGGCGAAGATCACGGCCGCGAATCCCACGGTCAGCGAGACGCGCGCGCCCAGCATGATGGTCGACAGCACGTCGCGCCCCTGGTCGTCGGTGCCCAGGAGGAATTTCGCCTTGCCCGACTCCGTCCAGGCCGGAGGCAGGAAGGCATCCGACAGGTTGAGCGTCACGACCTCGTAGGTATTGTGCGGCGCGATCCATGGCGCCAGCGCGGCCGCAAGGACGAAGACCACCACGATCGTGGCGGCGACGACCGTCGCGGGCGACTGGCGGAAACTGTAGAACAGGTCGCTGTCGAGCGCGCGGCGCAGGTTGGCGGCGATGGCGGACATGCGCGCCGTCCCCTCAAACCTGCCGGCTGCGGACCGCGCCGCGGTCCGCGCGCAGGCGCGGGTCGACGGCGTAATAGAGCAGGTCCACGATCAGATTGATCAGCACGAACATCAGCGCCACCAGGATCAGGTAGCACGACATCACCGGCACGTCGGCGTACTGGATCGCCTGCAGGAACAGCAGGCCCATGCCCGGCCACTGGAACACCGTCTCGGTGATGATCGCAAAGGCGATCAACCCGCCGATCTGCAGGCCCGCGATGGTGATGACCGGGACCATGGTGTTCTTCAGGGCATGGCCGAAATTGATCGCACGCTGGCTCAGGCCGCGCGCGCGCGCGAACTTGATGTAGTCGGTGCGCAGCACCTCCAGCATCTCGGCGCGAACCAGCCGCATGATCAAGGTGGTCTGGAACAGGCCGAGCGTGATCGCCGGCAGGATCAGCGAGCGCAGCCCGCTCGGCGTCAAAAACCCCGTGCTCCACCAGCCCAGGTTGACGACCTGGCCGCGGCCGAACGAGGGCAGCCACTTGAGCTGAACGGAGAACACCAGGATCAGGAGGATGCCGATCAGAAACGTCGGCAGCGAGATGCCGACCAGCGAGAAGGTCAGGAACATGCGGCTGAGCGCGCCGTGACGGTGGATGCCGGTGTAGACCCCCAGCGGCACGCCGACGAACAGCGAAATCATGGCCGCGGCAAAGACAAGTTCGAGCGTGGCCGGCAGCCGCTCGGCCAGCACGGTCGTCACTTTCATGCCAAGCCGGAACGACGTGCCGAACTGGCCCTGGACGGCGTTGGCGATGAAACGCGCATATTGCACATAGAACGGCTGGTCGAGCCCCAGCGAGGCGCGGATACGCTCGCGATCCTCGGCGGTGGCGTCGGGCCCGACCAGGTTGTTGATCGGGTCGCCGATGTAATTGAACATCATGAAGGCGATGAAGCCGACGGTCAGCATGACCAGGACGGCCTGCATCAGCCGGCGGACGATATAGGCGGCCATCGTTCCCGCGAAGAGCCTTTAACAAGGGAGCGCCCGCCCCGCATTTGGCGACGGGACGGGCGCCTTGTCCATCGTTCTGCGGTCTACTTCATCTTCACGTAGCGCAGGTCGACGTCGTTAAACGGCCGCTGGATGATCTCCGCCACCGTGTCCCTGACGCCCCAGGCCAGCGCCTGCTGGTGCAGCGGCAGGTGCCCGAAGTCATCCTTATGGATCCTGAAGGCCTCGTGCAGCATGGCCAAGCGCTTCTTCTGGTCGGTCTCCACCGCGATCTGCTTGGTCAATTCCTCGACCTTCGGGTTCGAGTAGGCGCCGCTGTTGTTCGCGCCCGAGCCCGGCAAAGTCATGACCATGAGGTTGAACAGCGCATTGTGGCCGTCATAGGTGCCGGGCGTCCATCCCAGCATATAGAAGCTGGTGTTGCGGTTTTCCTTGAGCCCGATCTTGTCGAAGTGCTTGCCCTTGGTCTGGGCGTTCAGTTTCACGGTCACGCCGATGCGCGCGAGCATCGGCACCACCGCCAGGCAGATCGCCTCGTCGTTGACGTAGCGGTCGTTCGGGCAGTCGAGCTGCACCTCGAATCCCTGGGGATAGCCCGCTTCGGCCAGCAGCTTCTTGGCGCCGTCGGGGTCGAAGGGATAGCGCTTGTTCAGCTCGGCGTCGAAGCCCACGATCCCCGGCGCGACCATCAGACCGGTCGGCGTCGACGCGCCGCGCATCACCACCCGCTTGATCTGCTCCATGTCCAGAGCCTGGTAGAAGGCCCGGCGCACGCGCACGTCCTTGAACGGGTTTTTGCCCTTGACGTTCGAATAGAGCAGCTCGTCGCGCGCCTGGTCGAAGCCCAGGAAGATCGTGCGCAGTTCCGGCCCTTCCATCACCTTGATCCCGGCGGTCTGGTTCAGCCGCGGGATGTCCTGCAGCGGCACCGGGTACATCATGTCGATCTCGCCCGACAGCAACGCCGCCACGCGGGTCGCGTTGTTGGCGATCGGGCGGAATTCCGCGCGCGTCAGGTTGTGCGTCGGCGTGCCCCACCAGTCCTTGTTCGGTTCCACCACCGTGCGCGTGTCGGGCACGCGCTCGACCAGCTTGAACGGCCCGGTGCCGTTGGCGAAGCGGTTGGCATAGATCTCGGCCGTGCCGCCGCGCACCGGCTTCGCGGAGTTGTTCTTCTCGGTCCACGACTTGGACATGATGAAGAACAGAGTCAGGTTCTGGTGCAGGATCGGGTCCGGTCCCTTGGTGATGAAGTCGACCGTGAAATCGTCGACCTTCTTCACCTCCTTGACCGTAGCGACATAGGTGTTCATGTCGGATTGCTCGGAATTGATCCGGGCGAAAGAGAACACCACGTCGTCCGCCGTGAAGGGCGTGCCGTCGTGGAACTTGACGTTCTGACGCAGCTTGAAGCGCCAGATCGTAGGCTCGGGATTGCTCCACTCGGTCGCCAGCGAGGGGTGGACCGACAGGTCCGGCTTGCGATGGACCAGGCCCTCGTAGATGTTGCCCTTCATCGAGTTCGTCGGGCCTTCATTGTTGATGTGCGGATCAAGCCCGATGAAATCGCCGGACGTGGAATAGCGGAAGGTCTTGGCGTCGCCGGCCGACGGCACAAGGGCAAGCGCCAGGGCACCGACGCCCAGCGCCAGGATGGATCGTTTCATATGCAACACTCCCCGTTCCCATAGAGCGGCGCGTCGCAGATTCAGTGCCCGATCGCGCCACCATGGATTGGAGTATCGGCAAGGCCACTCGCCTTGGCAAGCCTTGTCCCCGGCGCGGCGTTGACCCGACCGCGATTTCCCGGCATTCTGCCCGGGTTCCGTGCAACCGGGGAGAGATTCATGCCTATCTTTCGGTCCCTGTTGGCGGCGGCTGTGCTGATGGCCCTGCCGTTCGCGGCCATGGCGCATTGCAGCCCGCAGCACACGGTATCCATCACGCCGGCGCCGACCACGGCCGCGCCGCAAACGCCGGTCCCGACGCCGCCTTCCGTCGGCGGGTGATCCTGCCGGCCTTCGGGCAGTCGATCGTGCCTAACGATAAGGGCCGCCACGGCGGCCCTTGTTGTTTCTACGAGGGATGGGTGAAAGGTTGACCGCACCGGGCTGGCGCATGCTCGCGACTGCCCAGGACTGGGCCGGCGCCGAAGCCGTGTGGCAGGCGCTCGAGCGGCGTGGCGCGGCGATCGGCCTGTTTCAGTCCTATGGGTGGCTCGACGCGTGGCGGCGCGCCGTGGCCGGCGCGGGGCTGGCGGACCAGCTGGCGCTGCGCGTGGCGATCGTTTCGGACGACGCGGGCCCGGCGGCGATCGCGCCGATGGTGCTTGATCGCCGCAGATTCATGCCCTGCCTGCGGTGGATGGCCGAGGATGTCAGCGACTATTGCGACCTTGTGGCCGCGCCGGACCTCGACGGCGGCGTGCTCTGGCTGGGGCTGCGCGCGGCGATGGAGCGCAGCGGCGCGGCGCTGGCGCGGCTGGCGCAGATCAGGCCGGAGGGTGAGGCTGCGCGCCTGCTGGGCCCGCATTTGCGCCGGGACCCGGGGCCGCCGGCCAGCGCGCCCTATCTGGACATCGCCGGCCGGTCCTGGGCCATGCTGGAGCAGGGCATCTCCGCATCCTGGCGCAAGGATATCCGGCGCCTCGCCAGGCGGCTCGGCGAGCGCGCGCCCTGGCGCTATGTCGAGTGCGACACGCCCGATCAGCGCGCGGCGGCGATCGACTTCGTGCTGCGGCACAAAGCGGCGCAGCTCGCCGACGATGCCGACGCCCTGGCGAACCACCGGCGCGTGTTCGCACCGCTCGCGCGCACGATCTTCGTCGGCGAGACCGTGGGGCGGGCGCGCATCCACGTAGCGACGATCGAGGCCGAAGGCCGCCCGATCGCGGCCCATCTGGGCTTCGTCGACCGCGAACGCTTCTACTACTACGTCCCGACCTACGACCCGGCGTTCCAGGCCTTCTCGCCGGGCAACCTGCTGATGTTCGAATTGCTGCGCCGCGCCTGCGAAATGCGGGTGCCCGTCTTCGACCTGCTGCGCGGCGACTACGCCTACAAGGGGCGATTGACGGATCAGGCGGTGGAACTTGCGAGCTATGTGGAGGCGTTGACGATTGCGGGGCGGGCCTTTCTGGAATTGCGGCGCTTGTCGCGCCAGTTCAAGCCCGTCTAGCGCGAGATCAGTTGCCGCGCTTCAGGGTGACGGCATTTGCCTCGCCGGTATTCCTGCGGATCGTGAGCGTGGGCAGGGTGCCCTCGACATGATAGAGCCCCGATGCCTGTCCCGATGCATTGGCGCTGACCAGCCCGGCGCTATCCACCTTGCCCGCTACGCTGATTGGCCCGACGCCGGGCCTTGTCGGTCTGATCCGTCCCGTTACCGCCGTGCCGTCGACCTTGATCTCCATGTCATACTCGCTGCTCGCGCCCTTCCACGTGCCGCCATGCGCAGCGCCCGCGGCTACCGGCTGCACCTTTGCACCGTCCGTACCGGGAACCGCCTCACCGGTCGACAGCGGACGCGCGAGGCGTTGGTAGAATTCGTCGGGAACCTTGATGACGCTCTTGTCGTTTTCGTCGATGATCTGGCACGTGCATCCCCGCGACTGATAGCGCGCCACGCAATTGTCGATCGCGGTCTTCCGCGCCTCGCCGAGCATCCGGTGCTCCCATGCCAGCCAGTCACCGCGGGAAACAACCGACGCGATCGTGCTGCCCGACCAGTCGATGCACATCGCGATGACCTTGGACTGCTGCTCTGAACGGTAGTTGCTGACCGGTTTGCCGGCAGTCCGCGGGTTATAAGTGCCGAACTTGCCTGCAAACAACGTTGCGATCAGCTTATCGTAGATCTGCTTGGTCGCGTCCTCGCGCGACGGCGGGGACTTCGCGGGCGTAGGCGGCGCGGCGGGAGCCGGCGGCGCCGCCGCCGGCGCGGTGGCCGGTGGATGGGGCGGGCGCGAGGCAGCCGGCGGCGCGCCGGCCTTTCCGCTGGTGAAGGCCTGCACCTGCGCCTGGGACCAGCCCAGGCTGAGGAGCCGCGCCTTGGCCTGAGCCGCGTGGGGGCTGTCCGGATATTTCTGCAGGAACGCGGCGAATTTCTCGGGGTCGCTCGATGTCGCGATGGCGGCCCAGGCGCGCTGGTCCTCCTTCATGTCGGATTGCGGCTCCTTGACGGGAGGCAGGACTGCAATCTGCTTCTGCCGATCCTTTTCCTGCTCTGCCGCCCGGCGCTTCTGTGCTTCTTCCGCCGCAGCCTGACGCTTGCGCTCCTCGTCGGCAGCGGCCTGGCGCCTGCGTTCCTCCTCTGCCGCGGCTTCGCGCTTGCGCTTCCCCTCCTCCTGCCGTGCGCGATATGCACCCGCGTCCTCCAGCAGGTGCGCGGCCACGAAGCCCAGCGGCTTGCCCTCGCGCTCGATCTGGAACCAGCTCTCGCCCTTGACCTTGCCCGTGACCAGCACGGACTGGCCGGCCGCCAGCGAAGCGACCACTTTGGCGCCGCTCTCGGGCGCCTCGCGCACGCGGGCCAACTGGGTGGCGATGAACTCCTTGTCGACCGGCTCGATCGCGAGGCGCGGGCGTTCGGGCAGCGGCGGCGGCTTGGGTGGGTCGATCTTCGGCGGCGGCAGCGCCGCCTCCTGCGTCTTCGCGGACGGAATCGGCGGCGGTGCTTCGACCCTCGGCGGTTGCGCCGCCTGCTGCTGCTTCCTGTTGATCTCGGCGATGCGCCGCTTGGCCAGCCCCGAGAACACGCCGGTCGGGAACTGGCGCAGGTATTCCTCGTAGTCGGCAGCGTCCATGCTGTTGCCGATGCTCTGCCAGAACGCGGCCTCGATCGCGTCGCGGTTGGCGGGCGCGGGCACGGGCGGGGGCGCCGCGATCGTGATGTTCAGGTTCAGTACCAGATCGCCCGTCAGCGAGGAGGACTCCCAAGGCGTCTGCTGGCCCTTGGTGGCCTCGGCCACATAGCCGCGTACCCGTTTGAACATTTCCTCGGCCTTGAGACCCGGCACGTCGAGTGCGCGCACCAGGCCCGCCGTGTAGGGGCTGTTGGCGCCATCCCCGTCGATCGCCACCTTCCCCGGTGCGGTCGAGTACGCGATCAGCGTGCCGCGCGCCGCGTCGATCGCCGCCAGGCCCGGCGGCGCGCCGCGCAGCTGTGCCACGAAGGGGTTGTTGCGGCAGGCGTCGAGGATGACAATATTGGCGCGGTTGCGCGCCTCGTTCAGCTGCTCCAGCACCACGTCGATGTCGACCGCCTGGAACCGCACCGACGCCTCGGACGGCAGCAGCGCGTCGACCGGCACCAGGTAGTTCCGGCCGCGCACCTGCAGCCCATGGCCGGCGTAGTAGAACAGCCCGATTCCGCCCTCGCGCAATTTCTCGCCGAACTCGAGGATCGCGTCCTCCATTGCCTTCTTGCCGGCATCGATGCGCTCGATGACGGCGAAGCCAAGCTTGCGCAGGCTCCGCGCCATGGCGCGGGCGTCCTGGGCCGGGTTCTTCAGCGCCTGTCCGGGATAGGCGGCATTGCCGATCACCAGCGCCAGGCGCGGCTCGTTGCCGCCGGCCTGGGCGAGCGCGCCTGCGGCGCCGGAAACGACCAGCAAAACGGCGACAAGAAGGGCGGGAAGGCGCGGCAAGGTGTCCCCCGCGGCGATCAGATACGCCTGCCAACCCAGATTGCCACCCGCCCCCTGCGCGCGCAAGGCGCGGCGCTACTTGCTTTCCGACGGCATCGTGTCACGTTCCAGCAATGGGCGACGAACGCGCCGAAACCCGGCTCTACGTCGAGGACGAGCTCGCCACCGGCGGCACGGTCGGGCTGGGGGCGGAGCGGGCGCATTTCCTGAAGCACGTGCTGCGCCTGAACCCCGGCGCAGCCGTCTTGCTGTTCAACGCGCGCGACGGCGAGTACCTGGCGCGCGTCGACGGCATCGGCAAGGGCTGGGCCTCGCTTTCGGTCGGCGAGCGCCGCCGCGCGCCCGAGCCGGAGGGCGACCTGTGGCTGCTGTTCGCGCCGATCAAGTTCGGGCGCATCGACTTCCTGGTGCAGAAGGCGACCGAGCTGGGCGTCGCCCGCCTGCAGCCCGTTTTCACCCGCTACACCGCGGTCGACCGCGTCAATGTCGAACGCATGCGCGCCAACGCCATCGAGGCCGCCGAACAGGCGGAGCGTCTCAGCGTGCCCGAGGTGGGAGAGCCGCAGCCCCTCGAACGCACGATCGGAGCCTGGCCGCGCGATCGGCGTCTTTACGTATGCGCCGAGCGCGGCCCGGCCGCGCCGGCCGCCGCGCTGTTCGCCCGTCATCCGCCGGGCGCGCCCGGCGCGATCCTGACCGGACCGGAGGGCGGCTTCGAGCGCGCCGAGCTTGACGCGCTGCTCAAACTCCCGTTTGTTAGCGCCATGGGTCTGGGGCCGCGCGTCCTGCGCGCGGACACCGCGGCGCTGGCGGCGCTGGCGGTGTGGCAGGCGGTCGCCGGCGACTGGCGCGCCCGCTGAACCAAAACGATACCGACCGGGTGAGTTCGAGGGGGAGAGCGTCCGCATGTCCGCTCCGCCGAAATCGGGCGGCGAGCCCATCACCGGCAAGCGCCAGCTCGTCCAGTACCTGGAGGCGGGCAACAAGCCGCGCAACCGCTGGCGCATCGGCACGGAGCACGAGAAGTTCGCGTTCCGCCTGACGGACCTGCGCCGCCTGCCTTACGACGGGCCGGACGGCATCCGTGCGCTGCTCGAGGGCATGATGCGCTTCGGCTGGGAGCCGGTCGTGGAGAACGGCAACCCGATCGCGCTGACCCGCGCCGACGGCGGCAGCATTACGCTTGAGCCCGGCGGACAGGTCGAACTGTCGGGCCGCCCCGTGACCACCATCCATGAAACCTGCAACGAGGTGCACGAGCACCTCGACCAGGTGAAGGAGGTAGGCCAGGAACTCGGCATCGGCATGATCGGCCTCGGCTTCGACCCCAAATGGTCGCGCGACGAGGTGCCCTGGATGCCCAAGGGCCGCTACAAGATCATGCGCGACTACATGCCGAAGAAGGGCAAGCTCGGCCTCGACATGATGCTGCGGACATGCACCGTCCAGACCAACCTGGACTTCGAGTCCGAGGCCGACATGGTGCGCAAGTTCCGCGTCAGCCTGGCCTTGCAGCCGGTCGCCACGGCGCTGTTCGCTAACTCGCCGTTCGTCGAGGGCAAGCCTACGGGCTTCGCCACCTTTCGAAGCCATGTCTGGACCGACACCGATCCCGACCGCTGCGGCACCTTGCCTTTCGTGTTCGAGCAGGGGTTCGGCTTCGAGCGCTATGTCGATTACCTGCTCGACGTGCCGATGTATTTCGTCTATCGCGACGGGCAATACGTCGACGCCTCGGGCCAGTCGTTCCGCGAGTTCATGAAAGGCCGCCTGCCGGTTCTGCCCGGCGAGGTGCCGACGATCAACGACTGGGCCGACCACCTCACCACCGCTTTCCCGGAGGTCAGGCTCAAGCGCTTCCTCGAAATGCGCGGGGCCGACGGCGGCCCGTGGCGGCGGATCTGCGCGCTGGCCGCGATCTGGGTCGGGCTTCTCTATGACTCCAAGGCGCTGGGCGAGGCCGACGCACTGATCAAGGAATGGACGCGCCAGGACCACGACTATCTGCGCGCGGAGGTGCCGCGGCTCGGCCTCAAGACGCCGTTCAAGAAGGCGGGCGGGGCCGGAACGATTCGCGAGCTGGCGCTGAAAACGCTCGAGATCGCCAAGGGCGGCCTGCGTCGCCGGCACAAGTCCGAACTCGGCTGCCCCGACGAAAGCTGCTTCCTCGATACGCTGTTCGAGATCGCCGATAGCGGGATCACGCCGGCCGAGCGCTTGGTCCAGCGCTACCACGAGGCCTGGGGCCAGAGCGTGGACCCGGTCTACAAAGAATACGCGTACTAGCGGCGCCGCCGCTCTTGTCTAACTTCTTGTCATGGCCGGGCCGGAGGCCGGCCAGAACGCTCGCAGCTAGTTGGCGCGTACGCCACCACCCTAAGCGTTGCCGCCCTCGTCCTTGTTTCCGCCGCCGCGATGGAAGTGCGGGCGGTGCAGATTCGGCCGGATCGCCTGGGTGAACTCGTTCTGGTCGACCGTGCCGTCCTCGTTCATGTCGGCGCGGGAGAAGAACCTGTCGGCGCGCTCGGCCGTGCCGCCCTTTTCGGTCGCGAAGCGTTCCAGTTCTTCTTTGGTCATGCTGCCGTCGCCGTCCGCGTCGATCTTCGCGAACAGGCGCTCGGCGAACTTGGCGAAGCCGTAGTGATGGTGCCGGCCGCGCTTGGCGGCCTCGGCGAGTTGGTCCTCGCCGAGCTTGCCGTCGCCGTCCTTGTCGAGCAGCGCGTAGAGCTTGTCGGCCTCCTCCTGCGTGCCGCCCTTGGCCTGGATGAAGGCCTCGAATTCCTCC
>CAYMTM010000095.1:0-17131 GCA_964393375.1 uncultured Rhodospirillaceae bacterium
CACGACATGAAGGAGGTCTCCGACATCATCCTCCGCCACGTAGGCCGCACGGACTCCTTCGTCACCTACGTCGAGGGCGAGCCTTTCACCACCAAGGACAAGAAGGTCGACGTGTCGAGGGCGATCCGCGACCTCGACCACAAATGCGCCGTGCCGATGTCCGAGGGCCTGCCGCGCACCGTCGACTGGATGCGCTCGACCTACGGCCAGCACCGCCCGAACTACATCGGCGTGGACGAGCTGGAGCGGTTCCTGTAGGCCTCTCTCCCGCCGGGGGAGGGGATCAGCAACGCGCATTGCCACCAGTGCCGGGCTGTTGCAGCTTGGGGGCGATACCGCAACTCCCGAGCAGCATCTCGCATCCGATGGACCCGCGCGCCGCGTTGAAGAGCGTCTTCGGTTTCGACGATTTCCGGCCCGGCCAGGAGGCCGTGGTGCGGGCTTTGCTGGCCAAACGCAACGTGTTGGCGATCATGCCGACGGGCGCGGGCAAGAGCCTGTGCTTCCAGCTGCCGGCCGTCCTCGCGTCAGGATTGACCGTCGTGGTGTCGCCGCTGATCGCGCTGATGGCGAATCAGGTGGCCATCCTGAACGCGCTGGGGGTCGCGGCCGGGACGATCAACTCGGGCCAGGACCGCGCGGCCAATGTCGCCGTCTGGCGCCGCGCGCAGGCGGGCGACATCAAGCTGCTCTACCTGTCGCCCGAGCGGCTGCTCGACGCGCGCATGATCGCCGCGCTGCAGAAGCTCGCGATCGCGCAGTTCGTGATCGACGAGGTGCATTGCGTCAGCCAGTGGGGCCACGACTTCCGGCCGGAGTACATGGGGCTCGCACAGCTCCGCGGCCTGTTCCCGGGCGTGCCGATCGCCGGCTTCACCGCCACGGCCGACAAGCAGACCCGCGTCGACATCCTTGGCCGCATCTTCGGCGGCACGGCGGAAATGTTCGCCCTCGGCTTCGACCGGCCGAACATCCAGATCGCGGTGGAGGACAAGAACCAGCCCACTAAGCGCCTGCTGGAGCTGATGGCGGAGCACAAAGGCGAGCAGGGGATCGTCTACTGCCTGGCGCGCAAGTCGGTGGACCGGCTGGCCGCGACGTTGAGCGGGTACGGCTTTCCGGCGCTGCCCTATCACGCCGGGCTGGACGCCGAGACGCGGCGCCAGCACCTCGACCGGTTCCTGACCGACCCGGCGACGACGATGGTCGCCACCATCGCCTTTGGCATGGGCATCGACAAGCCGGACATCCGCTTCGTGTTCCACACCGACCTGCCCGCGAACATGGAGGCCTACTACCAGGAGATCGGCCGGGCCGGGCGCGACGGCAAGCCGGCCCGTGCCGTGCTGCTCTACGGCTTCGAGGACATCCGCATCCGCCGTGCGATGATCGAGGAGTCCAATGCGCCCGACGCGCAGAAGCGCATCGAGCACCGCCGGCTCGACGCGCTGCTCGCCTATTGCGAGGCCGCGTCCTGCCGCCGCCAGCCCTTGCTCGCCTATTTCGGCGAGGATCATCCGCCTTGCGGCAATTGCGACCAGTGCCTGTCGCCGGGCTCCACGGTGGACGCGACCGACCTCGCGCGCACCGCGCTGGAAGCGGTGGCGATGACCGGCCAGTCCTATGGCCAAGCGCATCTTGTGGATGTGCTGGCGGGGCGCGTGACCGACAAGGCGCGCTCGGCCGGGCATGACCGGCTTTCGACCTTCGGCGCGGGCAAATCGACCGACGACCGGGTGTGGCGCTCGCTGCTGCGCCAGCTCTATGCCGCCAACGCCGTGACGGTGGACATCGCGGGCTACGGCGCGGTCAAGCTGACCGAGCGCGGCAGGCGCATCCTGCGCGAGGGCGAGCGGGTGAAGCTGCGCCTGGAAACCCCGAAGCGCCCGGCCGCGCGCCGCGCTGCGCGCGTGGCGGCGACGGCCGCGGACGGGGTGGACACGGCGCTGCTCGCGCGCCTCAAGCGCCTGCGGGTCGAACTGGCGCGGGCGCGCGGCGTGCCGGCCTACGTGGTGTTTTCGGACAAGAGCCTCAGCGACATGGCGCTGTTGAAGCCCCGCGACCGCGCGCAGTTCGCTGCGGTTTACGGCGTGGGTCAGATGAAGCTGGCGGAATTCGCGGACGTGTTCCTGCGCGAAATCCGCGCGCACGAGCAGGCCCAAGCGGCTGACTAGCCCCGGGCCGCCTCTTCCAGCCACGCGGCCAGCGCCCGCACGCTGTCGTCGCGCTCATACAGCAGGTCGCGCCGCTCGGCGATGCGCCGTCGCTGGGCCGCGCGGTAATCCGGCTCGTTCGCCACGCGCAGGGCCATCTCGACATAGGCCTTGGCGTCGGCCGGGATCAGGTCGTCCAGCCCCATCTTGCGGTACATGCCGGCGGAGATGCGGCCGCGCAGGAATTCTCCCTCCAGCGTGACGACCACGGCGTCCTGGTGGAAAGCCTCGTAGGTCGAGTTGCCGCCGCCGAAGACCGGCGTGTCGAGCACCACGTCGGCGACGCGGCAGAGGCTCAGATACTGCTCGAGCGGCATCGGCGGCAGGAAGCGGACCTTGCGCTCCACGTCGATCCCGCAGCGGCGGAAGCGCGCAGCGAGCCGCTCGGCCCAGGCCGGGGTCGGGCCCTCCAGCAGGACCAGCAGCGCCTTGTCGTCGCGCGCCAGGATCCCCGCCAGCATCGGGTCGAAGCTGGGGTGGAACTTGAACAGCGTCTGCTGGCAGGCATAGAGCCGCGCATCCTCGGGCAGGCCGAAATGCTGGCGGTCGAACCGGCGGCGCGCTGCGGGCGCATAGGGCCGCGCGGGCAGCGCTTCGAGCCGCACCAGGCGCTCGCCGTAGCAGCGCTCGGCGCCGGCGGGCTCCAGCCATTCGCTCGAAAGGAAGGCGTCGATCGTGTCGATGCCCGTGGTCTCGGGATGGCCCCAGGTGGTGAGCTGCAGCGGCGCCAGGCGCGCGAAGGCCAGCATGTAGGTCACGGCCTCCATGCCGATCTCGGGATAGAACAGCATGTCCTGCGCCGCATCGGCGATGGCGGCGCGCGCATCCCAAAGACCGGCGGGCAGCGCCACAAACCGGTCGGCCGCATTGCGATAGCGCTGGATGAGCGCGTCGGTCTTGGCCGGCACGGCGAAGAGCGTCACCTCGAAGCGGTCGCGCGGCAGCTTCTCGACCAAGCCGATATTCAGCTTGCCGATCGTGTGATCATAGAAGAACGAGGAGACCACGCCCACGCGGATGCGCTTGCCCGCAGGCGGGCGCGCCCCGCGGCAATGCGGCGCGGTGAAGCCGAGCGCGGGACAGGCGCGGCGGTAGAGCCGCGCCAGGTCGGCACGCAGATCGCGGTCGTCCAGCCCGTGATAGGCCAGCAGGAACAGCGAGCGCGCGAAGCCGGTGGCAGGGTCGTCCAGGCGCGGCGGATCCTCGGCCAGCGCGCGGACATTTCGTGCAAAGCGCTGGCGCCATTCGGCGATATGGTCGGTCGACTCCGGGATCGGCGGCAGCAGGGTTGCCGCCTGGAACTCGAGCGCCGCGTCACGCTGGCGGCACAGATGGGTGGCGAACACGGCGCGCGCGCGCTCGGGCTCGCCGAGTTCCTGGTGGCCGTAGAAGCACTGGCGCGCGGCGCCCAGCGCGCGCTTGTCGAGTCCGATCGCGCGGTGCAGCAGCGGCAGGGCTTGGCGGTAGCGCTTGGCGCGGTAGAGCGCGGCGCCCAGGTCGGCCAGGATCGTCGCGTGATCGGGGTTGTGCAGCGCAGCACGGCGCAACAGTTCGGTCGCCTCGTCGATTTCCTGGGGCGAGGCGGCAAGCGAGCTCAAGCCCCGCAGCGCCACGACCTGCGCCGGGTCCTGGGCCAGCGCGCGGCGGTAATGCGCGCGGGCGCCGGCGGTCTCGCCGAGGATCTGGTGCACCATGCCGAGTGCGGCGGCGCGCGCCGGCAGCGGTGAGGCGGCCAGGAAACCGACCGCCTCCTTCAGCCGCAGCGGGTCGGACAGGATGCCGCGCAAGGCGGCCGATGCCTCGGCGTCGTCCGGCCGCTCGGCCAGCACGGCGCAGCAGCGCTCCAGGATGGCGTCGGGCCCGGCGGTGGAGGATGCGGTCGGATCGGCCATGGCGCGTCGCCCGGCGCTAGGCGGCGCGGGCCAGGCGGTGGGCGCCGACCGCCGCCAGGATCGCGTCGACCCGGTCCGACCAGGTATGCGCGGCCGCCGTGCGGCGGCGTCCGGCATCGGCGATGGTGTCCAGTCGGTCGCGGTCTCTCAGCAGCTCGGCCACGCCGTCGGCCAGGTCCTGCGGCGGCAGATCGTAGACCGCCAGCTCCTCGCCGGCGCGGAAATGGCGGTCGATCCATCGGTTGCCGTCGGTCAGGCAGACCGCCCCCGCCATCATCGAATAGAACATGCGGTCGTGCGGCGCGGCGGCGACGCAAGGCAGCACGTTCAGCACGATCGCGCTGCGGGCCATCAGCGCCTGGGTCTCGCGGAAGCTCTTCGGGGCGTGAAACCGCGCCGCGCTGGCGGCGGGGCACACCCCGTCCCAGCCATGGCCGTAGACCCGGATCGGCAGGGAGGCCAGCGCCTTCACCACCTCGACGCGGCGGGCGACGCGGAGCTGGTTGTCCAGCATCGTGAACATCGTCGCCATCCAGTCGGCGCGCCATTCGATGGCGTCGGCGCTGTAGAGCCGCAGTACCTGGCGGATGATGTCGTGCAGCGGGCGCCCCTTGTCGTAGAGCGCCAGGTCGTAGCAGGCGTTCATCACCTTCTGCTCGTGCGGCTGGGCGGTCGACCACGGCGGCTCGCGACCGGCCGAGGAGTAGCCCGAGCCCGGGAACAGGATCGCGATGTCGCGCCCGCCGGCCGGCGCGGGCGCGGCGCCGTCGTCGATCGGGCCGGCCACGGGAACCACGGCGCGGCTGCCCGGCAGCGCCAGGTCGCGCTGGAGGAAGGTGTCGTAGGTTTCGTCGTGCAGGCACCACACGGCATTGGCGGGCGCCGCCAGCAGGCGGCGCGCGTAGGTCATGGGATGGTCGAACAGGTGGCCGACATAGGGGATGCCCTGCCCGTCGCACCACCGTGCGAGGTCGAGCGCCGTGCCGAGGCCCCAGCCATTCATGCCGTAGAAGAACGCGACTCGGCCGCCGGAGACGGCGCGCGCCGCCGGGTCGCGGCTCGGCGGATCCAGGCCGTCGACGGTGATCACCTGAAGCCCGCGTCGGCGGAACGCTTCCGCGATGTCCGCCGTCAGTTCGCGCATCGTGTCGTACTGGCTATGCCCCTTGATTAGGACCACGGTGTCGCCGGCGGCCATCGTCGTATTCCTGGAGTTGATCTTGCATATATTGTTTGCTTTTTAAGTATTACTTTGTTAGCTTAAAAACAGCTTAAGGAACTACGGCATTTATAAAGTATTAACTAAGATTTTCTCTCGGTAATATTTTCCGCGGGCGGCAGGATTTGCCGGGCGGCCGGCAGAATTTGCCGGGGACGGCGCGCGGGCGGCCTGCGACAAAGCCCGGAATTCCGCCATTTCGTACCTTCGCCGGACAGGCGGCACGGCGCTTGCTTCCTTTGGGATGCGGAGGCGCGTCGCCAGTAGGCGGGGCGTTTTTCCGCCGCGTCGTTTCTTGTCCTTGCGTCTCAGAACGAGCCAGGGGCGCCGGCGCGGTAGTTCGGCACGCAGAACACGTGCCTAGGATCCTAGAAAAGGAGTTCTTTATGGCTGATAAGATCACGTTGGGCGCAGCCTCGCGCGCCAACCTGCTGTCTCTGCAAAACACCACCTCGCTCATCGGCCGTACGCAGAACCGCCTGGCGACCGGCTTGAAGGTTTCCAGCGCGCTCGACGACGCGTCCGCGTTTTTCACGGCGCGTGCGTTGAGCAACCGTGCGTCCGACCTTTCGGGCGTGAAGGACAAGATCGACCAGGCGATCAGCGCCGTGTCGAACGCCGTGCAGGCAATCGACTCGGCGACGGCCATCGTCGAGCAGATCAGAGGTATCGCCGAGGCCGCGAAGAGCGCCGCGACCGCGGCCGAACGTTCGACCCTGGGCAACCAGGCCGAGCGTCTGGCGGTGCAGTTGAACAACCTGATCAACGACTCGTCCTACAACGGCGTCAACCTGCTGAAGGCGACGCCGGACAACCTGCAGGTGAACTTCAACGAGGATTCGACGGTCGAGCTGACGGTCGCGGGTACCAACCTGACGGCCTCCAACCTCGGCAACGACATCTCGGCGGTCACCAACAACTGGGGCACCGTCGGCGACATCAACGCCGACATCAACGAATACGCCTCAGCCCTGGGTCAGCTGCGCTCGGCGTCGCAGACCTTCGGTTCGAACGCGACCCTGCTGGCGACCCGCAAGGACTTCACCGAGAAGCTGGTCAACACCCTCAAGGAAGGCGCGGACAAGCTGACGCTTGCCGACCTGAACGAAGAGGGTGCGAACCTGCTGGCACTGCAGACCCGTCAGCAGCTGGGCATCAACGCGCTCAGCCTGGCCTCGCAGAGTGAGCAGGCGGTTCTCAGCCTCTTCCGGTAATCCTAGGTCGTGGTCCCGGCCGAATCGCCGGGGCCGGTCCTTCGACGGGCGGCGGGGCCTTCGGGTCCCGCCGCTTTCTTTTTCGCGCAAGCCTGGCGCGGGTTCTGCGATGCCGGCCGCGAATGTTTTGTGACGCCGCCCGGTTCGCGATAGGTTGGCGCGCCTGTGCTGCCGGCCGGGGCGGCCGGTTCTGCCCGCATCGGGCAAGGCGCGGCAAGCGGGCATGCCGCGCGATCGCCGAAAAGGAGGCCGCGTATGGCGCTGAAGCTGGTCCTGAAGCCGGGGGAACGCGTGGTCATAAACCAGGCGGTCATCGTCAACGGCCAAAGCAAGGCCGAACTGGTGCTGGAGAACCGGGCCGTGGTCCTGCGCGAGCGGGACATCCTGAAAGAACGGGACGCGAACACGCCGGCGAAGAAAATCTACTTTCTGGTTCAAATACTTTACCTGTTCCCGGAGCGCCAGGCGGCGTATCAAGAGAAATTTAACGCGCACTTGCGAGAGTTTGTACAGGCGGTGCCGAGCGCTACGCCGTTGGCCCTTGAAATCGGGGAAGGGATCATTCGAGGCAATCACTACGCGGCGCTGAAATCGTGCCGGAAGCTGATTGCCTACGAGGAAAAGGTACTCAAGAATGTCGCTGGCAAATCCTAGGTCAGCCTATACGCAGACGCAGAATCTCGGGGGAAATCCGCGCAGCACCGAGGCCCGGGCGTTGATGGAGGCCGCGCGGCGGCTCAGCGACGCGCGCCAGCAGGTCGAGCACGATCCCGAGGCCTACCGCACTGCGCTCAGGCTCAACTGGCGTTTGTGGACGATCATCCAGTGCGATGTCGCCTCGCCGGAGAACCCGCTGCCGCCCGAGCTCAAGTCCAACATCATCTCCCTCAGCGTGTTCGTCGACCGCCAGACCCTCTCGGCCTTGAGCGACCCATCGGCCGCCAAGCTGAACTCCCTGATCGACATCAACCGCAACATCGCTGCCGGCCTGATGACGCGGCCCGAAGCCGCGCCCGGCGCCCAGCCGGCCCCGCCCAAGGTGGCCGCCGGCGGCGGCGTCGCCGTCTGATCTCCCGTGCCGCCGGGCCCCGCCACGGGTCCCGCTGGCGATGGCCGATCCGCCCAGGCCCTGATCCGGCAAGGCATGACGCTGCATCGCGCCGGGCGCCTCGACGAGGCGCAGGCGGTCTATGAGCGCGTGCTGGCCCTTCACGGGCGCATTCCCGATGCATTGCATCTGCTGGGGCTGCTGGCGATCCTGCGCGAGGACTGTCCCGGCGCCATCCGGCTGATCGAGGAGGCGATCGCCAGCGATCCCAGGCCGGCGCTCTACCATCACAGTCTGGCCGAGGCCTGCCGCAAGGCCGGGCGTACCGAGGACGCCGGCCGCCATTACCGGGCCGCGCTCGAGCGCGACGGGGCACTGCACGAATCCCGTATCGCGCTGGGCGACCTGGCGCGCGAGGCGGGCGATCAGGCCGGCGCGATCGCGCTGTTCGAGCCGGTGCTCCAGGCCAGGCCCGACGATCCGCGGCTGCAGCTGCGCATGGCGGAAGCGCGCATGGCGGCGGGCCAGCCTGACAAGGCGGTCGAGCACTACCGGCGCGCCATCACGCTCGGGCTCGACCGCGCCGGCGTGCACAACAATCTCGGCCTCGCGCTGGCGGCTGCGGGCCGCGCGCACCTGGCCGTGGCGGCCTTCCGCCAGGCGAGCCTGCTCGACCCCGCCGATCCGGCCGCGCTGGTGAACCTGGGCGACGCGCTGCTGGGCATCGGCGATGTCGACGGCGCCGGGCATGCCTTGCAGGCCGCGCTCAAGGTCGATCCGTCGCTTGCTTCCGCGCACCTGAATCTGGGCAACGTCCAGCGCAAGCGGAATCTCTTGGCCGAGGCGACGCAGAGCTATCGCCGCGCCGCCGTGCTGGCGCCGGACAATCCGCGCGCACTGGGCAATCTCGGCCTGGCGCTGGCCGAGGCGGGGCGGATCGGCGAGGCGATACCCGCGCTCCGACGCGCCGCCGCGCTCGCGCCCGGCGATCCGGTAGCCGCCAGCAACCTCTGCTACGCGATGTGCTATGACCCCGCGGCCCTGCCCGAGGCGGTCCTGGCCGAGCATCGGCGCTGGAACGTAGGCTTCGGCCGGCCGGAGGCGCGGGCGCCGGACCGGCCGCGCGATGCAGACCGGCGCCTGCGCGTGGGCTATGTGTCGCCCGATTTTCGCGCACACCCCGTGGGTGCGTTCGTCAGCGGGCCGATCCACTACCACGACCGCAAGCAGGTGGAGGTCTACTGCTATGCCGCCGTGCCGCGCCCCGACGCCCTGACGGAGCGCTTGCGCGCCGCCGCCGACACCTGGCGCGACGTCACCGGACTGGCCGACGCGGCACTCGCCGCGCAGATCCGCGCGGACGGGATCGACATCCTGGTCGATCTCAGCGGCCACATGGCCGGAGGCAGGCTGGCCATGTTCGCCCACCGGCCGGCGCCGGTGCAGATCGCCTGGGCCGGCTATCCGTTCTCCACCGGCGCCGACGCCATCGACTGGGCCCTGGTCGACGCAGCGGTGGCGCCCGCGGGGGCAGAGGCGCTGTTCAGCGAACGCCTGTACCGCCTGCCGCGCGTATGGACGAGCTATACGCCGCCCGCTCTCCTGCCGCCGGTCGCCGCGGCGCCGGATCGCCCGCAGGTCGTCTTCGGCAGCTTCAACAATCCGCAGAAGATCGACGACTCGACCGTCGCGCTGTGGGCGCGGCTGCTGCGCCAGGCGCGCGGCGCGCGGCTGCTGATGAAGGCGCCAGCCTTCGCGGATGCGGCGGTGCGCGCCGACTTCGCGCGCCGGTTCGCCGCGCAGGGAGCGCCGATGGACGCGATCGAGTTCGCCGGCGCCTCGTCCTGGGAGACGCACCTTGCGGCGATCGGAACGGTCGACATCGCGCTGGACCCGCTGCCCTATACCGGCGCCACGACGACGATCGAATGCCTGCTGATGGGCGTGCCGGTCGTCACACGCGCCGGCAATGCCTATTTCCGCCGCCATGCCGTCGGCATGCTCGGCGATGTCGGCCTGGGCGATCTGGTCGCCGGCGATGCGCAGGCCTATCTCGCATGCGCCCTGGCGCTCGCCGACGACGCGCCGCGACGCCGCGATCTGCGCCGCACGCTGCGCGCGGCGATGCTGGCCGCGCCGGTGTGCGACCCACCGGGCTTCACGCGCGACATCGAGGCGGCCTATCGCGCGATATGGCGGGACTGGTGCGGGAATGCGTGATAGCTTCGCGCGCGCATGAAATTCGTCTTCCTCGACAACATCGACATCGACTACACGGTCGACACGCCCTACAGGCTGCCGCTGGGCGGCTCGCAGTCCGCGCTGTGCTATCTGGCCGAGGCGCTGGCGGCGGCGGGGCACGAGGTGTTCGTGGTCAACCACACGACCGCGGGCGGACGCGTGCGCGGCGTGCAGATGTATTCCTTCGCCGACAACTTCGTCGACGCCTTCGCGCCGGCCCCGGACGTGGCGGTGATCCTCAACCGCACGGGGTGGGGGAGGCAGATCAAGCCGGTGCTCGACAGGCGCACGCGCCTGGTCCTTTGGATGCAGCACGCCGACGACCAGCCCGGCGCCAAGGCGCTCGCGGACCCGGCCGAACGGGCGCATTACGACGGCTACGCCTTCGTCAGCGAATGGCAGCGCCGACGCTTCGTCGAGCAATTCGGCATCGACGGCACCCTGACCGGCGTGCTGCGCAATGCGATCGGCCCGCGCTTCGCCGGCATGTTCCAGGCGGGCGAGACGATCGCCGCCGCCAAGGCCTGGCCCGCGACCCTCGTCTATACCAGCACGCCGTTCCGCGGCCTCGACGTCCTGCTGACGGTCTTCCCGTCGATCCGCAGCCGGCGCCAGGGCGTGCGGCTGAAGGTGTTCTCGAGCATGCAGGTCTATCACGACCCTTCGGGCGCCGATCCGTTCCAGGCGCTCTATGCCAAGGCGCGGGCCACGGAGGGCGTGGAGTACGTGGGTTCGGTGCCCCAGCCGGAGCTGGCGCAGGAGCTGCGCCGCGCCGCGATTCTCGCCTATCCCAGCACCTTCGCCGAGACGAGCTGCATCGCCGTCATGGAGGCGATGGCCGCGGGGTGCCGTGTCGTCACGACCGACCTCGGCGCGCTCGACGAGACGACCGACGGGCTGGGCACGCTGGTGCCGCCCGGCCCCGACATGCCCGCGCAGTTCGCGGAGGCCTGCGTCCAAGCGATCGACCGCGCCGCCGGCCCGGAAAACGAGGCGGAGCTGCGCTCCCAGGTCGAGCACGTCAACCGCACGGCCACCTGGGCGGTCAGGGCGGACCAGTGGGTTGACTGGGTGGGGTCGTTGGAGCGGTGACGTGGACCACGGCGTTGCCGCGGGAAAGCCGGCCGGGTTTGCCGTAACGGTGCAATTTTGGCAGAATTTCGAGATCGTGCGCTGACTGGACGCCGTTGGCGGGCTTTCCATGATGCATACAAGGGTCATATCGCAAGGTAATCACGGACGGGCCTGGTTTGCGACCGCGATTGCGGTTGCCCTGGGCGCTTCGGGCGGGGCGGGTGCCCAGTCGCTCGACGGCGAGTGGATCGGGCGGGGCTGCCGATCCGAGCTGCGGATGAAGGTCGAGGGCGACGCCTACCAGATCACGATCAACGAGACGACCTTCAAGGGGCGGATCGTCGACGGCAAGCGGATCGACCTGAACATGCCGGGCGCCGCCCAACGCCATTTCCGCGGCGAGTTCGTCGGCGACACGTTCAAGGCATGGGTGTTCAATGCCGCGGCCAGCGGCAGCGGGCCGAGCATCACGCCCTGCCGCGAGACGTTCGATCTCGTGCGGGCAGGCGCGCCGGCGGCCGTTGCGAAGGCCGAGCCTCCGCCGCAGCCGACGAAGCCCGAGCCCCCCGTGCAGCCGGCGCCGGCCGCCGCCGCGCCGACGCCGATGGCGCAGCCACAAAAAGCCGCGCCGCCGAAGGCCGAACCGGCCAGGGTGGAGCCTGCCGTGCCGGCGCCGGTCGCGAAGGCACCCGAACCACCGCCACCTGCGGCGGTCGCCGCGCCGAGTGCGAGCGATGCGGTCGAACTGGCCTTCTGGGACACGATCAAGAACAGCGGCAATCCGGCGGACTTCAAGGCCTACCTCGAATCGTTTCCCAATGGGCGGTTTGCGCCGCTTGCGCGCATCCGCGCGCAGGCATCCCCGCCGCCCGCACCTCCGCCGCAGGTGGCAGCGGCGCCGAAGCCGCTGCCGCTTGCGGGCATCGACCTGGGGACGTTTCACGCCCTGGTGATCGGCAACGATGGGTATCGCCACCTGCCGAGGCTCAGGACAGCCGTGCGCGACGCGCAGGTGGTGGCGCAGATGCTGCGGGATTCCTACGGATTCACGACGCAGGTCCTGACCAACGCGACGCGTCACGACATGCTCACGGCGATGACGTCGTTGCGACAAACGCTGTCCGAGCGCGACAATCTCCTGATTTTCTACGCCGGGCACGGCGTGCTCGACACCGACACCGAGCGCGGCTACTGGCTTCCGGTCGACGCCGAGAAGGACAATCCGGCGAACTGGGTATCCAACGCCGATCTGACCGACGTGGTGAAGGCGATCCGCGCCCGTCACGTCCTGGTCGTGGCGGACAGCTGCTATTCCGGCACGCTGGTCCGCGCGGTGATGCCGGACTTCCGCAATCCGCTCGAGCAGGAAGCATGGTGGAAACGGGTGGCGAGCAAACGCTCGCGCGCGGCTTTGACCTCGGGCGGCCTCGAACCGGTTCTCGACGGCGGCGGCGCGGGGCATTCGGTCTTCGCGCGCGCGTTTCTGCAGGCTTTGCGGGAGAACGACGGCGTGCTGGACGCCAGCGGTCTGTTCAAACGCATCCAGCGGCCGGTGGTGGTCAATTCCGACCAGACGCCCGCCTACTCCGACATCCGCGGCGCCGGCCACGACGGCGGCGAATTCCTGTTTGTCCGGCGGCGTTAGCCGCCCGCCAGTTCCAGCAGCAATTCTTCCTGCGCGCGGATTGCGCCGCGGTCGGCGAACAGGACCGGCGCGCGCTCGGCGATGGCGGCTTTTGCCGCGGCGCGGCGGTCGCGGTCGCGGCCGAGCGCCAGCGCGATCCGTGCGTAGTCGGCCTCGTCCTTCGCCACCAGGTCGGTGAAGCCCATGCGCCGGTACATCGCCAGGGTCAGCCGGCCGCGCAAATAGGGGCTGGGCAGCGTTACCACGGGCGTGCCCATGGCCAGCGCCTCGAGCGTCGTGTTGCCGCCGCAGAATACCGTCGTGTCGAGGATCACGTCCGCCGCAGCCAGCAGCGCCAGGAAGTCTTCGGGCGCGACGCGCGGCACGAAGCGGATGCGCGCCAAGGCGTCGGCCGGCAGGCTGCGGGCAAGCCGTTGCGTCAGCCGTTCCGTCCATTGCGGCTGGCTGCCCGCCAGCAGCGCGATCTCGGCCATCGGGTCGCCGGCAAGTATGGCCGCGAGGGTACCGTCGAAGGTCGGGTGGAGCTTGAACAGGCTTTGCGGGCACAGGTAGACCGTACGGTCCTCCGCCAGGCCGAAGAAACGGCGCGGGCGCGGGACGGGCGGCGCGGGGCGCTCGTAGCAGGTGGACAGCCCGGGCAGGCGGACCAGCTGTTCGCTGTAGTGCGCCGCTGCGTCGTCCGGCTCGGCCAGCGCCATCGACAGGAAGCGGTCGATATTGGCGATGCCGGTGGTCAGGGGATGGCCCCAGGTCGTCACCTGCACCGGCGCCAGCCGCGCGAAGGCGAGGAAGTAGGTCAAAGGCACCATGCCGATATCGGTGTAGTAGATGATGTCGATGCGGGCGTCGGCGATCGCCTGGCGCGACGCCTCCAGCCCGGGCGGCAGCACCACGACGCGATCGGCCGAACCGTGGAGCGCGCGCGCGAAGGGCTCGGTGGCCGCGGCCGTCGTGAAGACGGTAACCTCGAAGCGGCGGCGGTCGAGCCCGGCGATCAGCCCGCGGTTGAGCCGGCCGATCGTGTGATTGCGCAGGAAGGTCGACACGAAGCCGACGCGGATGCGCGGCCCGGCGGGGCGCACGCCCAGGCGGCAATGCGGCGCGCGATGAAGCAGCGCGGGACAGGCGCGCGCGTGCAGGCGCGCCAGCCGCTCCTGGTAGGCGCGGTCCTGGAAGCCCTGGTAGGCGAGATAGAAGGCGGTCGAGCCCACTTCGCGGAACGGGTCGGCGATCGAGAGCGGCGCCGCTTCCAGCTCGTCCAGCATGGCGAAGGCTTGCGCGCGCGCCTCTTGGATTTCCTCGACCGACTCGGCGATCGCCGGCATCGCGGCCGCCAGGCGCAGCCGGACGCCGTCGTTGCGCCCGCGTTTGAGGCACAGCCGATAGGCGTCGCGCGCCCCCGTCCAGTCGCCCATTTTTTCCAGCGCGTTGGCGAGGTTGGCGCGCACCTGGGCGTCGTCCGGCGCCAGATCCAGCGCCGCGCGGTAGCACGCGGCCGCCTCTTCGGCGCGGTCGAGCTCCAGCAGCACGTTGCCCAGGTTGTTCTGCGCCTCACGGTCGCGCGGATCCTGCGCCAGCGCCCGGCGAAGCACCTTCTCGGCCTCGGGCCTGTCGCCGCTCGAAAGCAGCGCCGCGCCGAGATTGGCCATCGCCCGCTGGTCGCCCGGGGCCAGCGCCAGGACGGCGCGGTATTCCGCGATGCAGCCCTTGAGGTCCGCGCGGCGCATCAGGATTCCGGCGAGCTCGAGATGCGCGTCGACATGGCCCGGCGCGAGAGCGATCACCGCGCGGCACATCGCTTCGGCCTGCTCGAGCGCGCCGCGCCGGCGCAGGAGTCGCGCCAGGTTGAAGCGCGCCTGGATATAGCCCGGGCGCAGTTCCACGCAACGCTGCAGCAGCGCCAGCGCCGTGTCGCCGTCGCCGCGCTGGTCCAGCAGCGTGGCGAACAGGTGCAGGATGTTGGGATCGTCCGGCTGCGCGGCCAGGGCCTGGCGGTAGGCATACTCGGCCTCCGCCAGCTTCCCGCTCTGATGCAGCCGCTTGGCGGTCTGGAACGGGTTCGGTGGCATCGGAGCAGCCATCGTGGCGACGACCATCAGGCGGCGCTCACCGCACACGGATCGCGCCGGGCCATGTCCGCAGCCGCTCGGCCAGCAGCCGGGCGACCGCGGCCCAGTCGCCCGGACGCGGCTGGCGCAGAAGCGTCTGCGTCGGGTACCACGGGCTGTCCTGGCGGTCCACCATCCAGCGCCAGTCCGCGCCGTGCGACAGCAGCACGATGCAGGGCAGGCCGAGCGCGCCGGCGAGATGCGCCGTCGCGGTGTCGACGCTGACCACGAGGTCGAGCTGCGCCATCGCCGCCGCCGCGTCGGCGAAGTCGGCCTGGGGCCGGGCGATCGGCACCACCGAGGGACAGGCGGCCAGCATCGCGCGTTCGTCTTCCGCGATGTCGAGCTGCAGCGGGTAGACCGCGATGCCGGGCAGCGACAGGACCGGCGCGAGTTCGCGCAAGCGGCAGGAGCGCAGGCGATCCTGCGGATGGGCGGGATTGCCGGACCAGACGAGCCCGAGCTTGAGGCGCGTCCCGGCCGGCGCCGGCGGAAGATCGAACGCGATGCCGGGCACCGGGCGCAGGTAGGGTACGGCGGCCGGGATCGAGTCGATGCCGGTGCCGAGCAGCGCCGGCATGCTCATCAGCGACGCCCGGACATCGAATTCCACGGGCCCATGCTCGCGCGTGACGATCGCATCGGCCAGCGCCTGCCCCTGGCCCTGGAACAGGCGGTAGAGGCGTGGCTGGCATTCGACCACGACCCGCGCGCCCGCGGCGCGGGCCAAGGCCGCGTAGCGCACGAACTGGATGCTGTCGCCGTGGCCCTGCTCGCCGTGCAGCAGCAAGGTGCGGCCTTCGAGCGCGGCGCCATCCCAGGCCGGACGGGCGGCCAGGGCCTCGCGCACCATCCGCGGCCGCCGCAGGCGCACCTCGTAGGCGGGAAATCCCTCCGCGAGGCGGCCGGCGCGCAGCAGCGCCATGGCGCGGTTCAACGCGATCTCGACATTGCCGGGGGCCAGCGCGAGGGCGCGGTCGTAGCTGGCGATCGCCTGCAAGGGCCGGCCGATGTCGCGCAACGCATTGGCGAGGTTGGCATGCAGCGCCGCCAATTCGGGCGCGAGCACCAGGCCGGCCTTGGCCACGGCCAGCGCCAGATCCGGGCGTCCGCGATCGAGCAGGGTGGCTGCAAGCTCGGCATGGACCCGCGCGTCCTTGCCGTCGCCGGCCAGGCAGGCGCGCAGCTCGCGTTCCGCGCGGTCGAGATCGCCTGCGGCGCGGCAGAGGCAGGCCAGTTCGTAGCGCGCGCGCAGATGGGCGGGATCGAGTTCGATCGCGCGCAGCAGGCTCTCGATCGCGGCGGGACTGCGGCCGCGTGCCGCGTAGACCTGGCCCAGGTTGTAATGGAATGCGGCGCGGCGCGGGTCAGCGGCGGCGGCCTGCTCCAGCGCGCCGATGGCGGAATCGATCTCGCCCAGGTGGCGGCGTGCCAGGCCCAGAAGGTGCAGCAGGTCGGGATGGCCGGGCGTCTCGGCGAGCGCGCCCTCGGCCGCCAGGGCCGCGCCCAGGAAATCGCGCGCTTGCAGGCGCGCAACCACCGTGGGCAAGCCTGTTCGCCGCGCGCTCATCGCCAGTCGCCCCGGCCGATATCCTCGGCCATGCGCGCCGCCGCGCGCGCGAACGCGCCCTCGCTGGCGCCGTAGCGGCGCGTCCGGGCGAACCAGGGGATCGTCTCGGTGCCCAGCGTCCAGTAGTCGCGCAGCGCCGCCAGGTACCAGGCGGGGGTGCCGGCCACGCCCGCCAGCGGCACCGCCCAGGTGCCGACCGAAACCACCAGGTCGATCGCGGCGGCCAGGGCGAGCGCCTGCTCGAAATCGTTGGCGAGGTCGAGTTCCGGAAAGGTCTCGATCGGCCGGCCGGCGAGCGCTGCGGCCCGCGCCAACTCTTCCGGCCGCGGGGCGATCTGCAGGCTGACCAGCCGAAGTCCCGGCTGGCGCAGGATCGGCGCCAGATCGTCGATGCTCGCCTGCAGGCGGTCGCGCCGCGGTGCATGCATGCTGGTCCGCCAGCACAGGCCGACGACCGGCCCGGCGCCGGGCAGCGCGGCAAGGCGCTGGCGCCAGTACCGGGCGGATTCCGCCAGCGGCTCCAGCAGCGGCTTCGTCGGCGAGTGGCCGAACGGAAGGCCCAGCAGGCCCGGCAGGCTGCCCGCCGCGACCCACAGGTCGCCCGCCGGGGCCCGCATGGCGCTCGGCGGGACAGGCCGGCCGACCAGCGCGGCGCCGCGGCCGGCCACCGTGTCGATGCTGTGCAGCGCGGCGCCCGGCAGGGCGCGGGTCAGCGGGCCATGCAGCCGCGCGTCGCATTCGATCAGCACCGGCCCGCCGCCAGGGCCGGAGAGGCGGCGCAGGAGCGCGGGATAGCAGGTGGCGAAGAACAGCTCGTCGCCGATGCCCTGCTCGCGGCGGACCACCAGCCGGCGCCCGGCGAGGCGCTCGCCGCGCCAGCGCCCGGCAGGGTCGAAGCGCGTCCAAA
>CAYMTM010000096.1:0-17098 GCA_964393375.1 uncultured Rhodospirillaceae bacterium
ATGTAGAGCATCGGCGCCTCGTCGCGCTCGCCCTCGCCGATCACCACCTCGCCCTGGATGTCAAGCACGTTGAGCGCCTGGCGCATGGCGTCCACCGCGGCCTGGTCGGCGGCCTTCTCGTCGCCCCGCCCCATCAGCTTGGATGCCGCCAGCGCCGCAGCCTCCGTCACGCGCACCGCTTCCAATGCCAGGTTGCGGTCGCTGATCGCGTTCGAATTGGCGGCGGTCTCGGTCTTTGCCTTGGCCAAGGTTTCATCCCTCCGGTTGTTCGATGCGGATCACCCGCGGCGGCTCGATCACGGCCTCCAGCTTCTCGATCCCTGCCAGCGCGCGGAACATCGCCGCTTCCTCGGTGTCGTGTGTGGTGAGCACGACCGGCACGGTTTCGCCCGGCGCCCGGCCGCGCTGCAGCATGGATTCCAGCGAAACCTGCTCGTCGCGCAGGCAGGCCGTCACGTCGGCGATCACGCCCGGCCGGTCGACCACCATCAGGCGAATGTAATAGGCCCCGCGATGGCGCGCCATCGGCGCCGACGCCAACCGCGCCAGCTTGGCCGCCGGGACCGAGAAGGTCACCGGCTGGCGTCCGCGGGCGATGTCGATGATGTCGGCGACGACGGCCGAGGCGGTCGGTCCCGCCCCCGCGCCGCGGCCCTGGAACAGGGTGGTGCCGACGAAGTCGCCCTCTACCACTACGGCATTGAACACGCCCTCGGTATGCGCGATCGGCGAGTTGAGCGGCACCATGGCCGGTGTCACCCGCTGCTCCAATCCGTGCTCTGTCATGCGCGCATGGCCGATCAGCTTGATGCGGTAGCCGAGCTCGCTTGCGTAGTCGATGTCGAGTGCCGAGACATGGCGGATGCCCTCGACATGCACGCCGGCGAAGTTCACCTCCGCGCCATAGGCGAGCGCCGCCAGGATCGCGAGCTTGTGCGCGGCGTCGATGCCGTCGACGTCGGTCGCGGGATCGAGCTCGGCGTAGCCGAGCTTCTGCGCCTCGGCCAGCACCTCGGCGAACTCGCGCCGGCTCTCGCGCATCGTGGTCAGGATATAGTTGCAGGTCCCGTTGAGGATGCCGTAGATGCGCGCCACGCGATTGCCGGCCAGGCCTTCGCGCAGGGCCTTGACGATCGGGATGCCGCCGGCGACCGCCGCCTCGTAGGCCAGCACCACGCCCCTTGCCTCGGCCGCGCGGGCCAGCGCCGCGCCATCCGTCGCCAGCAGCGCCTTGTTGGCCGTGACGACGTGCTTGCCCGCGGCAAGCGCGGCTTCGCACAGATGCTTCGCCGGTCCGCTCGACCCGCCGATCAGCTCGACGACGATGTCGATCTCGTCGTCCCCCGCCATCGAGGCGGCATCGGCATACCAGCGCACGCCCTTCAAATCGACGCCGCGGTCCTTCGCGCGGTCGCGCGCCGACACGGCCGCCACCATCACCCGGCGCCCGCAGCGCTGGGCCAGAAGCTCGGCCTGCTGGTTCAAGAGCTTCAGGACGCCGGCGCCGACCGTGCCCAGGCCGGCGATGCCCACGCGCAGCGGCATGGGCCTAGTCCCCGACCGCGCGCAGCCGCGGGCCGATCCGCCCTGGATCGGCCGAGGCGAGGAATTGCTTGATATTGCGCGCCGCCTGACGGATGCGGTGCTCGTTCTCCACCAGCGCGATGCGCACGTGGCCGTCGCCGTACTCGCCGAAGCCGATGCCCGGGGCGACCGCGACCTGCGCCCCGGCGAGAATCGCCTTGGAAAACTCCAGCGATCCTTGGGCCGCGAAGGCCTCGGGGATCGGCGCCCAGGCGAACATGCTGGCGGCCGGGCTCGGCACCGCCCAGCCGGCGCCCGCGAGCGCCTGGATCAGCACGTCGCGGCGGCGCTTGTACATCTGGCGGATCTCCGCCACGCAGTCCTGCGGACCGTTGAGCGCGGCGGTGGCGGCCACTTGGATCGGCGTGAAGGCGCCGTAGTCGACGTAGGATTTGATCCGCGCCAGCGCATCCACGAGCTTGCGGTTGCCCGCCCCGAAGCCCACGCGCCAGCCGGGCATGGAATAGGTCTTGCTGAGGGAGGAGAACTCGATTGCGATCTCCTTCGCCCCGGGCACCTGGAGGATCGAGGGCGGCGGCTCGTCGCCGAAGTAGATCTCCGCGTAGGCGATGTCCGAGATGATATAGACGCCGTGCTTGCGGCAGAACGCCACCGCCTCGGCGTAGAAGTCGAGTCCCACCACTTCGGCCGTAGGATTGGAGGGATAGTTCAACACCAGCGCCAGCGGCTTCGGCACGCTGTGCTTCACCGCGCGGGACAGGCTCGTCATGAAATCCGGCTTGTCGCCGTTTGCCCCGTCGCCCACCGGGATGTGCCGGATCGCCGCGCCCGCGATGATGAATCCGTAGGGATGGATCGGGTAGCTGGGGTTCGGCACCAGGATGATGTCGCCCGGGCTGGTGATCGCCTGGGCGAGGTTGGCGATGCCCTCCTTCGAGCCCAGCGTGGCGATCACCTCGGTCTCGGGATCGAGCTCGACCCCGAAGCGGCGCGCGTAGTAGCCAGCCAGCGCCCGGCGCAGACCCGGGATCCCGCGCGAGTTGGAGTAGCGGTGGGTGCGCGGGTCCTGCACCGCTTCGATCAACTTGTCGACGATGTGCCTGGGCGTCGGCTGGTCGGGGTTGCCCATGCCGAAGTCGATGATGTCCTGCCCAGCCGCGCGCGCCTTGGCCTTGAGGCGGTTGACCTCGGCGAAAACGTAGGGCGGCAGGCGGCGGGTGCGGTGGAAATCCTGGTCCATCGGCGTTAACCAGTGCGGCGGTCGGGCTGGCTGCGCGGCCCTCTATGCCCGGTCGAGGGGGACCAACGCAAGCGATCTCGGACGCCGGTTAAAGATACCCCCGTTTGGACGTCTACAAGCCGACACCGCAGCAAGCACCCGCCTGGCTTAACTTAGATATTTCCATAATTATAGAATTACCCAAGGACGGCCCTCGCCGGACGGACGAAGGGCGGTCCGACCCTGCCCTATTGCAAGTAGACATCGACCCGGCGGTTGCCGGCCTCGCCGGAGGGCATCGCTTCGCTGTAGACCGGCTCGCTGTCGCCTTTGGCTTCGATGACGATCCGCTCGACGGGCAGGCCGGCGGCGTTGAGTTCGGCCGCCGCGGCGGTCGCGCGGGCCTCGGAGATGTTCAGGTTGCGGTTCATGTGGCGCACGCTGTTCATCTCGCCGGTGCGGCCGCTGGCGTGGCCGACCACGCGCACGACCGCGCCGTTCTGCCGGGCCAGGGCGGCGATCCGCTGCAGCAGGGTCCGGTCGGCCGGACCCAGCGAAGCCGAGCCGTGCTCGAACAGGATCAGGCCCACCTGTTGACCCGGATTGAAGGCCGCGCGACGGCGCGCGTCGGCGATCGCCGCCGCCTCGGCGGCGGGATTCGCGCTGGCCATGCGGGTGCGCGCCTCGGCGACCGCCGGGTCGTAACCGCCCGCCCTTGAAGCGAACGCGGGCAGCGCCGGCGAAATGGGCGGCGGCGGCGGGCGGATCGGGTTCAGCACGCTCGGCTGCGCCTGGCCGGGTGTCGCGGTCGGCACATAGGGCGCGGTCGGCGGCGGCGCCAGGGCACTGGCGGCCGGCGGCAGGCCATAGCCGGGCGGCGGCGTCAGCACCGGGCGCTGGGTCGCGACCGGGGTCGCCGGCGGCAGAGCGGCAAGTTGCTGCGGCGGGGCGTAAGCCTGCTGCGGATAGGCCTGTTGTGGAGCCGGCTGCGTGGCGGCCGGTAGCGGCGTCTGGCCCGGGATGATCGGCGGCGGCGGCGGCTGGAACTGCGGCTGGGCAACGCTCGCCATGGTCGGTGCAGGCGACGGCGCCACCGCCGGCGGCTGTTCGACCGACGCGCTCCCCGGCGCCGCGGGCGACGGCATTGGCGCGGCCGGCGGTGCCGGAGCCTGCGCCGGCTCCTGGATCGCCTGGGCGACCTGGGTGCCGAGCAGCATCTGCTGGGGCGGCGGCTGGGCCGGCTGGGGAGCCGGAAGGACCGGCGCCGCTCCGCCAGCGGTCGCCGGAGCGGGCTCGGGCTGGGGCAAGGCCGGCGCGCTGGAGGCGGCGGCGACGCCCGGAGCCGATGGAGGAGCGGGTGGAGGAGCGGCTGGCGGCGCGGCAGACTGGGCCGGCGGGGTCGCCGTGGCGCCGGGCGCGACCGGCAGCTTGGGTGGTGTCGCCGGTGCGGACCGCGGCGCCGAGGCCGCCTGGACCGGGTCGCGGCGAATCACCTCGTCCGTGTAGCGGGCATTCTGGCGGTCGGCGACCAGTCCCTTGGCAAGCGCCTGGGTCTGCTCCGGCACGGACTGGCGCACCGGCTTTGTCTGCGGCACCGAGCCCAGATTCGGGTATTCCTTCTCTTTGCCCGGGACTTCCTGGGCATTCTCGGTCGATTGCTCGGTGGCGGTTTTCGGGTCGGGCGGCTTGGGTGGGGCTTTGTCGGAACCGAAGTATTTGTCGAAGCCGCCGGAACATCCGGCCAGCAGGATGGCGGCGCCCACCCAGAAACCGCGCCTCGCCTTTCCGACGAGTGCCCGTATCGGCGGCCGGGCCTGCGGCATGCCGCTCGCGGGAACGGCCAAACCGCCATGGAGCAATGTCATCGCGTCTTCAGTCCCGTCTCGCCCCGCCAAATTCCTTGTGTATAACCCCGCCCCTGTCGTGTTAATACAACGCCGCCCCAGCCGTTGTCCACCAACTCTTAACGATGGCAGGGCCAGATTTCCCAAGCGCTGCGGCCGTTTCCGCCGCGGCCTTGTTGCGGTTTCTCACCAGCGGACCTTCTGATGGCCGAGCAGCCAAGCGCTCCCAAGCTTCCCGATCCGGTCGAACTGTCCAAGACGATGGCCACGATCGCCGAGCGCAGCCAGCGGCTGGTGACCGAGTTTCTGGCCCGCCAGAAGCCGGACGGCCAGTTCGGCATGGCCGATCCCCTGAACATCGGTTCGGCGTTCCTCGAGATGACCGCCAAGCTGATGGCCAACCCGGCCAAGCTGATGCAGGCGCAGATCACGCTGTGGCAGGACTACATGACCTTGTGGCAGACCGCCACGCGGCGCTTCCTGGGCGAGGAAGCCAGCCCCGTGATCCAGCCGAACCCCGAGGACCGCCGCTTCAAGGACGCGGCCTGGGACGACAACGCGGTGTTCGACTACATCAAGCAGTCCTATCTGCTGACCGCGCGCTGGCTGCAATCGATGGTGCGCGACGTCGAGGGGCTGGACGACAAGACGTCGAAGAAAGTCGATTTCTACACGCGCCAGTTCGTCGATGCGATGGCGCCCAGCAATTTCGTGCTGACCAACCCCGAGGTCATCCGCGCCACGATGGAATCGGGCGGCGAGAACCTAGTCAAGGGCCTGGAGAACCTGCTCGACGACCTGGAGCGCGGCAAGGGCAAGCTCAACATCAAGATGACCGACTTCGAGGCGTTCGAGATCGGCAAGAACATCGCCGTCACGCCGGGCAAGGTCGTCTTCCAGAACCCGCTGATGCAGCTGATCCAGTACGCGCCCACCACCGAGACGGTGATGAAGCGGCCGCTGCTGATCATTCCGCCCTGGATCAACAAGTATTACATCCTGGACCTGCGCGAGAAGAACTCGTTCGTGAAGTGGGCGGTCGACCAAGGCATCACCGTCTTCATGATCTCCTGGGTCAACCCGGACGAGAAGCTGGCCCAGATGACGTTCGAGGATTACATGCACCTGGGCCCGCTGGCCGCGCTGGAAGCGGTGGAGAAGGCGACCGGCGAAAAGTCCGCGAACGTGATCGGCTATTGTCTGGGCGGCACGCTGCTGGCCGCCACCATGGCCTATCTGACCGCCAAGAAGAAGGACAAGCGCGTCGCCAGCACGACCTATTTCACCACCATGGTCGATTTCCAGGAGGCTGGCGAACTCGGCGTATTCATCGACGAGGAACAGCTCGCCGCGCTGGAGCGGCGGATGAACGAGAAGGGCTATCTCGAAGGCTCGGCGATGGCGACTACCTTCAACATGCTGCGCGCCAACGACCTGATCTGGTCCTTCGTCGTCAACAACTACCTGCTGGGCAAGGAACCGTTTCCGTTCGACCTGCTCTACTGGAACGCGGACTCCACGCGGATGCCCGCAGCCATGCACTCCTTCTACCTGCGCCGCATGTACCAGGAGAACAAGCTGGTGGAGCCGGGCGGCATCACGCTCGAAGGCGTGCCGATCGACCTGCGCAAGATCAAGACGCCGACCTACATCCTGGCCACGCGCGAGGACCATATCGCACCGTGGAAGTCGGCCTATGCCGCCACGCAGCTCTACAAAGGGCCCGTCAAGTTCTGCCTGGCGGCCTCCGGGCACATCGCCGGCGTTGTCAACCCGCCTTCGGCGGAGAAGTATTCCTATTGGACCAACGATGCGAAGAAACTCCCGCACACCCCGGATGCCTGGCTCCAGGCCGCACAGCAGAAGCCGGGTTCCTGGTGGCCGGAATGGAAGACGTGGCTCGACCAGTTCTCCGGCGGCGAGGTTCCGGCGCGCAGGCCCGGTGACGGCAGGTTGAAGGTGATCGAGGATGCGCCGGGCGCCTACGTGAAGGTCCGCTTGACCCATTAGACCGAGACGAATGGTTGACGCCATGCGATTCGACGTCCAGGTGCGTGCCTTTGAGAACGGCCGGCACGCCTACGACCAGAACGTCAGTTTCCAGCTCAACGACCTGGTCGAGCCGATCGCGGCCAGCCAGCGCATGGTCGAGGAATTCGCGCGCGGCTATCACGGGATCAAGGACCCCACGCCCGCCGACATCAACAACGTGATGTGCAACGAGTTGTTCCACCTGCTGCGCCGCGAAGGCCCGGCGGACGAGCGGCGGACCCTGTTCGTCTCCGGGTCGCTCCTGCGGCTGTGCGCCATGCCCGAGCAGGCGGAGTTCTTCAATGGACTTGGCCGCCACCCGCGCGACGGCGAGCGGGTGATGCTGACCCTCCACCGCGAGAACCTGCCAAACGACCGCGCGCGGCATTCCGCGACGATTGTCACCCTCGACGTGGCGGGCATGCCGGCCATCGGCACGGCGTGAGCGCGCCCGCGGCAACGATCCCCTCGACGCTCGAAGAACGGGTCGTCAACGCGCTGATCCCGCCGCGCCTCTATTGGCGCATCCGCGCCTGGCGCGGTTGGTGGAAGGGCGAGGCCGAGCTGCGGCTGCTGCGCCGCCTGATCGATCCCGGCCGCAACGCCGTCGATGCCGGCGCCAACAAGGGCGTCTACACGTATTTCCTCGCCCGCTACGCCAGGCACTGCTTCGCCTACGAGCCCAACCCGAAGGTCCACGCCATCCTCGCCCGCGCGTGCGCCGGCGCCAACGTGACGGTGGCGCAGGCCGCCCTTTCGGACGCATCAGGCCGCGCGCGCCTTATGGTGCCGGTCCGCGGCGGGCGAATCTCGAACCAGACCGCCTCGCTGCGCGCGGACCTGGTGGCCAGCCAGGAACACCTGGAGGTCGAGGTCGAGACGCGGCGGCTGGACGACGAGCCGGTGGGCGACGTCGGCTTCGTCAAGATCGACGTCGAGGGTTTCGAGCGCGCCGTCATCGAAGGGTCGCGGGCGACGATCGAGCGCTGCCGTCCCACGCTCTTGGTCGAGATCGAGGAGAAGAACACGGGCGAGAGGCCCGAGAGCGCCATCGCCTGGATCGAAAGCCTGGGCTACCGGGCGCTGTGCCTGCGCGACGGCGTACTGTGCGATGTCGCGCGCCTGGACCTTGAGGCCGAAATGGCGGCGGGACGCTACATCTACAATTTCATCTTCCTGCCGCGCTGAAGACCCCGACCTTGATCCTGCGGAAGGCGGCCGGCGGCGGCACGAAGGCCTACCCGCGCGCCGGGGTGCCCGCGGACATCGTCGGCTCGCGGGACTCGGGCTCCGCGGCTTTGGCCGGCACCTTGCGGCGGCGCTCGGCCACCAGGCGGCTCGCGCGCAGTTCGCCCGCCTGTTCGAGGATGGGGTAGGCGACCGAGGTGATGTGCGAGTTGATGCGCTTGAAGTCGCGGATGATGTCGAGGTGCAGCGCGCTCGATTCCATCGACTCCACGCGGCCCGCGCGCAGGCGGTTGAAGTGATTCTCGGCGGCGGTGCGCTCGAGGTCGCGGAACTGCTCCTTCTCCTGCAACAGGCGGCGCGCCATCTTGATGTCGCCCGAGATGAATACGCCCATCGCCAGGCGCAGATTGTCGACCAGTCTCCCGTGCATGTCGCGGATCTCGGCCGCGCCTTCGGTCGAGAACCGCATCTGCCGCTTGATCTTCTTGGCCGCCAGCTCCATCAGGTTCTTGTCGATGATGTCACCGATATGCTCGAGGTTGGTGGTGAAGGCGATCGTCTCGATGCAGCGCCGGCGCTGGTCGTCGTCCATCGTCTCGCCGCTGAGCCTGGTCAGGTAGAGCTTGATCGCCTCGTGCAGCGAGTCGACGACGTCGTCCTCGCGCTCGATCTCGGTGGTCAGCTTGCGGTCCCCCGACTCGAACGCCTCGATGGTGCGCTTCAGCATCGTCTCGATCGCATCGGCCATGCGCATCGTCTCGCGCGCGGCGCAGGAAAGCGCGACCGTGGGCATGTCGAGCGCGCTGGGGTCGAGATGGCGCGGACGGCGCTGGTCGGTCTCGAGCTGCTTGTCGGGCAGCACCCGCTCGCACAGCCGCGCCACCGGCCCGGTCACCCAGATGAACAGGGCGCACAGGCCGAGGTTGAATGCGGTGTGGAAGTTGACCGCCAGCCGCGCCGGGTCGGCCTCGATCTTGGCCAGGATCGCCGGCGCGTAGGGCACCAGCGGCAGCATGATCAGCACGCCCGCGGTCCGGAAGATCGCGTTGCCCAGCGGGACGCGCCGCGCCGCCGGCTCGGACTTCAGCGTCGTCAGGACGGGCAGCAGCCCGGCGCCGAGATTGGCGCCGAGGACAAGCGCGAGTGCGAACGGCACCGGCACGATCCCCGTCGCGGTCAGCGAGATGACCAGCAGGATCACCGCCAGGCTGGAATAGGCCAGCATGCTCAGGACCGCGGCGATCAGCACACCAAGCAGCAGGTCGTCCTGCATGCCGTGCAGCACCTCAATCATCGTCGGCGAATCGCGCAGCGGGCCCGAGGCGGCGACGATCGACGCCAGCGCCAGCAGGATCAGCCCCAGGCCGATGGCGACCCGGCCGAGGTCGTGCAGCCGGGTCGACGAACCGACCGAGAAGCCGATCACGCCGGCGAGCACGAAAAGCGGCCACAGCCAGGTGATCTTGAACGAGAGCGCCTGGGCCACGAGGCTGGTGCCGAGATCGGCGCCCAACATGGTCGCAAGCGCGGGCCCGGCCGCCACCAGTCCCTTGCCGGCGAAGGACGACACCATCAGCGCCGTCGCGGTGCTGCTCTGCAGGACCAGGGTGGCGCCCAGGCCCGCCAGCAAGGCCGTGGCCGGGTTGCCAAGCCCCGCCCCGACCGCGCGGCGCAGGCTGGCGCCATAGGCGCGCGTGATGCCCGTGCGCACCATGCGCAGGCCCCACAGCAGCAGCGCTGCTCCGCCGAGAATGTGCAGAAGGGTCGATGTGCCGTTGATCGTCGTTCTCCCCAGGGACTTCCCGCCCCAAGGCATGCCCTCCGCCATCAGGCGGCGCGCGTAACAAATCTGTCAAATAAATGAATCAGATTTGCCCGCACTGCAAGACCGCATTGGCCAGCCACGGAGATTTTTCACCGTGCCTTGGCCGCGGCGGCGCCTCGACCGGGCGGTCGGCTGTTGTCCCGGCGCCCCACCATCGCGGGGCGCCCCATCGGTTCTTCAGGCGGTCGGCTGCGGAATCCGCACGCCGTATTCGCCGGCAGCGACCCAGAAGCGCTCGAGGCGCCGGAGCGAGCCGATAGCGCCGCTGAGATCCTGCTCGTTGGTGTAGCCCGGCGCGATCTGGGTCAGGTGGCGATCGAACATCTCGTCCAGCGCCTTCCACAGGCTGAGGCCCTTGTCGGTCAGCTTCACGCGGACCGAACGGCGGTCGTGTGGCGAGCGCTCCTGCGTCAGATAGCCGTTCTCGACCATCTTGCGCACGTTGTAGGAGACGTTCGAGCCCAGGTAGTAACCGCGGTTGGTAAGCTCGCCGACCGTCAGGTCCTCCTGGCCGATGTTGTAGAGGATCAGGCCCTGGACGTTGTTGATGTCCTGCGTGCCGCGCCGGTCGAGCTCGCCCTTAACCACCTCCAGGAACTGGCGGTGCAGGCGCTCGATCAGGCGGATCGTGTCTAGATAGGCGGCTTTCACGGGGAACCCCCCTCCGACGCTGATGCCTACGTGGCTGACCTAGTTCGTGGGGCCGGCCTTCTGGCGGCCCACAAACCATCGTCCTAGCAGCAAACTTATTTACAATTAGTTTCCCTTAACCATCAATCAAAAGAGTCATGAACCCCCTCGAATCATTCTGATAATGCCGGAAAAATCCGCCGAACCGTGGCCGGCCGCCGCGTAAAGCCCATAAAGCGCTGCCGCGGCCGCGCCGAGCGGCGTGGTGGCCCCCGCGCTTTGCGCCGCCTGCTGGGCAAGTTTCAAGTCTTTCAACATCATATCGGCCGTGAAGCCGGGCTTGTAGTCGCGGTTGGCGGGCGAGGTCGGCACCGGGCCGGGGACCGGGCAGTAGGTCGTCAGCGACCAGCACTGACCCGAGGACTTCGAGCTGATATCGAACAGCTTCTGCTTGTCGAGGCCGAGCTTCTCGGCCAGCACGAAGGCCTCGCCGACCGCGATCATCGAGATGCCCAGGACCATGTTGTTGCAGATCTTGGCCGCTTGGCCCGCGCCCGAGTCGCCGGCATGGACCACGGTCTTGCCCATGGTCCTGAGGACCGGCTCGGCGCGCGCGAAGGCCCGGGCGTCGCCGCCGACCATGAAGGTGAGCGTCCCCGCCTCCGCGCCCCCGGTGCCGCCGGAAACCGGCGCGTCCAGCATCGCCAGCCCCTTCGCCTTGGCCTCTGCGGCCACCGCGCGCGCGGTGTCGACGTCGATGGTCGAGCTGTCGATCAGCATCGTGCCGGGAGAGGCCGAGGCCAGGACCCCCTCCTTGCCCGTGTAAACTTGGCGGACGTGCTGGCCGGCCGGCAGCATCGAGATCACGATCTCGACGCCGGCGGCGGCCTCGCCCACGGTCCGCGCGGTGCTGGCGCCTGCCTTCGCCGCAGCGTCCAATGCCGCCGGCGCCAGGTCGAAGCCCTTCACCTGATGGCCGGCCTTCAGCAGGTTGCGCGCCATCGGTCCGCCCATGTTGCCCAGGCCGATGAATCCGATCGTCGCCATGTCGTTCCTCCCTAGGAAACCGTCAGATCCCCGTCCGGCGGCGGGGCGAAGTGACGCGCCACCAAGCCCTCGTCGACCTCGGCCAGTCGCGGGGGCCGCCATCCGGGCGCATTGTCCTTTTCCACGATAAGCGCCCGCACGCCCTCGTAGAAGTCGTGGCCGGCCATGCAGGCCTGGGTCATGCGGTATTCCTGGCGCAGTTCCTCGGCCAGGCTCATTGCCGCGCCCGCGCGGAGCTGGCGCAAGGTGATCTTCAGGCTGGTCGGCGATTTCGTCAGTATCGCGGCCCGCTGCTCCCTTGCCCAATCCGAGCCATCCGCTTCGAGCGCATCCAGCACTGCCTCGACGGAGCTTCCGGCAAAGCAGCGGTCGATCGCGGCGCGGTGGCGCTTCAGCGACGCCTCGCCGGGGGCGGCGCCGAACTCGGCCAGCACGCGGTTCACCCCGCCATGCGGGTTGAGCCCGTATTCCGCCGCCGCCAAGGCTTCGACGACGGCCGGCCGGTCCGAAGCCGCGATGCTGTGGGTCGCGGCCCCGGCATAAAGCAGGTCGGCTGCCCTCAGCCGCGCGCCGGTCAGTGCCAGGTACATGCCGACCTGGCCCGCCAGGCGCGGCAGGAAGTAGCCGCCGCCCACGTCAGGGAACAGGCCGATGCCGGTTTCGGGCATCGCAAACAGCGTGCGTTCGGTGGCGACGCGATGCGAGCCGTGCACCGACAGCCCGACCCCCCCGCCCATCGTCACGCCATCGATCAGGGCGACGACCGGCTTGGCACAGCGGTGCAGGCGGTGGTTCAGCGCATATTCCTCGCGGAAGAAATCGCGCGTCAGCCGGTCGCCGGCCTTGCCGGCGTCGTGGATCGCGCGGATGTCGCCGCCCGCGCAGAACGCCCGCTCGCCCGCCCCCTCGAGCACGATCGCGCGCACCGCGGGATCCTGTTCCCAAAGGCCGAGCTGGTTCGCGAAGGCGCGGATCATGGGCAGGGTCAGTGCGTTGAGCGCCTTCGGGCGGTTCAGCGTGACCAGCCCGATCCCGCCGCGGCGTTCGAACAGGATTTCGTGGGTCATTTGACGAAAGCCAGACCTATCTATTGCTTTCCCGCAGCAGGCGCCGCGCGATGATCACGCGCATGATCTCGTTGGTGCCCTCGAGAATGCGGTGCACACGCAGGTCGCGCAGGTATCGCTCGATCGGAAATTCCTTGATGTAGCCGTAGCCGCCGTGAAGCTGCAGCGCGCGATCAACCACCGCGAAGCAGGCGTCGGTGGCGAAGCGTTTGGCCATGGCGCAATGCATGGTCGCGTGCGGGTCGCCGGCGTCGAGCCTGGCGGCGGCGCGGTGGACCATCAGCCGCGCGGCGTCCAGTTCGGTCGCCATGTCGGCGATCTCGAATTGCAGCGCCTGGAACTCCGCCAGCTTCCTGCCGAACTGCCTGCGCTCGCCGAGATGCGCGGTCGCGGCTTCGAGGCAGGCCCGCGCACCGCCCAGCGAGCAGGCCGCGATGTTGATGCGCCCGCCGTCCAGACCCTGCATGGCGATCTTGAACCCCTCGCCCTCCGCGCCGATCCGGTTGGCGACCGGCACGCGGCAATCCTGGAAGATCACCGCCGCGGTCGGCTGGCTGTTCCAGCCGAGCTTCTTCTCCTTCTTGCCAAAGGAAAGGCCCTTGGTGCCCTTTTCGACCGCGATGCAGGAAATGCCGTCCGCGCCGGCGCCGCCGGTCCTGACCATGCAGACATAGACATCGCTCGACCCGCCGCCGGAGATGAAGGCCTTGCTGCCGTTGAGCACGTAGTGATCGCCGTCGCGCACGGCCCTGGTCGAAAGCGCGGCGGCGTCGGAGCCCGCTCCCGGCTCGGTCAGGCAATAGCTGGCGAAATGTTCCATGCTGGCCAGCTTCGGGCAGAAGCGCTTGCGCTGCGCTTCGCCGCCGAAACGGTCGATCATCCAGGCCGCCATGTTGTGGATCGAGATGTAGGCGGCGGTGGAAGGACAGGCGGCAGCCAGTTCCTCGAAGATCAGCGCCGCGTCGAGGCGCGTCAGGCCGGCGCCGCCCACGTCCTCGCTCACGTAAATCCCGGCAAAGCCGAGCGCGGCGGCGGCGCGCAAGGCCTCAACGGGAAAGATCTGCTCCTCGTCCCAGCGCGCGGCGTGGGGTGCGAGCTCGCGGGCGGCGAAGTCCCGCGCGGTCTCCCGAAAGGAGCGCTGGTCCTCCGTCAGATCGAAGTTCATGCCCCTCCCTCACGCGGCCGCGCAGCCTCGAGGCCCTGCCGCATGGCGGCACCGATGCCCGCCTCGCCGGCGCCGCCAGCCACCTGGACGGTCGGGAAGGCGAACTTGATGCCGTTGGCATCGAACGCCTTCTTGATCAGCGCCAATGCCCGGCGGCGGATCACGAACTGCTCGCCGGGCTTCGTCATCATCTTCATGCGGAGCTGGATCGCATAGTCGCCGAACTGCTCGACGCCCTGCATCTTCAGGGGCTCGATGATGAATTTGCCGAATTCGGGGTCGCTCTGCAGCTCCTTGCCGATCTGCTTGATCAACTTCTTGGCCTTGTCGAGATCGCTGTCGTAGGTGACGCCGACCTGCAGCTTGTCGATCACCCAGTCGCGGCTCATGTTCTGCACCGCGCCCAGCGTGCCGAACGGCACGGTGTAGAGCGGCCCGCGATGGTGGCGCAGCTTGACCGAGCGCAGGCTGAAGGATTCCACCGTTCCCTTGTAGTTGCCGCTCTGGATGTATTCGCCCACGCGGAAGGCGTCGTCGGTCAGGAAGAAGATGCCGCTGAAGATGTCGCGCACCAAGGTCTGCGCGCCGAAGCCCACGGCGACGCCCACCACGCCCGCGCCGGCAATCAAGGGCCCGATCTCGACGCCAAGCGACGACAGCGCCATCAGCACCGCCATCACCGCCAGCACTATGAGCAGCACGTTGCGCAGGATCGGCAGCAGCGTGCGGATGCGCGCACGGCGATGCGCCTCGTCCGTGTCGGGTTCGCCGGGGTCCTGGGCCTCGAGCAACTTGCGGTCGATCAGCGCGCGCAGCACGTTCCAGGCGAAATCCGCCGCCAGCACGATCACCACCGCCATCAGCGCACCGCGCAGCAGCCGGTTCATGGCCGTGTCCTGGGCGGCGAGCGCGCCGAGCTGGAGGTCCCACACATGGGCCAGCAGCCAGGCCGCCGCGATGATCCAGGCCGCGCGCAGGCCGCGCTCCAGGCAGACCGCGGTCACGCTGGGGACGGCCGATTCTTCCTGCGCGCTGCCCGGCGGCCGCAGCAGGTGGTTGACCGCGCGCTGCGTCGTGCGGATCACCGCCGGCAATCCGACCGCAACAACCAGCAGCCAGAAGACGTGGATCGACGAGGCCACCCACAGCAGCCACAGCACGACGAAGTAGCCGGTCAGCGCCCAGGCGCCCGCGGTGCGGGCCGCGTCCCGTCCGGGACGGCGCCAAACCATCTCCAGCCCGACCGCAAGCAGAACCAGTCCGGCCGTATAGGCAAGCAGCCGCGCGACCGGCGGCGTGACGCCGAGTATGCGCAGCATGTCGAGCGTCACGTAGCAGAACGCGAACCAGCCGACCAGGAACAAGACGCGCCGGTGCCAGAACCAGGCGGCCGGCGTGGCCATCGGCACGATTCGGAACCGCTCGCCGCCAGGGGCCAGCAGGAAACGGCTGACCACCATCGACAGCCGCAGCGCCAGGAATGCGAACAGGTATCCGAGCAGAATGTCACGCACGAGCGGCGGCCAGGTGAACACCAGGAACGCGCCCACGCTGCCGAGCGCGAAGCTGCCGAGGATGCCCAGTCCGTAGGCCAAGCGGATCATTACCGCGCGCAGCCGGTCGGCGACCGAGTCGAGCGGCAGCGCGATGATCCGCTGCAGCGCTTGGCGCGTCACCCAGAAGAAGACCCATTGCACCCCGAAGCCCAGCCCCACGAACACGGCGAGCAGCAGCCCCATCTGCAAGAGCCCGCGCTCCTCGAATTCCAGGTAGAGAATCCGCCCCGCCTCGTCCAACTCCTCGGGCAGGCGCGGCACGGCCTCGACCAGGCTTTCCAGATGCGCGCGGATCGCCCGCAACCGCTCGGCCAAGAAGGCGCTGGCGGATTGCGGCGGCGGCGCGGCCTCGGACGTGGGTACTGCCCCCGCCTTCTGCTTCTCCAGCCAGGCGCGGACCGCGGGGTCGGCCAGCAGGTTCAAGAGCGCCTGGACCTGCGGCGGCGGCTCGGTCGATTCGGCGGCGGCGGGCTTCGCGGGCTTGTCCGCGGCCAGAACCGGGGCGGCCGGCGCAGCCAGGGCAAGCACCACGACCAGCGCCAACGCGGCCGTAGGTCTGATAGCCAAGCGCATCGCATCGAGGGCCATTCGGTGGCGCTCCCCCCGCCCGCCAGGCCGCCGGGGCGGCTTCCCCCGGCGTTCACCCCCGCCTATTATCGCGCACCAGGACGCAAGTCACGCGCCACCACCCCAGGGCCAGCCATGGTCAAGCACTCCCCGGTTCCCGTTCCCGTGAAACCGCGCCCCGCGCAAGCCAGAGCGCCGGAGGGGTTGGGCGCCTATCCGCGCGTGCGGATGCGCCGCAACCGCGCCGATGCCTGGAGCCGCGCGCTGGTGGCCGAGCATCGCCTGACCGCGTCCGACCTGCTGTGGCCGGTCTTTGTGCACGACAGGGACGGGCGCGCGCCGATCCCCTCGATGCCCGGCGTCGACCGGCTGGGCTTGAAGCCGCTCGTCGACGCCGCCGGCGAGGCGCGGGCGCTTGGCATCCCCGTCATCGCCCTCTTCCCGGCCACGCCGCCCGAGCGCAAGACCGAGGACGGGGACGAGGCGCTCAACCCCGACAACCTGATCTGCCGCGCCACGCGCGCGATCAAGCAGGCCTACCCCGACCTGGGGGTGATGTGCGACGTGGCGCTCGATCCCTTCACCACCCACGGCCATGACGGGCTGGTGCGCGAGGGCGAGATCGTCAACGACGAGACCGTCCAGGTGCTGTGCCGCCAGGCCTTGGTGCAGGCCGAGGCGGGCTGCGACATCATCGCGCCCAGCGACATGATGGACGGGCGCGTCGGCGCGATCCGCGACGCGCTCGACCGCGCGGGCTTCACCAGCGTGCGCATCCTGTCCTACGCGGCGAAGTACGCCTCGGCCTTCTACGGGCCGTTCCGCGACGCCATCGGCGCGGTGTCGAACAGCAAGGGCAACAAGCGCGACAAGCGCAGCTACCAGATGGACCCGGCCAATACCGACGAGGCGCTGCGCGAGGTGGCGCTCGACCTGCAGGAAGGCGCCGACATGGTCATGGTGAAGCCGGGCCTTCCCTATCTGGACGTGGTCCGGCGCGTGAAGGAGACCTTCCGCGTGCCGACCTACGCCTACATGGTCAGCGGCGAATACGCGATGCTGCGCGCCGCCGCCGATCACGGCTGGATCGACGGCGAGGCGGCAATGATGGAGGCCCTGCTCGGCTTCAAGCGCGCCGGCGCCGACGGCGTGCTCACCTACTACGCGATCGAGGCGGCGAAGCGGCTGAAGGCGGGGTAAAGGCGCCGCTCTCATCCTTCGGCAAGCTCAGGACGAGGTGCAACACTGCTTCTCATCCTGAGCCTGTCGAAGGATGAGGCGACGGACAGTGGGTTATTGATCGCTGAAGAACGCCCCGATCCTGCGGTCATGCCAGGTCGCCATATCGCCCGCGCCATGAAAGCCGACATGGCCGCCGCCCCCGGTCATTGACAGGGTAAGCGCCGGGTTCGCG
>CAYMTM010000097.1:0-266 GCA_964393375.1 uncultured Rhodospirillaceae bacterium
CAGCGTGATGAGCTCGAGGTCGAACGGCCCGACCGCGAAGCGCGCGGAGAGCGGCACCTCGCGGATCGGCACGTCCTCGGACCCGCCGTTCTCCTTGAGCTTGCGCCGGAGCACGGCGGCGGCGAAGGGCGTGGCGTAAACCGGACAGCGCAGCCGGTCCCACAGATAGGGCACCGCGCCCAGATGGTCCTCGTGCGCGTGGGTCAGCACGAGGCCTACCAGCCGGTCGCGCTCGGCCTCGATGAAGGCGGTGTCGGGCATGATGA
>CAYMTM010000097.1:276-7269 GCA_964393375.1 uncultured Rhodospirillaceae bacterium
GCGCGGGGCGGCGGCCAGGAGCTCCTCCACCTTCGAGATCAGCATCTGCGACTCGAACGGCTTGGTGAGGACGCCGTCGGCTCCAACCTGCTCGGCGCGCTGGCGGTCGAACGATTCGAAGGTGCCGGTCAGCAGGAGCACCGGGATGGTGCACAGGTCCGGATCCTGCTTCAGGATCTGACACACCTCGTAGCCGTTCTTTTCGGGCATGATGACGTCGAGCGCGGGCTGGCTGTCGTCGGCGAAGGTGATGCCGAGGTCGATCATCAGCCACTTGCCGGCATGGCCGTAGAGGTTGAGGTTCATGCCGATCTCGCCCGAACCGCCGAGCGAAAGGAAATGCAGCGCGTCGGCGCCCGCGATATCGACCGTCCCCGGAGACGCGGCGGTCGTCATGACCTGCGGTTGCGCCGGTAGATGCGCAGCAGACCGCGCACGGTCAGGTCCACGTCGACCGCGTCGAAATGGATCGCGCCTTCGAACAGGGGCGCCAGGCCGCCGGTGGCGATCACCTTCATCGTGCCGCCGTATTCCTTCTGGATGCGCGCGACCAGGCCCTCGACCAGGCCGATATAGCCCCAGAAGATGCCGGATTCCATCGCCGACACTGTGCCCTTGCCGATCACCCGCGCCGGTCGGCGAACCGCGATATGCGGCAGCTTGGCCGCCGCCTCGTACAGCGCCTTCAGCGACAGGTTGATACCGGTGGCGATCACGCCGCCGATGAAGTTGCCCTCCGCATCGACGATGTCGAAATTGGTGGCGGTGCCGTAGTCCACGACCACCAGCGGCCCGCCATAGGTGGCGTGCGCCTCGACCGCATTGACCAGCCGGTCCGCACCGGCCTCTTCCGGCTTGTCGATCAGGACCTTGATGCCGAGTTCGACGCCAGGTTCGCCGATCACCATCGGCTCGCAGCGGAAATATTTCCGGCACAGCGTCTTCAGGTTGAACAGCATCTCCGGCACGACGATGGCGATGATCACCGCGTCGATGTCCGCCGGCTTGAGCCCCACCATCGCCATGAGCTGCGCCAGCCAGGCGGCGAACTCGTCGCCCGTGCGCCGCGCTTCGGTGCGGGTGCGCCAGGTGCCGCGCACCTGGTCGCCGTCGAAGACGCAGAACGAGGTATTGGTGTTGTTGGCGTTGATGGCGAGCAGCATCGCGCGTCCCCTACCCCGCCCGCGCGGCGCTGACATCGCCCGCCGCAACCTTGCGGCTGCTGCCGTCGGCGAGCGCAAGGACCAGCGCTCCGTCGTCCGCCAGGCCCGCGAACCGCCCGGTGAGACGGTCCCCGTGCAGAGCGATATCGAGCGTCTCGTTGAGGCGCCAGGCCCTGGCCTGCCATTCCGCGCGCACCGGCGCGAAGCCTTCGTCGAGCCAGCGGTCGGTCCAGTTGAGAAAGTGCCGGGCGAAGGATTCCAGCACCGTTACCGCATCGACGTCCGCGCCCGCGCCTTCGGCCCGCAGCGAGGTCGCCGGGAAACGCGCCTCTGCCGGCTGGCTTGCGACGTTGACGCCCACGCCCAGCACGATGAAGTCCAGCGACTGGTCCGGCCGCAGGCACGATTCGAGCAGGATTCCCGACACTTTCCGCTCGTTCAGCAGCACGTCGTTCGGCCACTTGTAGCGCATTTCGACCTGCGGCGGGATCAGGCCGCCGATCGCGCCGCCGAGCCCCCGCGCCGCGACGAACGACAGCTCGGCCGCGCGCGACAGCGGAAGGTCGGGCCGCAGGACCAGCGAGCAATAGAGGTTGCCCGGCGGCGAGGTCCAGCGGCGTCCCTGGCGCCCGCGGCCGGCGGTCTGCTCCAGCGCCCAGACCAGGGTTCCGTCCTCGGCGCCCTGCTCCGCGAGACGCCGCGCCTCGTCGTTGGTGCTGCCCACGCGCGCGAGCGCGACCGGGCGATAGGCGGGCGGCAATGCGGGCAATCGCCCGGCCATGCGCTCAACCGATCTGCATCGCCTTGGCGGCGGCCTGGGCGGCGGCGAAGATCGGCCAGCAGACCACGAAGAAGAACAGCGTGACCACCGCGCTGGCTCCCATCACCAGGGCGACCTCGGCCGACGGCCGGTCGAACGGCTTCGCCGGCTCGTCGAACAGCATCACCTTGATGATGCGAACGTAATAGTAGGCCGCCACCACGCTGGTCAGCATGCCGATGACCGCGAGCGCGATCAGCCCGGCGTCGATCGCGGCCAGGAACACGAACGCCTTGCCCCAGAACCCCGCCAGCGGCGGCAGCCCCACCATCGAGAACAGGAAGATCACCAGCGCGTAGGCGACCTTCGGCTGGGTGCGCGCCAGGCCGGCCAAGTCGGCGATGTCCTCGACCATCCTGTCCTCGCGCTTCATCGCCAGGATGCAGGCGAACGCGCCGAGCGCCATCGGCAGGTAAGTGGCCATGTAGATCATCACGCCGCTGACGCCCGCCTGGGTGCCGGCGGCCAGGCCCACCAGGGCGTAGCCGACATGGCCGATCGAGCTGTAGGCCATCAGCCGCTTCATGTTGGTCTGCCAGATCGCCGCGAAGGCGCCCATCAGCATCGAGGCGATCGAGACGAACTGGACGATCTGCTGCCACTGCGCCAGGAGCGGCCCGAACGGCCCGGTCATGGCGCGGGTGAACAGCGCGATCGCCGCGATCTTGGGCGCCACGGCGAAGAAGGCCGTGACCGGCGTGGGCGCGCCCTCGTAGACGTCGGGCGTCCACATGTGGAACGGCACCGCCGATACCTTGAACGCAAGGCCGGCCAACACGAACACGATGCCGACGATCAGCCCGAGCGACGGCGCGCCGCCGCCGGCGAAGGACTTGGCCAGCAGGTCGAAATTCGTGGTGCCCGCGAAGCCGTAGACCAGCGAGCTGCCGTAAAGCAGCATGCCCGAGGAGAGTGCGCCGAGCACGAAGTACTTCAGGCCCGCCTCGGTCGAGCGCACCTCGTCGCGCTTGAAGGCGGCGACGACGTAAAGCGAAAGGCTCTGCAGTTCGATGCCGACATAGAGCGAGATCAGGTCGTTCGCCGACACCATCATCAGCATGCCGAGGGTGGCGAACAGGATCAGCACCGGATACTCGAACCGCGCCATCCCCTCGCGCTCGATGTAGTCGAGCGACATGACCAGGGTCAGCGCCGAGCCGATCAGCACCAGTACCTTCATGTACATGGCGAAGTAATCGGCGACGAACTGGCCGTGGAAGGTCACGGAGCGCTGGGGCGTATAGGCGAGCAGCGCGAAGAAGGCCAGCAGCAGGCTCGCGATGCCGAGCCAGGCGCAGGTCCGCGTCGCGTCGGCGCGCCGGAAGGTGCCGACCATCATCAAGGCCATGGCCGAGACCGCCAGGATGATCTCGGGCACGGCCAGGCCCAGCTTGGGAATCATCGGAATCACGGCTTGGCCTCCGTCACCAGCGCCGGCGGCGGCGCGTCGACCACATGGGCCGTGCGCTGGGCGTTAAACCTGCGGATCAGCTCGGCTACCGCCGGCTCGGTCGGCTTCAGGAAGCTGTTGGGGAACACGCCCATCCAGAACACCAGCAGAATAAGCGGGGCGAACACCGCGATCTCGCGCCTGTTCAGGTCGAGGATGGACTTCAGGTCGGCGCGCTCGAGCCTGCCGAAGATGACCCGGCGATAGAGCACCAGCATGTAGGCCGCGCCCAGCACCACGCCGGTGGCGGCCAGGAAGCAGACCCAAGTGTTGACCTGGAAAGAGCCGACCAGCACCAGGAACTCGCCGACGAACCCCGACGTGCCGGGCAGGCCGACCGAGGCCAGCATGAACACCATGAACACGAAGGCGTATTTCGGCATGCGCTCGACCAGCCCGCCATAGCGCGCGATCTCGCGCGTGTGCATGCGGTCGTAGACCACGCCGACGATCAGGAACAGCGCGGCGGAGACCACGCCGTGGCTCAGCATCTGGAAGATCGCGCCCTGGATGCCCTGCATCGTCATGGTGAAGGTGCCGAGCGTCACGAAACCCATATGCGCCACGGAGGAATAGGCGATCAGCTTCTTCATGTCGTCCTGGGCGAGCGCGACCAGCGAGGTGTAGATGATGGCGACGATCGAGAGGGTGTAGATCAGTGGCGTGAAGTAGACCGTGGCGTCCGGGAACATCGGCAGCGAGAACCGCAGGAACCCGTAGCCGCCCATCTTCAGCAGTACGCCGGCGAGGATCACCGAGCCCGCCGTGGGCGCCTCGACATGGGCGTCCGGCAGCCAGGTGTGGACCGGCCACATCGGCACCTTGACCGCGAAGGAGGCGAAGAAGGCCAGCCACAGCCAGTTCTGCATCCCCTTGGGGAAGCCGTGCGCCATCGCAGCGGGAATGTCGGCGTTGCCGATCTCGCGGTAGATCGCGAGGATCGCCAGCAGCATCAGCACCGAGCCCAAAAGCGTGTAAAGGAAGAACTTGAAAGCGGAATAGACCCGCCGCGGCCCGCCCCACACCCCGATGATCAGGAACATCGGAATCAGCACGCTCTCGAAGAACACATAGAAGAGGACGAGGTCCAGCGCGCAGAACGTGCCGACCATCAGCGTCTCGAGCACCAGGAACGCGACCATGTACTCGCGCACCCGCGTCTCGATCGCCTCCCAGCTCGCCAGCACGCACAGCGGCGTCAGCAGCGTCGACAGCAGCACGAAGAACACCGAGATGCCGTCGACGCCCATGTAGTAGTTGATGTTGAAGCCCTGGATCCAGTTCACCTTCTCGACGAACTGGAACTTCGCGCTGGTCGGGTCGAACCCAATCCAGATCAAGAGCGACAAAAGGAAGGTGGCGAGGGACGTCCACAGCGCGGCCCAGCGCGACACGCGCGCCACGGTCGCCTCGTCCCCGCGCTGCAGCAGGATGAACGCCGCGCCGACGAGCGGCAGGAAGGTCGTGACCGTCAGGATCGGGAAGCCGCCCATGGTTCCGCTTCCCCTACACGCCCGGCCGGGCCAGCAGGTACCACGTCACCAAGAGCACGACGCCGATCAGCATCGCGAAGGCATAGTGGTAGACATAGCCGGTCTGCAGCATGCTTGCCCGGCGCGCCAGGCCTTGCGTGCGCGCGGCGATGCCGTCCGGCCCCAGCCCGTCGATCACCGCGCCGTCCCCGCCCTTCCACAGCACGCGGCCGAGCCGCATCGCCGGCTCGGCGATCACGTTCCAGTAGAGCTCGTCGAAATACCACTTGTTGAGCAAGAACCGGTAGAGGCCCGGGAAGCGGCGCGCCATCGCGCCCGGCAGGTCCGGCCGGTAGGCGTAGAACACGTAGGCGAGCCCGATGCCGGCCACGGCCATCGCCAGCGGCAGCAGCTTGACCCACAACGCGACGTGGTGCGCGGCCTCGAGCGAATCGTGCTGCGCCAGCACCAGGATCGACTTGTTCCAGAAGTCCGCCCGACCCTCGCCGACGAAGGCGTTGTAACCGGCCCAGCCGGCGAACACCGCGCCGAATGCCAGGCAGAACAGCGGGATAAGCATCACCCAGGACGATTCGTGGACGTGCTCCATCGCGTGGTGGTCGGCGCGCGGCTCGCCGTGGAAGGTCATGATCAAGAGGCGCCAAGAATAGAAGGCGGTCAGGAACGCCGCACCTGTCCCGAGCGCGTAGGCGAACAGCCCCACGCCGCTATGGGCGCCGAACGCGGCCTCGAGGATCGTGTCCTTGGAGTAGAAGCCGGCGAAGAACGGGATCCCCGCGAGCGCCAGCGAGCCGATCCACATCACCGCATAGGTGTACGGGACCTTGCGCCAGATGCCGCCCATCTTGCGCATGTCCTGCTCGTCCGACATGGCATGGATCACCGAGCCGGAGCCGAGGAACAGGAGCGCCTTGAAGAAGGCGTGGGTGTAAAGGTGGAACATCGCCGCGCCGTAGGCCGACACGCCGGCGGCGAAGAACATGTAGCCGAGCTGGCTGCAGGTCGAATAGGCGATGACGCGCTTGATATCGTTCTGGCACAGGCCGACCGTCGCCGCGAACAGGGCGGTCGCCGCGCCCACTACCGTCACCACCGCCAGCGCGGTCGGCGCGTATTCGAACATCGGCGACAGGCGGCAGACCATGAACACGCCGGCCGTCACCATCGTCGCGGCATGGATCAGGGCCGAGACCGGCGTCGGGCCTTCCATCGCGTCCGGCAGCCAGGTGTGCAGACCCAACTGCGCCGACTTGCCCATCGCGCCCACGAACAGCAGCAGGCACAGTGCGGTCAGCGCGTGGAAGTCCCAGGCCAGGAAATGCAGCCTTGCCTCGGCCTTGCCCGGCACGGCCTGGAACACGTCGGCGAAGCTGACGGACTGGAACAGCAGGAACGTGCCGAAGATGCCAAGCGCGAAGCCGAAGTCGCCGATGCGGTTGACGATGAAGGCCTTGATCGCCGCGTCGTTGGCCGAAGGCTTGTGATACCAGAACCCGATCAGCAGGTACGAGCACAGGCCGACGCCTTCCCAGCCGAAGAACATCTGCACGAAATTGTCGGCCGTCACCAGCATCAGCATCGAGAAGGTGAACAGGCTGAGATAGGCCATGAACCGCGGGATATGCGGGTCGTGGCTCATGTAGCCGACGGAATAGACGTGGACGAGCGCCGAGACGACGCTGACCACGAACACCATCACGGCGCTCAAGGAGTCGAACTTGAGCGCCCAGGAAAGCTCGAGGTCGCCCGAGGCGATCCAGCTGACGAGCTGGATGTCGCGCGCATGGCCGAGGATGGCGACGTCGTAGAGGATGAAGGGCGAGATCAGCGCCGAGACGATAAGCGCCCCGCAGGTAACGTATTGCGCGCCGCGGTCGCCGATCAGCCGGCCGAACAACCCGGCGATGACGGCCGCGACCAGCGGCAGGAAGATGCAGAGGACGAACATCGTCGCGCACTAACCCTTCATCAGGTTTATGTCTTCGACCTCGATCGTCCCGCGGTTGCGGAAATAGACGACCAGGATCGCAAGGCCGATGGCCGCCTCCGCCGCCGCGACGGTCAGCA
>CAYMTM010000097.1:7279-13354 GCA_964393375.1 uncultured Rhodospirillaceae bacterium
GCACGAACATGGCGAAGACCTGGCCCACCAGGTCGCCCAGGAAGGCCGAGAACGCCACCAGGTTGATGTTGACCGCCAGCAGCATCAACTCGACCGACATCAGGATGATGATGACGTTCTTCCTGTTGACAAAGATGCCGAAGATGCCCGTGGTGAACAGGATCGCGGCGACCGTCAGGTAGTGGCCGAGGCCGATGGTCATGGCCCTACTCCCCCGCCCCGCCCGCCGGAAGCTTGCGGATTTCGATCACTTCCTCGCGTCGCCGCGCGAGCTGGGCGCCGATGCGCTGGCGGCGCACGCCCACCCGCTCGCGCAGCGTGAGCACGATCGCGCCGACCATCGCCACCAGCAGGATCAGGCCCGCCGCCTGGAACAGGTAGATATGGTCGGTATAGAGGATGCGGCCGAGCGCCGCGGCGTTGCTGATTTCCTCGGGCGGCTTGATCGGCGCATCGGCGATCGCCTTGGCCTTGGGCGCGAAGGTCCAGCTTCCCGCGATCAGCAGCAGCTCGGCCAGCAGCAACAGCCCGATCGCCGCCCCCACCGGCAGGTAGCGCAGGAAACCCTCGCGCAGCGCCACGAAGTTGATGTCGAGCATCATCACGACGAACAGGAACAGCACCGCGACGGCGCCGACATAGACGATCACCAGGGTCATCGCCAGGAACTCGGCGCCCAGCAGCACGAACAGTCCGGCCGCGTTGAAGAAGGCCAGGATCAGGAACAGCACGGAATGGACCGGATTGCGCGAGGCGATGACCATCACGCCGGAAGCCACCGCCACCGCGGCGAACATGTAGAAGGCGAGCGCCTGGATGATCATCTTCTCACCGGTACGGCGCGTCGGCGGCGAGGTTGGCGGCGATCTCGGCTTCCCAGCGGTCGCCGTTGGCGAGCAGCTTGTCCTTGTTGTAGTAGAGCTCCTCGCGAGTCTCGGCCGCGAACTCGAAGTTCGGGCCCTCGACGATCGCATCCACCGGGCAGGCCTCCTGGCAGAAGCCGCAGTAGATGCACTTGGTCATGTCGATGTCGTAGCGGGTGGTGCGCCGGCTGCCGTCCTCGCGCGGCTCGGCCTCGATCGTGATGGCCTGGGCCGGGCAGATCGCCTCGCACAGCTTGCAGGCGATGCAGCGCTCCTCGCCGTTGGGATAGCGGCGCAGCGCGTGCTCGCCGCGGAAGCGCGGGCTCAAGGGCCCCTTCTCGAACGGGTAATTGATGGTCACGCGCGGCCTGAACATGTAGCTGAAGGTCAGCCCCAGCCCCTTGGCGAGTTCCGCCAGCAGGAAGCTGCGCGCGACGCGGTCCAGCATTGCCATGGCGATTCTCCCTCTAGACCAGGCCGCCGTAGACCAGCACGCCCGCCACCAGCGCGACATAGGCCAGCGAGAACGGCAGGAACACCTTCCAGCCGAGCCGCATCAGCTGGTCGTAGCGGTAGCGCGGCAGGGTGGCGCGCGCCCACAGGAACACGAACAGCCCCAGGCAGGTCTTGGCGAAGAACCAGACCGGGCCGGGAATCCAATTGAACGGCGCGATGTCGAATGGCGGCAGCCAGCCGCCCAGGAACAGGATCGCGGTCATCGCGCTGATCAGGATCATGTTGGCGTACTCGCCGAGATAGAACAGCGCGAAGGTCATCGACGAGTATTCGACGAAGTAGCCGGCGACCAGCTCGGACTCGCCCTCCACCAGGTCGAACGGCGTGCGGTTCGTCTCCGCGAGCCCTGAGATGAAGAACAGGATGAACATCGGGAACAGCGGAATGAAGAACCAGACCGTCTTCTGCGCCTCGACGATCTTGGAGATGTTCATCGAACCGGCGCACAGCAGCACGGTGATGATCACGAAGCCGATCGAGACCTCGTAGGACACCATCTGCGCCGCCGAGCGCAGCGCGCCGAGGAAGGCATACTTGGAGTTGCTGGCCCAGCCCGCCACCACAATGCCGTAGACGCCGAGCGAGGAGATCGCGAACAGGTAGAGGATGCCCACGTTGATGTCGGCGATCACCATGCCCGCGCCGAACGGGATCACCGCCCAGGCGATCAGGCTGAGGATGAAGGTGAGCATCGGTGCAGCGACGAACAGGATGCGGTTCGCGCCCGATGGGATCACCGTTTCCTTGGTCAGGAGCTTGAGTCCGTCCGCGATCGGCTGGAACAGGCCGAAGGGCCCGACGACGTTCGGTCCCATCCGCAGCTGCATCGCCGCCAGCACCTTGCGCTCGGCATAGGTCAGGTAGGCGACGCAAAACAGGATGACGCCCACCACCACCGCGATCTGGATCACGATGAAGGCGATCGGCCAGACATGGGCCCAGAACAGGCTAGCCATGGGTGCCGGTCCCCCTGGCGCCGCCGCCGAGAAGGGCCGCGGTGCATTCGGCCATGGTGGCCGAGGCGCGGCTGATCGGGTCGGTCATGTAGAAGTTCGCGATCGGATGGACGAAGGGCGCGGGCGAAGGCGTGCCGGCCGCCACGCCCCAGGCGGCCAACCGCGCCGGCTCCGGCCTTCCCGGGCGGGCGAAGGTCGGATGCGCCCTGACCAACGCCTGGCGCAGGCCACCGAGCGTGTCGTAGGGCAAGGTCTTGCCCCCGGCTTCCGACAGGGCGCGGACGATCTTCCAGTCCTCGCGCGCCTCGCCCGGCGGGGTGGATGCGAGCTTGGCGAGCTGCACGCGTCCTTCCAGGTTGACATAGGTGCCGTTCTTCTCGGTATAGGCGGCGCCCGGCAGAATCACGTCGGCGCGGTGCGCGCCGGCGTCGCCGTGGTGGCCCTGGTAGATCACGAAGGCCTTGCCGAGGCGGCGCATGTCGATCTCGTCCGCGCCCAGCAGATAGACCACGTCCAGCCCGCCGGCGGCCGCGGCATCAAGGATCGCGCCGATATCGCCGAGCTTGCCGGTCGGCACGAAGCCGAGGTCGAGCGCGCCCACCCGCGCCGCGGCGGTGTGCAGCACGTTGAATCCGTTCCAGCCATCGCGCTGCAGGCCGTCCCCGATCTTGCGCGCCAGCGCGTAGATCGCAGCCCCATCGGGCCGCGCCAGCGCGCCCATGCCAAGGATCAGCATCGGCGCCTTGGCGTTCTTCAGCACGTCGGCGAAAGGATGCGTGCCGGCGGCGATCGCCTCCAGCGTCGCCGGCCCATCCCCCAGCGTCTCGACCGGGAAGGTTAGGTTCAGCACCGGCCCGATATTGGCCACTTTGAACCCGCCCGCGAGGTAGCGCTTGCGCAGGCGCGTGTTGACCAGCGCGGCCTCCCAGCGGGGGTTGGTGCCGACCAGCAGGCAGGCATCGGCGCGCTCGATCCCGGCGATGGTGGTGTTGAACAGGTAGTCGCCGCGCGCGGCCGCGGGCAGTTTTGCGCCGTCCTGGCGGCATTCCAGGTTGGGCACGCCGAACGCGGCCATCAGCCCCTTGAGCGCGAACATCGACTCGGCGTCGCACAAGTCGCCGGCGATGGCAGCGACGCGATCGGGCCGGGTCGCCTTCAGCTTCTCCGCCGCCGCGCCCAGCGCCTCGCGCCAGGTCACGGGCACCAGCTTGCCGTCGCGGCGCAGATAAGGCCGGTCGAGACGCTGCCGGCGTAGCCCGTCGCAGGCATAGCGCGACTTGTCGGAGATCCACTCCTCGTTCACGTCCTCGTTCAGCCGCGGCAGGACGCGCATCACCTCGCGCCCGCGCGTGTCGACGCGGATGTTGCTGCCGACGGCGTCCATCACGTCGACGCTCTCGGTCTTGCGCAATTCCCAAGGCCGCGCGTTGAAGGCGTAGGGCTTGGAAGTCAGGGCGCCGACCGGGCAAAGGTCGACGACGTTGGCGGAGACCTCGGACGCCAGCGCCTTCTCCAGGTAGGTGGTGATCTCCATGTGCTCGCCGCGGCCGAGCGCGCCCAGCTCCTCCACCCCCGCCACCTCGGTGGCGAAGCGCACGCAGCGCGTGCAGTGAATGCAGCGGGTCATGATCGTCTTGATCAGCGGCCCCATGTACTTGTCGCGCACCGCGCGCTTGTTCTCGGCATAGCGCCCGCGGTCCATGCCATAGGCCATGGCCTGGTCCTGCAGGTCGCACTCCCCGCCCTGGTCGCAGATCGGGCAGTCGAGCGGATGGTTCAGCAGCAGGAACTCCATCACGCCCTTGCGCGCCTTCCGGACCATCGGCGTATCGGTCTTGATCACCATGCCTTCCATGACCGGCATGGCGCAGCTGGCGATCGGCTTCGGCGCCTTCTCCTGCTCGACCAGGCACATGCGGCAGTTGCCGGCGATCGACAGGCGCTCGTGGTAGCAGAAGCGCGGGATCTCGACGCCCACGCGCTCGCAGGCCTGCAGCACGGTCGTGCCCGGTTCCACCTCGACCTCGATGCCGTCGACCGTCAGTTTCGGCATGGTCCCTACTCCGCCGCTTCCAGCCGCCGCCCGCGCCGCTCGGCGATCCGCCGCTCGATCTCGGGCCGGAAGTGGCGGATCAAGCCCTGGATCGGCCAAGCCGCCGCGTCGCCCAGCGCGCAGATCGTGTGGCCGTCGACCTGGTAGGAGACCTCGAGCAGCATGTCGATCTCGCTCGGATCGGCGTCGCCGCGCACCATGCGTTCCATGACGCGCCACATCCAGCCCGTCCCCTCGCGGCAGGGCGTGCACTGGCCGCAGCTCTCGTGCATGTAGAACTTCGACAGCCGCGCGATCGCCTTCACGATGTCGGTCGACTTGTCCATCACGATGACCGCGGCAGTGCCGAGCCCGCTGCGGGCCGCGCGGCAGGAATCGAAATCCATCAGCAGCGTGTCGCAGACCGACTTCGGCACCACCGGCACGGACGAGCCGCCGGGAATGCAGGCGTAGATGTTGTCCCAGCCTCCGCGCACCCCGCCGGCATGGCGCTCGATAAGCTCGCGCAGGGGGATGCCCATCTCCTCCTCCACGTTGCACGGCTTGTTCACGTGGCCGGAGATGCAGAAGACCTTGGTGCCGGTGTTGTTGGGCCGGCCGATGCCGGCGAACCAGGCCGCGCCGCGCCTGAGGATCGTGGGCACGACGGCGATGGTCTCGACGTTGTTGACCGTGGTCGGGCAGCCATAGAGGCCGGCGCCGGCCGGGAACGGCGGCTTCAGCCGGGGCTGGCCCTTCTTGCCCTCCAGGCTTTCGATCAGCGCGGTTTCCTCGCCGCAGATATAGGCGCCGGCGCCGCGGTGCAGGTAGATGTCGTAGTCCCAGCCCGAACCGCAAGCGTTCTTGCCGATCAGCCCGGCCTCGTATGCCTCGTCGATGGCGATCTGCAGGTTTTCGGCTTCGCGCGCGAACTCGCCGCGGATGTAGATGTAGCAGGTGTTGGCCCCGCAGGCGAAACCGGCGACCAGGCAGCCCTCGACCAGCTTGTGCGGGTCGTGGCGCATGATGTCGCGGTCCTTGCAGGTGCCGGGCTCGCCCTCGTCGGCATTGACCACCAGGTAATGCGGGCGGCCGTCCGACTTCTTCGGCATGAACGACCATTTGAGGCCGGCCGAGAAGCCCGCCCCGCCGCGCCCGCGCAGGCCGGAATCCTTGATCTGCTGGATCAGCGTGTCGCGCCCGCGCTCCAGGAGCGCCTTGGTGCCGTCCCAGTCGCCGCGGGACCGCGCGCCCTTCAGCCGGAAGTCGTGCCGGCCGTAGAGGTTGGTGAAGATGCGGTCCTTGTCCTGCAACGCCATCAGGACTTCTCCGCGAAGGTCAAGGTGGTCAGCGTGGTCGGGCCGCCCAGCGGCTCGGAGGTGCGGCGTTCGCCCTGCGGCCCGGGCTTGGGCTTGCCGCCGGCCTTCAGCGTCTCGACGATCCTGGCGGCGCTGGCCGCGTCGAGGTCCTCGTAGTAGTCCTCGCCGATCTGCATCATCGGCGCGTTGACGCAGGCGCCCAGGCATTCGACTTCCTTGAGGCCGAACTTGCCGTCCTTGGTCACTTCGCCGCACTTGATGCCGAGCGCCTTCTCGCAGGCCTTCACGATCGCGTCCGAGCCGCGCAACCAGCAGGGCGTCGTGGTGCAGACCTGCACCTGCACGCGGCCCGCGGGCGCCAGGTTGTACATGGTGTAGAAGCTCGCCAC
>CAYMTM010000097.1:13364-16682 GCA_964393375.1 uncultured Rhodospirillaceae bacterium
GTCGCTCGCAAAGACGTGGAAATGCGGGAAGAAGCTCGCCACCTCGTGCACGCGGATCGGGGCCATGCCGAGCATGTCCGCCACGTATTCCAGGGCTGCCTGCGGCAGCCAGTTGTCGTGCTGCTTCTGCGCCAGGGCCAGCAGCGGCATGACGGCGCTCGCCTGCCGGCCTGGCGGGTACTTGGCGATGATCTTCTTCGCCGTCGCCAGGTTCTCGGCCGTGAACGCGAATTTCTCCGTGGGCGTGCTCATCGGTCGATCTCGCCGAACACGACATCCATCGAGCCGATGATGGCGACGGTGTCCGCCAGCATATGGCCCTTGGACATGAAGTCGGTCGCCGCCAGATGCGCGAAGCCGGGCGCGCGGATCTTGCAGCGATAGGGCTTGTTGGTGCCGTCCGCCACCAGGTAGACGCCGAACTCGCCCTTCGGCGCCTCGACCGCGGCATAGGTCTCGCCGGCCGGCACGTGGTAGCCCTCTGTATAGAGCTTGAAGTGGTGGATCAGCGCCTCCATCGAGCGCTTCATGTCGCCGCGCTTGGGCGGCGTGACCTTGTGGTCCTCGGTCTGCACGGCGCCCTCCGGCATCTTCTCCACCGCCTGGCGCATGATGCGCACGGACTGGCGCATCTCCTCGATCCGCACCAGGTAGCGCGCGTAGCAGTCGCCGGTCTTGCCCACCGGAATGTCGAAATCCATGTCGGCATAGGCGTCGTAGGGCTGCTGCTTGCGCAGGTCCCACGCGACGCCCGAGGCGCGCAGCATCGGCCCGGAGAAACCCCAGTCGAGCGCGTCTGCCGGATTGACGGCGCCGATATCGACGGTGCGCTGCTTGAAGATGCGGTTCTCGGTCAGCAGCGTTTCGAGGTCGTCGACCAGCTTGAGGAGCCGGTCGCAGTACTTGTGGATGTCGTCCAGCAGCCCCGCCGGCAGGTCCTGGTGCACCCCGCCCGGCCGGAAATAGGCGGCGTGCAGCCGCGCGCCCGAGGCGCGTTCGTAAAACTCCATCAACACCTCGCGCTCCTCGAAGCCCCACAGCGCCGGCGTGATGGCGCCGATGTCGATGGCGAAGGTGGTGATGTTGAGCAGGTGGTTCAGAAGCCGGCCGATCTCGCAGTAGAGCACGCGGATATACTGGCCGCGCGGCGGCACCTTGATGCCCAGCAGCTTCTCGGTCGCCAGCGCGAAGGCGTGCTCCTGGTTCATCGGCGCCACGTAGTCGAGCCGGTCGAAATACGGCACCGCCTGCAGGTAGGTCTTGTACTCGATCAGCTTCTCGGTCCCGCGATGGAGCAGGCCGATATGGGGGTCGGCGCGCTCGACGATCTCGCCGTCCATCTCGAGCACCAGGCGCAGCACGCCATGGGCCGCCGGGTGCTGCGGCCCGAAGTTCATCGTCAGGTTCTTGATGTGCTGCTGCGGCTCGGCCATCAGGCGGCCCCTCCGGGCTTTGGCGGCGGTGGCGCGCCCTGCGCCTTCTCGTCGCCCGGCAGGATCTGGCGGGTCATGCCTTCCCACGGGCTCAGGAATTCGAAGCTGCGGAAGTCCTGCGTCAGGCGCACCGGCTCGTAGACCACGCGCTTCTTCTCGTCGTCGTAGCGCACCTCGACGAAGCCGGTCAGCGGGAAATCCTTGCGCAGCGGGTGGCCCTCGAAGCCGTAGTCGGTGAGGATGCGGCGCAGGTCGGGATGGTCGGCGAACAGGATGCCGTAGAGGTCCCAGGCCTCTCGCTCGAACCAGTTGGCGGAATTGAAAACCGGGACGACCGAGGGCACGGGCGTCGCCTCGTCGGTCGCGACCTTCACCCGCACGCGCCGGTTATGCTCGATGCTGAGCAGGTGATAGACCACCTCGAACCGCTGTGGACGCTCGGGATAGTCGGCGCCGCACACGTCCACAAGCACCTTGAAGCGGCAGCGCGGATCGTCGCGCAGAAAGCGCAGGACGTCGGCGATGCGCTCGCGCTCGGCCGCGATGGTCAGCTCGCCCTGGGCGACGCCATGCCCGCTGACCGCGCCGGGCAGCGCCTGCGCGACATGCTGGCCGAGTTCCTTCAGGGTCTCCGTCATCGCCGCTTCCGTCCAGGTGCCTGGTCAGCGCGCGATGCTGCCGGTGCGGCGGATCTTCTTCTGCAATTGCAGGATTCCGTAGAGCAGCGCCTCGGCCGTCGGCGGGCAGCCCGGCACGTAGATGTCCACCGGCACGACGCGGTCGCAGCCCCGCACGACCGAGTAGGAGTAGTGGTAGTAGCCGCCGCCATTGGCGCAGGAGCCCATCGAGATCACCCAGCGCGGCTCGGCCATCTGGTCGTAGACCTTGCGCAGGGCGGGCGCCATCTTGTTGGTCAGGGTGCCCGCCACGATCATCACGTCGGACTGGCGCGGGCTGCCGCGCGGCACCACCCCGAAGCGGTCGAGGTCGTAGCGGCTCATATAGGCGTGGATCATCTCGACCGCGCAGCAGGCCAGTCCGAAGGTCATCGGCCAAAGGCTGCCGGTGCGCGCCCAGTTCACCAGCTTGTCGACCTGGGCGATGACGAAGCCCTTGTCCGACAGCTCGTCGGTGACGCCCTTGAGCGCCGCGTCCTGTGCCGCGCCCGGCGGCAGCGGGGCCATGTCCGCGGGCCGGATCACTCCCATTCCAGCGCTCCCTTGCGCCACTCGTAGATGAAGCCGATCGTCAGCACGGCGAGGAACAGCATCATCGACCAGAAGCCGTAGACGCCCACGTCGCCCAGCGCAATCGACCAGGGAAACAGGAACGCCACCTCGAGGTCGAAGATGATGAACAGGATCGAGACCAGGTAGAAGCGCACGTCGAAGCGCCGGCGCGCGTCCTCGAAGGACGGGAAGCCGCATTCGTAGGCCGAGAGCTTTTCCGGGTCCGGGCGCTGGCGACCGGCGACCAGGGACAGCAGGACCGCCGCCCCGGAAATCGCCACCGCGATCCCGAGGAAGATCAGGATCGGCAGGTACTCGCGCAGCATCGCGTCCATCGATCTTGTCCCTTTGACCCGCCGCAGGCGCGGCCGGCGGACCATGTTGCGCCGCGGGAACGACGCCCCTCACCACCGACCGGACTATAGGCTTGGGCCCCCGGGAAGGGAAGCGAATCCGTGGCGATTCCCGGCGGTTACCGGCGCCGTGTGGCGTTGGCGCGGCGCACCATCCGCGGGTCGCTGCAGCCCCGGCGCGGCAATGGCGGACGCCCCGCGCGCTTGCGAACCCTGACTGCAGAATCTCGGCTGGAGGTGGGTGGCGGGAGCGACGGGACTTGAACCCGCGGCCTCCGGCGTGACAGGCCGGCGCTCTAACCA
>CAYMTM010000098.1:0-16675 GCA_964393375.1 uncultured Rhodospirillaceae bacterium
GCCGCGTCCGGGATACAATCCGGGGAAGCGCGGACGCCTCTCCGCGGCCGTAGGGGGAGGGCCGCCGGATCCGCCATGAAAATCACCAAAGTTGAAGCGATTTACCTCCGCCAGCAGCACGTTCGCGAGCTCTGCGACAGCGGCCAGGATGCCCTGATCGTGCGCGTCGAAACCGACGCGGGCATCACGGGCATCGGCGAGGTCGACTCGAACCCGATGGCCGTTAAAGGCGCCATCGAGGGCCCGTTCTCCCACACCACGGCCTCGGGGCTGATGCCCCAGATCTTGGCGGCACGCGCGCACAGCTTGCCGATGGCGTCGCGCGCGGCCTGGATCGTCGCCAGCCCGGTCGAGAAGGTCACGCGGCTGCCCTCGGATATGTCGTTGTAGCCGAGCGAACTGGTGTCGGCGACGATTGCGCGCACCTTGTCGTAAGGAATGCCCAGTTCCTCGGCCGCGATCAGGCACATCGACGCGCGCGACCCGCCGATATCAGGGGTTCCGACCGCGAGCGCCACCGTCCCGTCGATGTTCACGTTCAGCGACACGCAGGTCTGGCCGCCGAAGTTGAACCAGAATCCGGCGGCGACGCCACGCCCCTGGTTGGGCCCCAGTGGCGCCTTGTAGTGGGGGTGGTTTCGCGCGGCCTCCAGGCACGCCCTCAGGCCGATGCGGTTGTATCTCGGCCCATAGGAGGACTGCGTGCCCTCCTTGGCGGCGTTCTTCAGGCGCAGTTCGATCGGGTCCATGCCGATCTTCTGCGCCAATTCGTCCAGCAAGCTCTCGACCGCGAAGGCGACCATCGGGGCGCCGGGCGCCCGATAGGCCGCCTGCTTCGGCCGGTTGGTGACGACGTCCCAGCCCACGGCCTTGACGTGCTCCAAGTCGTAGCAGGCGAAAGCGGACATCGCGCCCAACTCGACCGGCGACCCGGCGAAGGCGCCGCCCTGCATGCGGATATCGGCCCAGGCGCCGGTGATGCGCCCATCCCTGGTCACGCCGATCTTGACCTTCATGCTGGAACTGGAGGTCGGGCCCGAGGCGCGGAACACCTCCTCGCGCGACATGACGATCTTGACCGGCTTGCCGGCCTTGCGCGACAGCGCCAGCGCGACCGGCTCGATGAACACCGTCGTCTTGCCCCCGAAACCGCCGCCGATTTCCGACGCGGTCACGCGGAGCTTGGAGACGTCCATGCCCAGCAGCTCGGCGCAGGTGTTGCGCACCATGTAGTGGCCCTGGGTGCACACCCACAGCTCGCCCTGCCCGTCGCTGCTCACGCTGGCAAGGCAGGCATGCGGCTCGATATAGCCCTGGTGCGTGGCTTCCGTGCGGAAGCTGCGCTCGATCACCACGTCGGCCTGCTTGAAGCCGATCTCCGGATCGCCGTGCCCGAACTCGCACCGCGAAGCGACGTTCGAGGCCTTCTTCGGCGCGGGCTCGACGTGCTCGGTGATCATGTCGGGATGCAGCACGGGCGCCCCCGGCTTCATCGCCTCGTCGACGTCGGTCACGTGCGGCAGGATCACGTAGTCGACCTTGATCAATCTGAGCGCCTGGCGCGCGACGGCCGCGCTGGTCGCGGCGACCGCCGCCACCGCATGCCCATCGTAGAGGACCTTGTCGTGCGCCATCACGTTGCGCATCACGTCGCGCAGCGCGGCCTTGGCCTCGGGAAAGTCCCTGCTGGTGACGATCGCCTTGACGCCGGCGAGCCGTTCGGCCCTGGACGTGTCGATCTTGCGGATACGCGCGTGCGGATGGGGGCTGCGCAGAATGCGGCCCACCAGCATGCCGGGCGCGCTGGCGTCGGCGCCGAACCTGGCGCGGCCGGTGACCTTGTCGACCCCGTCGGGCCGGAGCGGGCGGGTGCCGACCAGCTTGAACTTGTGGGTCGCCGGGTCAATCTGCGTATCGAGCGGCATGGTTCAGCCCCTTCTCATCTCGGCGGCCGCGGCCTGGACCGCGCGCACGATCTTGTCGTAGCCCGTGCAGCGGCACAGGTTGCCGGCCAGGCCGAAGCGGATCTCGGTTTCGCTCGGATTCGGATTGCGGTCGAGCAACGCCTTGGCCGCGACCAGGAACCCGGGCGTGCAGACCCCGCACTGCAGGGCCGCGAACTCCAGGAACTTCTCCTGAAGCGGATGCAGCCTGTCGCCCGCAGCGATGCCTTCGACCGTGCCGATCTTGCGCCCCTCCGCCTCCGCCCCCAGCACCAGGCAGGAGCAGACGACCCGGCCGTCGAGCGTGACGCTGCACGCGCCGCAATCGCCGGTGCCGCAACCCTCCTTGCTGCCGGTCAGGCCGAGACGGTCGCGCAGCACGTCGAGCAGCGTCTCGTCCGCATCGCACAGATAGGAGACGGCATCGCCGTTGATGGTGGTCGATACGCGGACCTTGGACATCGCCTATTTCCCCCGTGCGCGTTGCAGCGCGATTTCGGCCGCGCGGCGCGCCAGGACGCCCGCGACCTTGATGCGGAACTCCTTGGTGCCGCGCTTGTCGTCGATCGGCCGGCAGGCCGCCGAGGCCGCCTCGGCCAGGCGCCTCAGCGCCGCTGCGTCCACCGTGGTGCCGACCAGCGCCGCGGCGGCATCGGGCACTAGGATCACCCGCTCCGCGACCGCGCCCAGCGCCACGCGCGCGGCCGTGCACACCCCCCTGGCGTCGAGCGTCAGGCACACGCCGGCGCCCACGACCGCAATGTCCATCTCGCTGCGCGGGATGAAGCGCAGATAGGCGTCGCCGGTGCGCGGCGGGCGCTTGGGCAGCTCGATCGCCTCGACGAGCTCGCCCCGCTTAAGCGAGGTCTTCCCCGGGGCGACGGCAACAGCTTCGACCGGCAACCTGCGCCTTCCGCGCGGCCCCGCGATGAGCGCAGACGCGCCCGCCGCCGCCAGGGCGGGCACGCTGTCTGCCGCCGGCGAGGCGTTGCAGAGATTGCCGGCCAGAGTGGCGCGCGACTGGATCTGGCTTGAGCCGATCAGGTTGGCCGCCTCCACCACGCCCGGCCAGGCCCGGCGCAGCGCCTTGTGCTCGCCCAGCGCCGCGGCCGGCACGGCAGCGCCGATGCGGAACCCGCCGGCCCGCGGGACAATGGTTCCCATCGCGGCAATGCGCTTGACGTCGACGATCAGGTCCGGCGCGACGCGGTCGGTGCGCATCTGGACCAGCAGATCCGTGCCGCCCGCCAGCACGCGGGCCATCCCCGCTTTGCCGGCCAGCAGCTTCACCGCCGCGCTGACGGTCGTTGGTGCTTCGTATCGCATGGTGTCCCTTGGAAAACGATGACGCGGGAGGATGCCGCCGGCAAGACTAGCAGGTTGCCAAGCGGTGTGCACCGTGGCGGCGCACCCCGGGACTGCGGCACGGGCCGCAGCGCGCACGGCCATGCGGCAGCGGCCCGTGCCTGGCCGGTCGCGGCCGTCGCACGGGGTTGCACGATCCGCGCCGAGGCCGGCGTCACGTTCAGCGCCGCCGGCGTTCCACCCGGTCCCAGCATCCCGCTACCGGGTCGGCCTTCTCCTTGATCAGCTCGGTCTTGGCGATCTTGTCCGAGCCGGTCCTGGGCAGGGGCGCGTCGCGGTATTCGATGAACCGGGGGATCTTGAAACTGGCGAGATTGGCGGCGCAATGCGCCCAGATGCGGTCGGGCGGCAGCGATTCCTGCGTCTGGCCAGCCTGCAGCACGACGTGGATCTTCACCTCCTCGCCGCGCAGATCGTCCGGGACCGGCACCGCAGCGACTTCCGCGATGCCCGCCATCCCGCCCACCACCGATTCGACCTCGAGCGCCGCGATGTTCTCCCCGGCGCGCCGGATCATGTCCTTCGCGCGGCCCACGATGTAGACGTAGCCGCGCCCGTCCTGCCGCGCCAAGTCGCCGCTGCGGAACCATTCCCCGTGGAAGGCCGCGGCCGTCGCGGCGGGATTCCGGTAGTACCCTTTCAGCATGCCGGGCCCGCGGAACAGCAATTCGCCGACCTCGCCCGGCCCCAGCGTGTTGCCTTCCATATCGGCGATGCGGCATTCGCGAAACGGCGTGGGCAGGCCGACCGAACCAGACCCGACCATGTCGGTCGCTTCGATCGGCACCGACAGCCCGGCGCCGATCTCGGTCATGCCGAAGGCCTCGCGCGCCACGAAGTCGAAGCGGCGCTCCAAGTCTGCCTGACTCAGGGGTGGAAATCCGTAGGTGCTGACCCGGATGATCTCGTTGTCGCGGTCCAGCGGCGACGGCGGCTGCTTGTAGGCCGCCCCGGGGAACAGGCAGAAACTGATGCGGTAGCGCCGCACCCACTCCATGAACCGGCTCCCGCTCTGGCGCGCCGCGACGTAGAGCGTGCCGCGCTGGTAGAAGGCCAGCAGCAGCAGCCATTGCGGCGTCATGTAGAAGAACGGCGTCGGCGCCAGGGCGCGCGGATAGACCTGATCGTCGCCGGCGGAATGCGTCTTCGCCACCTGCAGCCAGTAGCGCTGCGTCAGCATGCAGCCCTTGGGCAGGCCGGTGGAGCCCGATGTGTACTGGATATTGATCAGGTCATCCTGGCCGGGTTCGTCCAGCGCGGGCAGCTCCGCGCCAAAACGGTCGACCAGGCTGCGCCAGTTCCGATGCTCGCCCGCCGTGTCCCCCACGACGACGATACGCCCCGACAGGCGCGGCAGGGAATGCGGCACCGCGGCCAGCACCGGCAGGAAGCTTTCGTGGATGACCAGACAATCCGCCTCGCCATCGTCGAGCGCATGATGCAGCTCGCGCCCGGTATAGCGCGTGTTCACCGGCACGATCACCGCGCCGATCCGCGCGATCGCCAGCCACGTGATCGGCCATTCGGGAATGTTCGGCAGCATGACGCCGATGTGCGTTCCCCGACCGACACCGATCGACCGCAGGCCGTTGACCAAGCGGTTCACCCCGCCGCGCAGGGCGCGATAGGTGAAGGTCTCGCCCGAATCGATGAAGACCAGGGCGGTATGGTCGGGCACGGCGTCTGCTGCCGCATCGAAGAGCGCGCCGATGTTGCGCGGCAGGGGCTCGCGCTCGATCCGCCGCGTCCGTTCCGGGAAGGGCGCGATCGGCCGCGCCAGGACGTCCGCCTTCGACATGGCGCCCGCCTTCAGTGCGACGGGCTTGCGCCGGCGCCGAGCCGCGAGACGACCACCAGCAAAGCGGTCACCAGCACGATCTGCAGTACCGAGACGGCGGCGATGGTCGGGTCGATGGCGTTGATGATGTTGTCGAACATCTTCTTCGGCAGGGTCATATTCGAGCCGCCGAGGAACATCGCCACCACCAGCTCGTCGAAGGACGAGATGAAGGCGAGAAACATGGCCGATACCAGGGCCGGTCGGATCTGCGGCAGGGTGATCCGCCGCACAGCGGTCCAGCGGCTGGCGCCCAGGCTCATCGCGGCCAACTCGTAGTTGACGTCGTAGGTGCGCAAGGCCGCGCCCACCACGATCAGGACGAAGGGGATTGCGTGCACCGTATGTCCCAGCACGATCGCGTACCAATCGCCGATCAGGCGGAGCTGGGCGAACAGGCCGTAGACCGCGATCGAGTAGACGATGACCGGCACGATCAGCGGCAACAGCGAAAGCTGGTTGACGACGGACTTGCCCCAGTAGCGACCGCGCACGATGCTGAAGGCGAGCAGCGTGCCGAGCACGGTCGACAGAACGGTGGTTGCGGCCGCGACCTTGAGGCTGCGGACGGTCGAATCGATCCAGACCGGGTCGTCGATATAGGCGCGATACCATTGCAGCGACCAGCCCGGCGGCGGGAACTGCAGGTAGGCCGAGGAACTGAACGAGATCGGGAACACCACAATCAGCGGCGCCATCAGGAAAAAGAACACGGCGCCGCACCAGGCATAGAGCCCGATGCGCCAGGGCCGGACCCGCGCGGTGCGCCGCGACATCAGTTCCATTGCAAGTCGCCCCGGAACAGGCGGCGCAGCGCCAGGTAGACCAGCAGGGTCGCCGCCAGCAATACAGCCGATAGCGCGGCGGCGAAGCTCCAGTTCAGGAACTGCCGCACCTGCATCTCGATCAACACCGCGATCATGATGACGCGGCCGCCGCCCAGCAGCGCGGGCGTGATGAAGAAGCCGATCGAAAGGATGTAGACCAGGGTGACGCCTGCGAGCACGCCCGGCAGCGTCAGCGGGAAATAGATGCGACGAAAGATCTGCCAGCCGGGCGCGCCCAGGCCTTCGGCGGCAGCGACCAGGTTCATGTCGACCCGCCGCATCACCGCGTAGATCGGGAACACCATATAGGGCAGCAGCACGTGCACCATGCCGATGAGGACGCCCGTGGTGTTGTTCAGCATGGGGATCGGGCTGGCGATCAGGCCGCTTTCGGTCAGCAGGCGGTTGACGATGCCGTTGCGGCCCAGCAGCACCATCCAGCCGTAGGTGCGCACCAGGATGCTGGTCCAGAACGGCAGCAGCACGAACAGAATGCCGACGGTCGGCCAGGGCGACGGCGCGCTGGCCAGGAAATACGCGACCGGATAGCCCAGCAGAAGGCAGATCGCCGACACGTAGGCCGCGATCAGCATCGTGTCGATCAGGACCCGGACGTAGAGCCCGTCGGTCAGGGCCTTCTCGTATGCCGCGAACGAGCCGCCGGCGACGCTCTGCAGCATCAGCATCGCCATCGGGACGAAGTAGAAGCAAAACAGAAAGGCCATCGCCGGCGCGGCCGCCAGGGACAGCAGCACGCCGGTGCGATGGGTGCGCCACCAGCGCGGCGATCCGCCCGCGAGGACACCGGCCTGGATCGCCGCGGCGGTCATGACCACCGCACGGGATGCAGGTCGTCTCGGGCCCAGCCGACCGAAACCCGGTCGCCAACCGCGTAGGTCTGGCCTGTCTCGCGGAACGGCCAGCGCACGATGATGTCGATGCCCGGGTCCAGGCGGATGCGGTACTTGACGGTCTCGCCGAGATAGACGACCTCGGTCACCGCGCCGCCGAAGGCATTGTCGGCCGTGTCGCCGTTCGCCAGCGGCCGCGGGCGCTCGGGCCGCAGCAACAGGCCGATCTCGGCGCCCTCCGCCGCAATGTTCTGCGGCAGGTTGATGTGGAGCCTGCCGCTCACGGTGGCCTTGCCGCTCGTCGCCACCTTCGCGTGAAACAGGTTCGATTCGCCGATGAACCCGGCGACGAAGCGGTCGACCGGCCGGCGGTAAACCTCCTGCGGCGTGCCGAGCTGAACGATCCGGCCCTGGTCCATTACGGCGATGCGGTCCGACAGGATCAGCGCCTCTTCCTGGTCGTGCGTGACGAACAGCGCTGTCAGGCCGAGGTGGCGCTGCAACCGGCGCACCTCGAGCTGCATCTGCTCGCGCAACTTGCGGTCGAGCGCCCCGAACGGCTCGTCCAACAGCAGCAGCCGCGGACCGAACACGATGGCGCGCGCCAGCGCGGCGCGCTGCTGCTGCCCGCCGGAAAGCTGCCGCGGCAGGCGCTCACCCAGGTGGGGCAGATCGACCAGGCGCAGCGCCTCCTCGACGCGCCGCGCGCATTCGTCCTTGGCGACCTTTCGCATCTCCAGCGGAAACGCGATGTTCTGGGCGACGGTCAGGTGCGGGAAAAGGGCATAGTTCTGGAACACCATGCCGATGCCGCGCTTGGCCGGGGGCGCGAAGGTGATGCGGCTTGCGCCCAGCATCACCTCGCCCTCGTCCGGCGTCTCGAACCCGGCGACGACCTTCAACAGCGTGGTCTTGCCCGAGCCGCTGGGGCCGAGAATCGTCAGCAGCTCGCCCTTGCGGACCGACAGGTCGATGCCCGCCAGCGCCGTGACCGGCCCGAACCGCCGGACGATTCCGGTGAGGGCGAGATCGCCCTCCCCGGCGCCCGGCGGCATGGTCCCGGCCCGGCCCTTGTCAGATTGCGGCATCGCTCCCGATGCTACTTTTCCAGCAGCCACCGCGCCCAGCGCTCCTGCACGGCCGGGCCATTCTGCTTCCACCAGGCGAGATCGGTCCAGAACTGCTTCGGCAGGTGGTCCGGGTTGGTCGGCAGATAGGGGATCAGCTTCGCCTCGGTGTACTTGATCGCATCCAGGTTAAGGCCCGGGTAGCCGATGATGTTGGCATAGACGCCCTGGGGCTGGGCTTCGGCCACCAGCGCCAGGAACTTCTGCCCCCAGTACACGTCCTTGGCGCCCTTCGGGATGCCGAACGAGGACTCCTTGACCGCACCCTGGTTCCATTCGATCGCCAGCGGCGCGCCCTGCGAGATCGGCACGTAGTAGCGGCCGTTCCAGGCCGTGCCGAGCACCGCCTCCTTGTCGATCAGCAGCTGCGCCGACTGTGCGCCGGTAGTCCACCAGACCGCCACGTGCTTCTTGATCTGGTCCAGCTTCTTGAAGGCGCGGTCAAGGTCGAGCGGGTACAGCTTGTCCTTGGGCACGCCGTCGGCGATCAGTGCGAATTCGAGGTTGTCGACCGGCGCGTTCTGCATGGTGCGCGGTCCCGGGAACTTCTGGACGTCCCAGAAGTCCGCCCAGCTCTTCGGGCGGTTGCCTTCCTTGAACACGTCGGTCCGGTAACCCATGACCGTCGAGTAGACGCCCTTGGGGAACACGTACTTGCGGTTGCGCAGGTGTTCCGGGTATTTCGACAGGTCGATGATCTTGAGGTCGAGCGGCTCCAGCATGCCGGATTCCTCGGCCAGGATCGCGTCCTGTCCGCCGATCTCGGTCACGGTCCATTCCACATTGCCGCTCTGCACCATCGCCTTCAGCTTGCCCAGGTCGACCGGGCTGGTGGCGACGACCTTGATGCCGTAGCGCTTCTCGAACTCGTTGTAGAACGCGGTCCGCATCGCGCTCTGCATCGCGCCGCCGGAATCGTTGAACACGATCTGCGCAGGCTTCGGCGGTTCCGCCTGCGCCAAGCCGGGCGCGGCGTTCCAGGCCATCGCCGCTGCCCAGGCGGTCGCGGCCAGAAGCGATGTCGCCGTTCGATGCAATCTCGACATGTTCCGTCTCCCTCCTCTCTTGGCGGCCCGTCGCGCCGGGCCAGGTGGCTTGTTCAGTCCAGGCGCAGGAATCGGGCCGCGTTGTCGTGCAGCCACTTGCGCTTCGATGCATCCTTGAGCGGCAGCGCGTCGATCTCGGCGATGCTGCGTTCCAGCGGCAGCAGCGGATAGGACGTGCCGAAGATTATCCTGTCCTGCAGCACGCTGTTGCCATACTGCAGCAGCGCCTCGTACCCCGAGTTCGCGACCGCCAGGTATTTCGGCCGCACCGGCGCAAGACCGATCCACACGTTGGTATGCCGCCAGGCAACTGCGACCAGCTCGTGCACCCAGGGCCAACCGGGCGGCGCGGCGCAGACCCGGAGTTCGGGGAAATGCACCATCACGTCGTCGAGATAGGACGGCCGGCCGTAGTCCATCGAGGTATCGACCGAAAAGTTAACGCTGCAATGCAGATTGACCGGAATGTCCAGCTCGATGCACTTGGCGTAGAGCGGATACATGCGTGGATCGTTGATGCGCAGCTTGTGCTCGAAGCACTGCAGGTTCAGCCCGCGCAGCCCCAGCTCCTTCACGGCGAATTCCAGTTCGCGCAGCGCGACCATTCCCTTGTTGGGATCGACCCCGGCGAAGCCGATGAATTTCGGCGCATGCCGGCGACAGAAAGCGGCCACGTCCTCGTTGCGGATGCGGAATCCGAAGGTGGTCTCCACGTCGCGGGCCTTGATAACCACGTGACGCGCCCCGACCTGCTCGTACATCGCCAGGTAGTCGGGCAGCGACTTGCTCGCCCCTTTCTCCTGGTCCGCGGCGCGCTCGGCGGCCTGGTAGACGCGGCGGTAGTTGGCGAGGTGCGGCCCGGTCTTGACGAACTCGGGCGCCGGCGGCCGGCTGCTGAAGTCGATCAAGGGAAGCCCGGTCGCGCTCACAGCCACCTGCCTTCGACCCTGTCGTAGCTGCCGCGGCGCAGGTCGGGCACGCCCTGTGTCAGCACCTTCTTGGCGATCTTGCCGGAAGGCGTCTTCGGAAACTGGTCGCAATAGGCGATAAAGCGGGGCACCTTGAACCGCGCCAGATTCGCCTCGCAATGGGCGATGATGCGGTCGGGCGGCACGTCCTTGGGCGTCAGCGACGGGTCCAGCACGATATAGGCCTTGACCTCCTCGCCGCGCATGGGGTCGGGCACCGGTACGGCGGCGGCTTCGACGATCTCGGGCAGGCCGCGCAGAACCGCTTCGACCTCGCGCGCCGCGATGTTCTCGCCGGCGCGCCGGATCATGTCCTTGATCCGACCGACGATGTAGTAGTAGCCGCGCTCGTCCTGGCGGAACAGGTCGCCGGTGCGGAACCACCCGTCCTGGAACGCGGCCGCGGTCGCCTCCGGGTTCTTGTAGTAGCCCTGCAGCATGCCCGGACCCTTGAGCTGCAGCTCGCCGATCTCGCCTTGCTTGACCGGCAGCCCGGTGTCGATGTCGACGATGCGTGCCTCGCGGAACGGGCTCGGCTTCCCGCAGGAACCCGATCCGACCATATCGACGGCCTCGATCGGCATGAACAGGCCGCTGCCGACCTCGGTCATGCCGAAGGCCTCGCGCGCGACGAGGTCGAAGCGCTGCTCGAGCGCCGCCTGGCAGTGTTTATCGAGGCCATAGACATTGACACGGACGATCTCGTTTTCGCGGTCGCGCGGATCGGGCGGCTGCTTGAAGACGATCTCGGGAAAAAGGCAGAACTGGATGCGGTGCTCGCGCAGCCATGACATGAACCGGCTGCTGCTCTGCCGCCGCGCGGCGAAGTAAGTGCCGCGCTGATAGAAGCTCATCAGCAGCAGCCATTGCGGATCCATGTAGAAGAACGGCGTAGCGGCCAGGATTCGCTTGTATTCCCGCCCGTCGCGCCGCGCGTTGACCTTGCCGATCGTGACCCAGTAGCGGTGACTCAACATGCAACCCTTGGGGAACCCGGTCGTGCCCGAGGTGTATTGGATGTTCATCAGGTCATCGAGCGCGACCGGCTCGCTGGGCGTGAACGTCGCCGGCTGTCCCGCGGCCAGCGATTCCCAGCGCTGGAAGCCGTGCGCGGCGTCGCCCAGCACGAAGATGCGCTCGTCCGACAGGCCCGGCGGCCGCGCCATCCCGGTCAGGCTCGGCAGACAGTCGGCATGGACGATCAGCCACTCCGCGTCGCCGTTGCCGAGGACGTATTCCATCTCCCGCGGGGTATAGGCGATGTTCACCGGGATCATCACCGCTCCCAGCTTCGCCAGCGCCAGCCAAGTAATGGGAAAGGCCGCAAGGTTGGGCAGCATCACCGCGACGTGGCTGCCCTTGCGGATGCCGCGCCGCGCCATGCCGTTGGCCAGCGCGTTGACCCGGCCCAGCGCGTCGCGATAGGTGGCGGTTTCCCCGCTTTCGAAAAAATTCCAGGCGAGCTGATCGGGAACCGCCGCCGCGGCCTCGTCGAGCAGCGCGCCGATATTCGCCGGAAGCGGCTCGGCCTCGATCAGCCGCCGGCGCTCCTCCACTGGGGGAACCCTGACCTTCAGTACGTCGGCACGCGCCATGACCGGCCAACCCGAGCCCCACCCGCGGGGCCGATAAAACAAATCATCCGACACTTATCGGATGAAACATTTGTTTCGTCAAGCAAGCCGTCGCGCGGTCGTCCGTCGCGGCCGCTAGCGGCGCGACTTGTCGCGCCAGTAGACGCCGAAGCGTTCGCGACGCTGGAATTCCTTCTTGACGCGCTCCACCGCCGCCCGGCCGCCGCGCGCGACCAGCAGGCATACCAGGCACTCAAGCAACGCGAGTTTCGGCACCAGCGACTGGTAGAACGACGGGCCGACCGTCGGCACCACGAAGACGTGCTTGGCCCGCTGTGCGATGGGCGACAGGGTATTGTCGGTGATCGTGGCGCGCATGTCGGCCGCGTAGTCCACGGCCCTCACCGCATCGGCGGCGTACGGTTCGCCGCTCATCGCAAGCAGCGCGTCGCGCGGGCCGATATCGCCCAGCTCGTCGATCAGCATGCCCATGCGGTCTTCCAGCAGCACGACGTTGTCGGCGAACGTTTTCAGGACATAGGCGAAGTAGAACGCCGCCGCATAGTTCGACCGCAGGCCCAGGATGTAGATCCGCCGCGCTCGCGCAAGGCAATGACCCGCAGCCTCCACCGCACCAGGCGGAATGTCGCTGAATATCTGGGCCACGTTGCGCTGGTGCAGGTCGCGGGCGCCCGCATAGACCTTTGCGAAGGCGCGGGCGCCTTTGGCCGACAGCAGGGTCCTGGCGTCCGCGGCATAGCGCGCGCTGCCCATCCCGGAATGCATGCCGGCCCGGAACGCGTCGCGAAACTCCTGATAGCCGGCGAATCCCAGCTGATTGGCGAGGCGGACCAATGTGGCGGGGCTGACGCCGGCCCGGCTGGCAACGCGCCGCAGCGGATAAAGGGCGATATAAACCGGCTCCTTCAGCACGAAACGCGCCGCCGTGCGCAATTGCGGGCTCATCGCCGGATAGGCGGTCTCCAACTTCGCTTTCAAATCGATGAGGGTGGACATGCCGGCGGTTCGATCTGCATCGTGCGGAACGCCCGCGAGGGTATCAGCGTCCGCTTGCGGTTCCAATCGCGCCGCATTTCCCGCCCGCCGCCCCCGTGCCGGCGCGTGAGCGCTGGCGGAGGGAGAGGGATTCGAACCCTCGATACGGTTTCCCGTATACACGCTCTCCAGGCGTGCGCCTTCAACCGCTCGGCCACCCCTCCGGCATCGCGCGTGACCTTCGTGCGAGGCGCGCACCCTAGCCGAGGCGGCCCTGGCGGGCAACCGCGCCAGCCGCGCCGCGCGGATCGTGCTGCCCGGGCCGCAAGGCCTGTCTTTTCCGATACTTGACCCCGGCGATGCCGGTGCGGTTAGACTGCCGGCCAGGGGGTCGCACATGCGCCTGCTTCGGGCCCTTGGCTGGCTGCTGATCGCGGCGGCGACGGCTGCGCTGGTCTACGATCTGGTGGGCTGGTCGGGCGCCGAGCCACTGCGCCTCGGCACCCTGGGCGAGCTGTGGTTCAGGATCGACCGCGCGAGCCTGAACCTGGCCCAGGCCGCCATCCAGCGCTATGTCTGGCCGAAGCTGTGGGACCCCGCCATCGTCACGGTGCTGCTGCTGCCGGCGGTGCTGGTGTTCGCGATCCCCGGCGGGGCCCTGCTGGGCTTGAGCCTGCTCGGCGGCGGCGAACACAAGCGCCGCAAGCGACGGCGCGGCGAGGGCGGGCTGCGGGACTAGCGGCGCGGCTCAGCCGTCGCCCATCTTCAAGGCCGCGATGAAGGCGGATTGCGGGATCTCCACCTTCCCGAACTGGCGCATGCGCTTCTTGCCTTCCTTCTGCTTCTCGAGCAGCTTCTTCTTGCGCGTGATGTCGCCGCCGTAGCACTTGGCCGTCACGTCCTTGCGCAGCGCGCTGATCGTCTCGCGCGCGATGATGCGCCCGCCGATCGCCGCCTGCACCGCGATCTTGAACATCTGGCGCGGGATCAGCTCCTTCAGCCGCTCGCACATCGCCCGCCCCCGGCTTTCCGCCGCGCCGCGATGCACGATCATCGACAGCGCGTCGACCGGGTCGCCGTTGACCAGGATGGTCAGCTTCACCAGCTCGCCCTGGCGATAGCCTTCGAGGTGGTAGTCGAAGCTGGCATAGCCGCGGCTGACCGATTTCAGCCTGTCGTAGAAGTCGAACACCACCTCGTTGAGCGGCAGGTGATAGACGATCATCGCCCGGCTGCCGGCATAGGTCAGCTCCACCTGCTCGCCGCGGCGCTCCTCGCACAATTTCAGCACCGCACCCAGGTAGTCGTCCGGCACGAAGATCGTGCCCTTGATCCAGGGCTCCTCCATGTGGTCGATCTTGACCGGGTCGGGCATGTCGGCCGGATTGTGCAGTTCCTTGACCGACCCGTCGGTCAGGTGGATGCGATAGACGACCGAAGGCGCGGTGGTGATCAGGTCCAGGTCGAACTCGCGCTCCAGCCGCTCCTGGATGATCTCCAGATGCAGCAGGCCCAAGAACCCGCAGCGGAAGCCGAACCCGAGCGCGGCCGAGGTTTCCGGCTCGTACTGGAAGCTGGCGTCGTTGAGGCGGAGCTTGGCCAGGCTCTCGCGCAGGTTCTCGTACTGGGCCGCGTCGGTCGGGAACAGACCGCAGAACACCACCGGCACCGAGGGCTTGAAGCCGGGCAGCGGCTCGGCCGCGGGCCTTCGATCCTCGGTGATCGTGTCGCCTACCTTGCAGTCCGCGACGCTCTTGATCCCGGCGGTGATGAAGCCGACCTCGCCCGGCTCCAGCGCGTCGCATTGCTGGCGCTTGGGCGTGAAAAACCCGACGCGCTCCACCTGGTGCGTCGCGCCGGTGGACATCAGGCGGATCTTCGCGCCGGTCCTGAGCACGCCGTCCTTCACGCGCACCAGGGCCACGACCCCGAGATAGGCGTCGTACCAGGAGTCGATCAGTAGCGCCTTCAGCGGCGCGGCCGCATCGCCCCGGGGCGGCGGCAGGCGCGTGACCAGCGCCTCCAGCACCTCGTCGATGCCGAGCCCCGTCTTGGCCGAGATCGGCACGGCATGCGAGGCGTCCAGCCCGATCACGTCCTCGATCTGCTGGCGGATGCGGTCGGGCTCGGCCGCCGGCAGGTCGATCTTGTTGAGGACCGGCACGATCTCGTGGTTGTTGTCGATCGCCTGGTAGACATTGGCCAGCGTCTGCGCCTCGACGCCCTGGGTGGCATCGACCACCAGCAGCGAGCCCTCGCAGGCCGCCAGCGAGCGGCTGACCTCGTAGGCGAAGTCGACATGGCCGGGCGTGTCCATCAGGTTCAATTCGTAGGTTTCGCCGTTCCTGGCCTTGTAGGTCAGGCGCACGGTCTGCGCCTTGATGGTGATGCCGCGTTCGCGCTCGATGTCCATCGAATCGAGCACCTGCTCGCGCATCTCCCGCTGGTCCAGCCCGCCGCAGCGCTCGATCAGCCGGTCCGCCAGGGTGGACTTGCCGTGGTCGATATGCGCGATGATCGCGAAGTTGCGGATGTGGCTGAGATCGGTCATGTGCGGCGCAACATAGGTGGTAGTAACGGTCCGATCAACGACGACCCTCGATCTTCGAAAGGTGCAGGACGAGGATCGCCCTCCTTCCCCTTGTCCCGAGCCTGTCGAAGGACGGCTTTCTATTCGACCGGCGCCGCCTCGAAGCGCCGGACGGCCGCGGCGCCCTCGGTGCGGCACCAGCCGCGCGCCCCGCCCAGGCCGCGGTTCTGGTACTCGGTCGCGAACGCGATCCCGGCGGCGATGCGCGCCCTGGTCACGCCCTCCCCGTCCAGCCCCTCCGCCTTGGCCAGCCGCCGCTCCTCGGCGGCGAAGCCCAGCTCGGCGCGCGGGGTCAGAAGGTCGCAATGCTGAGCCACGGCATAGCCGTAAAGCGCTTCGCCATAGGCCGAGAGATGCCGCTCCGCCGCCGCCAGCGGCGCCGTGGCGGCCGCCGCCGACAGCGCCATGGCCAGCGCCCTCAGCCGCGTAGCACGCCCCCCGTGGCCCTCGTCACCTGCGCCACGATCTTAGCGGCGATCGTCTCGATCTCGCCCTCGCTCAAGGTCGCCTCGGTGGGCTGCAGGGTGACGGCGATCGCGATCGACTTCTTGCCCGGCGGCAGGGCGCCCCCGCTGAAGCGGTCGAACACGCCGACATCGGCGATCAGCGCCTTGTCCGCGCCACGCGCCGCGCGGACGAGCTGCTCGGCCGCCACCGCGTCGTCCACGAGGAAGGCGAAGTCGCGCACCACCGGCTGGAACGGCGAGGCCTTGAGCAGCGGCCGCGCGCGGCTCGCCTTCGCCTTGGGCAGCGGCAGGAGGGTCAGATTGACCTCGCAACCAACCGCCGGCCCCTCGACATCGAGCGCCTTCAGCACGCGCGGATGCAGCTCGCCGAAGCTCGCCAGCACGTTGGGGCCTAGCCGCAGCACCCCGCCGCGGCCCGGATGGTACCAGGCAGGCGGCTTGGCCTCGACCTGCACGTTGCCGAGCGGAGCGCCGCAAAGCGCCAGCACCGCCATGGCGTCGGCCTTGGCGTCGAAGGCGTCCACGGCGCGCGGCCTGGCGTCCCAGTGGCGCGGCGCGTTGTTGCCGCGCCGGACCACCGTGGCGTGGATCGACTGGTCCTGCGGCCGGTCGCCGGCATAGACGGGACCCACCTCGAACAGCGCGACGTCCGGCGACCCGCGATCGGCGTTGCGCTGGGCCGCCTGCAGCAGATTGGGCAGGATCGACGGGCGCATCTGGTCGAGATCGGCCGAGATCGGGTTGGCGAGCGCCAGGGCCGGCTGGCCGCCGCCGAATTTCTCCGCGCGCGCGCGCGACATGAAGGACCAAGTGACGGCCTCCATGATCCCGCGCCCTGCCAGCAGGCGCTTGACCAGCCCGACGCGGCGCTGAGCCGGCGTCAGCACCGGCTCGGGCGTCACCGCCGGCGCCGGCATCGGCACCGCCTCGATATGGTCGTAGCCGTTGACGCGCACGACCTCCTCCACCAGGTCGGCCTCTCCTTCGACATCCGCGCGCCAGGACGGTGGATGGACATCGAACCCGTCGCCCTTCGCCACCGCCTTGAAGCCGAGCGCGGTCAGGATGGCCCCGGCGCGCGGCG
>CAYMTM010000099.1:0-4441 GCA_964393375.1 uncultured Rhodospirillaceae bacterium
GATGCTGCGCTGCTGGATGGTCGGCGACTGGATGGTCGAGCTGGTGGTCTGCGTTACGTCGCTTACCTCCTGCGCGATGTCCATCGTCACCAGCCCGCCGGAGTTCACGCGCGGCGTCACTTCCAGCGTCACCCCGGTGTTGCGGTACTGGACCGAGTTCACGATCAGCGGACTGCTGGTCAGGGTCGAGGTGGCCGACTGGGTGATGATCGGCACTTCGTCGCCCACCTGCAGCCGCGCGCTCTGGTTGTCCAGCACCAGCACGTGCGGCGAGGAGATCACGTTGACCTCGGTCAGCTGTGAGAGCGCGTCGAGCACGAAGCGCACGCGGTCGCTGCCGTTCAAGGTGAAGGCAAAGCCGGGCAAGGTGGCGGTGGCGGCCGCGGCCAGATCGGTCAGGCTGGTGCCCCTGGTCAGAACCGTCGTACCGTCGTTGGCGAAGCCCAGCCCACCGTTGCTGATGAGGTACTGCAGGCCGTATTTCAGCTGATCGCGCAGCGTGACCTCGAAAATCGTCGCCTCGATCAGCACCTGCAGCGGGATCAGGTCGAGCTTGTCGAGCACGTCCTGGATCAGCTCGAAGTCCTTCGGCGTGGCGGCGATCAGCAGCGCGTTGTTCTTCTCGTCGGCGGTGATGCGCACGCCATTGCTGAGGCGCCCCGGCGCCGCGCCGGCCACGCCCGGACCGCCGCCGGCCTGCTGGCCGCGCCCGCGCACGGAGGATTCGCCGCCGCCGGTCTGGGCGGCCAGCGTCGCGGTCGACGGCGTCGACGGCGTGGCGCTCGCCGCCTCCCTGGCGGCGGTCTGCGACGGCAGGCCCTGCGCGGGCTGCGGGCTTGTGGTCGTCGGCGTCCGCGGATAGTCGGGCTCGGTGCGGATCACGTTCGGCCGGCGGATGGTCCGGCTCTGGCTGCTGTCGACCGACGTGTCGACGGCATTGCCCTCGGCGAATATGTTGCGCAGCGTCTTGGCCAGGTCCGACGCGCGGCCGTTCTGGACGTAATAGACGAACAGGCGGTTCTCGTTGGCGCTGCGCGTGCGGTCGAGGCGATAGATCCAGTGCCGCGCCTCTTCGATGTAGCGGACTTGGCGCGAGATCACCATCACGGCATTGAGCCGGTCGATCGCCATGAACTTGAGCGGGCCACGCGGCCCTGCCTTGCCGCCGGCGGCGAACACGCCCTCGAGCTCGGAGACCATCGTCTGCGCATCGACATGCTCGAGCGACGTCAGCAACACCGTCTGCCCCGCCATCTGGTCGACGTCGAAGATGTTCACCGTGCCCGACGCCAGGGCCAGTACCGGCCCGGTGCCGGCGACCATGACCAGGTTGCGCTCGGCATCGGTGGCGACGATCGATCCCTCCGGCAGCATGGGCTGCAGGATCTTGGTCATCTCCTCGGCGTTGATGTATTCGAGCGGGAAGATCTTCAGCCCCGCGCCCTCGGGGATCGCGCCGGGGCCGACCGAGATGCCGCCGACCGCGATCGCCGACACGCCGGGAATCTTGGTCACGCGGTAGATGTTGCCGAAGGTCACCACGCGCGCGCCGCGTCCCTCCAGCGCCGCCTCCAGCGCGGCCAATAGCGCGCTCTTATTGATCGGCCGGCCGGTCTGAAGGGTGATCGCGCCACTGACGTCGGGGTCGATCACGTAGTTGACCTTCATGAGGTCGCCCAGGATGACGCGCGCGACTTCCTGGATGTCGGCGTCCTTGAAATCCAGCGTGATGTCGCCCACCGATTTGGGCCCGCGTGCGGGCTGGGCGCCCTTGGCGTCGATCGGCTTGCCGCCGCCGAGGTAAAGCTCGTCGATCATCGGCGGGGTGATGGTGCGGCTGCCGACCTGGGTGCCGCGCGGGCGCGGATTGGTGCCCCCGATCGGGCCGCGCGGGCTGCCGGCCTGGGCGATCCCGGGCGGGATCACCGTGGCTTCCGGGATTTCGCTGACCTCGCGCACCGGGCCGGCGGTACAGGCCGCCAGGGTCAAGCTGGTCAGGAAAAATGCCGCCCGCCGAAACAAGGCCCGCGTACCCCTATGGATAAGAGTGCGTAGGCATGACCATATAACGGATGAACGACACCGATCAAACACTTGTTTTACAGGGAATTTTTTTGTCGCCGACCGATTCGCGCGTGCAACACCGACCACAAGCCATGGTAGGGATGGGCCGATGCCCTACCAGATCGATTCCCTATACTGGCGAATTGATTCAGCCTATTTGCGCTCACGGATTGAGACGCGCTCCTCGCGGTCGCCGCGCCGGAGAATCACGTATTCCGGCGCGACGGTGGCGATCTTCCAGTCGTCCAGCGTCTCGCCCTCGGCCAGGCGCAGCGACTTGCCCGAGGTGACGTGCTTCAGCAGGACGATTTTCTGATCGGTACTGACGACGATGCCGCTCAGCAGATAGGTGCCGAGCACGAGCTTCTCGCCCTTCGGGCCGGTCTTTTCAGGCTGCGGCGCCGGGCCCGGTTGGCCTTGCAGGGCGGCAAGCGGCGAGGGCGGGCGCCGCGTCGCCAGGAACAGCGGCCGGCTGAGCGTCTCGGAGAAGGTTTCGAGCGGCGGCAGGGCGAGATCGGCCGCCGAGGGTGCGAGAAACGGCTGCGATGCGCGCCTGGACGCAGCCGGCGCGCCGTCGCCGGCGGGCAGCGCCGCCAGGAACGGCCAGACCGTGGCGCCCAGCAGCATCGCCGCGACGGCCCAAAGGACGATCGGGATGGCGCGCGCCGGGGTCACGACGCCGCGTCCTTGCGGTAGGCCAGCAGATCCATCTGGATGTCGAGCGGATTGATCATCCCGACGCCCCGCGAGGTGCGCGCGCGCAGGTAGAGGTTTGTCACGACCACGGCCGGCCGGCCGGATTCGAGCGCGTAGACGATGCGCTGGAAGCCGGGCAGGTCGGCGGCGAATTGCACGCGCAGCGCGATGCGGCGGTGGCCAGCCTCGTCGCCCGGCGGCAGTTGCTGGATGCTGATGAGGCTGGCGCGCGCCGCGGCGATCAGCTCGCGCGCGCGCTCGTGCAGGCCCGCCATGGCGACCGCGTCGCTGCCGCCGGCGAGCAGGAGATCGTTGAGCGCGCCGGGATCGCCCAGCGCCTTCGCCGCGTCGCGCAGCTCGACGCGACGGCGCGCGATTTCGCCTTCGAGCGCAAGCGCGTCGCCGTAGGCGGCGATGTCCCCGGCCAGGCGCGCGCGCAGCGCGCCGAGCGGCAGGACGACAAGCAGCGCGATCGCCAGCGCGGCGATCGCCAGAAGCGCCAGGGCGAGCAGCCGGGCGCGCCGGCTGCCCGGCGGCGGCAGGTCGGTCAGGCCTTCCAGCGCTGGCGTCACGGCGCCGCCTTCCGGCCCGAATACTGGATCGAGAAATGGAAGCGTTCCGCGCCGGTCACGGGATCGCGCGTGACCGGCGCCACGTAGCTGACCTTCTCGAACATGGGCGACGATTCGAGCAGGCGCACCAGCGCCGCGCTGGCGCGGGTCGTCCCTTCGATCTCGATCTCGCGGCCGACGACGTTGAACTGGTCGAGATAGGTGTCGTCCGGCAGCAGCGCCGTGATCCGGTCGAGCACCCGCACGATCGAGGGCGCCTCCGCCTTGGCTTTCACGATCACGTCGAGCCCCTGCGAGAGCTTCTCGACCTGCGCCAGCAGCCGGCGGACCTCCTCGGCCTGGGCCTGGGTCGCGGCCGCGCGCTCGGCCAGAGGCGCGCGGGCGAGCGCCAGGCGGACGGTCGGCGCGGCGATCGCCGCCAGGGCCAGCACCGCGACGGCGGCAAGCGCCCAGCCGAGCGGGCGCGGGAAGGCGAGCGTCTCGCCGCCGCCCCCCGCCGCGACGGGGTTGCCTTGGGTATCGAGCGCCGCCCCGACGCCGGCAATGCCGACGTGAATCGCCGGCCGCGCAACGCCTGCCGCGACCAGCCCGTCGACCACCGGGTCGACGAAGCGGCGCGGCGCCAGGGCGATCGCCACCGCCATGTTGCGGTCGTCGCTTTTCAGCCGGTCGACGGCGAAGAACAGGTAGACCTGCTCGGCGCGGAAGGGCGTGTAGCGCTCGATCTCGCGCGATACGGCGCGGCGCAGGTCGGCGTCCGGCACGCGCGGGATCGTCAGTTCGCGCCGCAGCGCGCGATCGGCCGCCAGCAGGACGAGCGCGTCGCAGGCCGACGGGTCGATTTCGCGCAGCGCGTCGTCGATCGTGCGCACGGCCCGGTCGCCGTCGCCCTGGCCGCCCATGACCACCATGCCGAGCTCCCGCTCGGCCCCGGCGCCTTCGAGGACAAAGGCGGCTTGCGTGCCGGAAACCACGACCCGCAGCCGATCGCGTCCGAATCCCAGCGCGCGCAGCCACCCGCGCGGCAGGAGGGCCAGCAACTCGCCCAGCCACCAGCCCAGGAAGGCCGCAGCGCGCCGTTTCATTCCCACCGGTTCGCCCATGACGCC
>CAYMTM010000099.1:4451-16177 GCA_964393375.1 uncultured Rhodospirillaceae bacterium
ACCTGAGCTTCCAAGCGGTACTCCCAGCCGCTGTCCAGCCGCGCGGTGGCCTGGATCGTATAGGCGAACCCGGGGGATTGCGCGCTGTAGCGCTGGATGCCCGAAAGCGACGCGTTCGGCAACGGGTCGCCGCGCTCGAGCGAGCGCCGGCGCAGCGCGCCCACCTCCTCCACCTCGCGGTCGCGGATGCCGGGGATGGCGCGCAGCGCGGCCAGCGGCGCCACGCGCGGGTCGATGCCGGACTGCAGGCAATTGACCGTCACGATCGGCTCCATGCGGCGGTAGAGTTCGGGCGTCACCCCCATCACCGCGCGCAGTTCCTCGACCGTGGCGAACGGCCCGTTGCGCGGGCCGACCTTGCCGGCCCGCTCGTAGTCGCGCCGCTCGGCGCCGCGGGTGCGGCGCTGGTCGTCGGGATCGCGCCAGTCCAGGATCGCGTCGGTAACGGCGTCGGCGTCCCGCCCGCCCACGCCGGCGACCTGCACCGCGCCGCGGATCAGTTCGCCCCAGCCGGTGTTGAGGTCGATCTTGCCGCAATCGTCCTGGACGGTCGCCAGCACGCTACCGCCGCCCAGGCGCAACTCGATGCCGCGCGATCCGTCCGGGCGCAGCTGCGCCGCCTCGCGCGGATCGAGCAGGGCCAGAATTGCGCGCTGCACCCCCGCCTCCGCCAGGTGGCGCGCGCGCGCCGCATCGAGATGGTTGCGCGCCAGCCGCGTCTCGGTGCGGGCCGAGACGCCGAGGCCGATCACCACCGCCGACAGCATCACCAGCATCCACAGCACGGTGATCAGCGCCAGGCCGCGCTCGCCGCGCCGGCCGCCCGCACGCCGGATCATCGCGGCCCCGCGTCGAGCGGCAGCGCCACGATCAGCGCCGGCCAGGCCGGGGCGTCGGGATCGGCGAAGCGCAATTCCAGGCGCACCAGCTTGGGCAGCGCGTTCTGCCCGCGCCATTCGCTGCGCCAGGCGCCCTGGCGGGCGCCGTCCTCGACGCCGTAATAGCTCCAGCGCAGCGCCGCCACGCCCTCGAGCAGCACGGCACGCTCGGCATCGCCTTCGACCGCGGTCGCCTCGCCCGCGGTCGGCTTGCGGCTGAGCACCAGCGCGCGGGTGCCGCCGCGCTCCTCCAGCGACAGCCGCACCACGTATAGGCCGCCGGCGCCCGGCCAGGGCGGCATGACGGCGACGAAACCGACCCCGTCCGGCGTGCCTGCAAACACCAGCTGGTCGCGCTGGTTGACCTGCGTGCGCACCGGGCGGGCCTGGGCAAGATAGCGGCGCAGGGTCGCCTGCGCGACACGCAGCGCCTCGCCGTGCTCGGCGCGCCGCTCGACCAGCACGCTGCCGCGCGCGCTGACGCCCAGCGCCGCGGCCAGCGCGCCCACCAGCAGCGCCAGAAGGCCGAGCGCCACGATCAGCTCGACCAGCGTCATGCCGGACCGGCTGTGCTGGCGTGGGCCGGTCATGGCTGGCGCCGCACCAGGCGCAGGGTCGTCAGGGTCACCTCTTGCGGCTGCGCCTCCAGGTCCCAGGCGACCGTGACGTTGACCTCCAGCGGCACGACCGGCTGGCCCCCGTCGGCCGCCGCCGCGGGTGGTGCGTATCCCGCCAGCGGCCTGACCGATACGCGCCACAGATAGCCGCCGCCCGCCTCGCCCAGCGTTTCCCCCGGACGCAGCGGCTCGATCACCCCGAGCTCGGCCAGGCGCGATTCGGCCAGCAGCACCGCGCGGCTGTAGCGGTCCGCATCGGCCGTCCCGCGGGCCGCCGTGCCCAGGATCTGGAAGCCGGCCGCGATCGTGCCCGCGACCAGGCCGAGGGCCACCAGCAACTCCAGGAGCCCGAAGCCCGCGATCGCGCGCGGTGCCGCGCCGCGCATCGTCACTCGACCGGCCAGACGCGGCCGGTCAGCCAGTCGACGGCGACGGCGAAACGCGGCCCGCCGCGCCCCGCCAGCACCACCTGCCCGCCGGTCGACGCTCCGTCCGGGTAGAAATCGATCGCGCCGACGCGCGCCGACAGGCGGCGCGACTCCGGCACCTCGGCCGCGATGTCGAAGCCGCGCGGAATCGGCCGCCGCACCTGGCCCGCCCCGTAGGCGCCTGCGGCGCCGTCCACGACGAAACGCACCTCGCGCCCGCCGCCGATCGCCGCCGCGCGCGCCTCGCGCAGCGCCGCGACCAGCTCGCGTGCCGCGATGCGGATCTCGCTGGACCCGATTGCGCGGCCGAGCGACGGCGCAACCATCCCGTAGACCAGCGCCAGCAAGCCGAGGACGACCAGCAGCTCCACCAGCGTGAAGCCGGCCTGCGCGTCGTCAGTTGTTGAAGACGTCCGCATTCTCGCCCGTGCCGCCCCGCGCGCCGTCCGCCCCCAGCGAATAGAGGTCGTAGGGAAGCCCGCGCTTGCTCGGCAGCTCGTAGACATAGGGCTTGCCCCAGGGATCGGGCGGCACTTCGGTGCCCTTGAGGTACGGACCCTTCCAGCGCGGCGCGTTGCTCGGACGCGCCAGCAGCGCCTTCAGCCCCTCCTCCTGGGTCGGGTAGCGCCCATTGTCGAGGTGATAGAGGTCGAGCGCCTGGCCCAAGGTCTGGATCTGCAGCTTGGCGACGTCGGACTTGGCGCGGCCGAGATAGTCGATCGTCCGCGGGACCACCAGCCCGAACAGGAGCGCCAGGATCACCAGCACGACCAAAAGCTCGACCAGCGTGAAGCCGCGGGCACGCCGACGGTTGCCCATGCAGACCGGCACGTTCATGCGCACCCCATACCCCATCTCACAGCGCCAGCGCGTTGAGGCCGGCGATGGCCGCCAGCAGGGACAGCACGATGCCGCCCACCACCACGCCGATGACCAGGATCAGCGCCGGCTCGATCACGGCGGTCAGGCGACGCACCGCCACGTCGACCTCGCCGGCATAGATGTCGGCCAGGCGCGCCAGCATTTCGACCAGCCTGCCGCTCTCTTCGCCCACGCGGATCAGTTGCACCGCCAAGGGCGGCAGCGCGCCGCCCTCCTCCAGCGCGTCGCCCAGGCGCTCGCCCTGCTTAACGCGGTCGACCGCTGCGGCGGCGACCGCCCCCACCGCCCGGTTCGGCACGGTATTGGCCACCAGCCCCAGCGCCTCGGGCAGCGCGACGCCGTTGGCGAGCAGGGTCGCCAACGACCGCGACAGGCGCTCGACCGATATGCCGGCGATGACCGGTCCCACGACCGGCAGGCCCAATATGCGCCGGTGCAGCCGCGCGCCGCGCCTCGCGTCCGCATAGCGCCAGCGCAGCGCGATCCACAGCAACAGCGCGGCGGCCGGCACGATCCAGCCCCAGTCGCGCAGGAAGGCCGACACCGCGATGACCGCGCGCGTGGGAAGCGGCGGCACCTGGGCGGACTGGCGGAACAGCAGCTCGAACTGCGGCACCACCAGCGTCAGCAGCAGAATGACCGAGAACGCCGCCGCGAAGGCGAGCACCGAGGGATAGATCATCGCGGTGCGTACGGAGCGGACCAGGCGCTGGCCGCGCTCCTGGTAGGAAGCGACCTGGTCCAGCACTTCGGCCAGCGACCCGCCCGCTTCGCCTGCACGCACGGCCGTGCGCAGGAACTCGTCGAAGCGATCGGGCATGGCGTCCATCGCCTCGGACAGAAGCGCGCCGCCGCGCACGCGCGCGAGCAGCGCATCGGCCGCCGCCGCCACCCGGTCGTCGGTCGTCGCCTCGACGACGATGCGCAGCGCGCGGTCGACCGGCAGCCCGGCGGAAAGCAGAACCTGCAGCTCGCGCGTGAATACCGGCGCCAGCCGCGCCGGCAGGGCCTTTCGCGCGCGCTTCGCCTTGCGCGACGGCTCGGCACGGGGCGCAACATCCGCCGGGGCGATCGCTGCGGCGCCGACGGTCGGCGGTTCGGACGTCAAATCGGCCGGGGGCGTTTCCGCCTGCACATGAAAGTCGCGTTGGTCGGCGAGCTCGGGCGCGATCGCCGGCTCGGCCCGCGGTTCGGCCGCGAGCGGGACCGACCGGCGGGTTTCGGCCGCAGCGACCGCAGCGGCGGCTTCCTGCCATTCCAGCCAGCCCCTGTCCTCCGCTCGCTCGGTCGGCTCGGCGGCGGAGGGCGGCGCCGCGGCGCGCTCGACGTCCCAGCGCAGCGGCGGGGGCTCGCCTTCGACGGGATGCGCGTCCGCGCTTTCCGGCGCGGCGGCCGCCGCCTGGTCCTGGGCCGGCGGCCGATCGTCGGGTGCGGACGAGGCAGACGGTTCCGCTGCCGCCGGCGCCTGATCGGGGGCGGACGCAGGCTCGGCCGGAACTTCGGCGTCCAGTACCAGCGGCTCGTCGGAATTGGCGGGCGGCTGCTCGAACGGCGGTTCGGTCTGCACCCTGACCGTCGGCGCCGCCGCGAATTCCGCCTGCAGGGCCTCGACCGCCTGGTCCAGCGTGATGCGTTCGATCGGCGGCGGCTCGAACCGGTCCTGCTCGGCCGCCGGTTGGGGTGCCGGGGCAGGCTGGGGCGGCGGCGCGTCCAGCACCGGTTCGATGCGCTCGTGCGGCGGAGCGCGGAAGCCCCGCACCTCGTGTGCGGGCATCTCCTCGACCCGCACCGGCAGATGGCGCAGCTCGCGCAGACGCTCGATCGCCGCCGCGCGCGCGAGCGCCTCCATCTCGCCCTCCACCACCTCGCCGGTGGGCGTCACGGCCTTGTAGCGGAACCGCGCCATCGAGCCCTATTCCGCCTGCGTCACGCGCAGGATCTCTTCCAGCGTCGTCTGCCCCGCCAGCGCCTTGGCGAGGCCGTCCTCGCGCATCGTGCGCATGCCCTCGGCGCGCGCCGCGCGTTCGATCTCCACCGCGTCCGCGCGCTCCAGCACCATGCGGCGGATGCGCTCGCTGAGCGGCAGCACCTCGGCGACCGAGCTGCGCCCCAGATAGCCGGTGCCTCCGCAGCGTTCGCAGCCCTTGGCGCGATAGAGCACCGGCTGGCGCGGGTCCTTGGCCGCCGTGGCGGCCCCGGCGGCCTCCGTGGCGATGCCGATCGCCCGGAGCGCCGCCGCCGATTCGGCGTAGGGCGTCCGGCAATGCGGGCAGAGCGTTCGCACCAGGCGCTGCGCCACGATGGCGCGAAGCGCCGAAGTCAGAAGATAGGTCTCGACGCCCATGTCGACCAGCCGCGTGATCGCGCCGGCGGCGTTGTTGGTGTGGAGGGTCGACAGAACGAGATGGCCGGTCAGCGCGGCCTGTACCGCGATCCGCGCGGTCTCGACGTCGCGAATCTCGCCGACCATGATCACGTCGGGGTCGTGGCGCAGCACCGAGCGCAGGACGTTGGCGAAGCCAAGCCCGATGCGCTGGTTGACCTGGATCTGGTTGACGCCGGGAAGCTGGTACTCGATCGGATCCTCGACCGTCACGATCTTGCGCTCGGGGCCGTTCAGGCGCTGCAGCCCGGCATAGAGGGTGGTGGTCTTGCCGCTGCCCGTCGGCCCCGTGACCAGCATGATGCCGTTGCCGTGGCTCAGGCCCTCGACCAGACGCTTGAGCGCCGTGTCGGCGAAGCCGAGCTTGCCGAGATCGAGCGGCGCCTGGGCACGGTCGAGGATGCGCAGCACCACCGATTCGCCGTGCAGGGTCGGCACGATCGACACGCGCAGGTCGATCTCGCGGCCCTCCACCGTGGTCTTGCAGCGGCCGTCCTGGGCCAACCGGCGCTCGACGATGTCGAGCCCGGCCATCACCTTGACCCGGCTGACGATCGCCGGGTGCAATTCGGCGGGCGGCGCCTCCATCGGCCGGAGCTGACCGTCGACGCGGAAGCGCAGGCGCAGGGTGCCCTCGAACGGCTCGACATGGATGTCCGAGGCGCGGCGCGACACCGCCTCGGCGATCATGCGGTTGACCAGGCGGATGACCGGCGCGCCGCTGGCCAGGTCCTTGAGCCGCTCGACGTCCTGGTTCTCCGCCGGCTTGCGCGCCAGCGCGCCCTGGGCGGCCGCGGACTCGCGCAGGCGCTCTGCCTCGAGCGCTTTTCCGTCGCCGTAGAGCCGGTCGATCTGACGCTCGAGTTCGGCCGGCACGGCCACCACCGGCTGGATCGCCTTGTCGACGAGCAGGCGCAGCGCCTCGATCGCGAAGCTGTCGAGCGGGTCGGCCATCGCCACCCGGATTTCCGAGGTCGTCTCGGCGATCGGCAGGACGCGCGACTGGCGCAGGAAGTCGACGGCAACGCGGTCGGCCAAAAGCGGGCGCGGCGGGAAGTCTCCGCTGGCGGCCAGACGCAGCCCCAGGCTTTCAGCCAGGGCCTGAGCCATGTCTTCCTCGCTGACCAGGCCCAGGCGCGGCAGGATGTGGTGGATCGGCTCGCCGCTGACCGAGCGCAGATGCGTGGCGCGCTGCAGCCCACCGCGGTCGAGCTTGCCCCGGGATAGAAGGATATCCGTCAACTCGCGCGCCACGATGGTTCCCGTTCACCTCGCCGCAAGCCGGAAGTCAAGCGGGCCGTAGAGTACGACAAGCCACGTCCCCAAAGCGAGAAAGACCCCGAAGGCGATGCGCTGGCCAAGTTGCGGCCGCCGGCGGCGAATCAACGCGTCGGCTCCTACCCAGGCCAGCGCCGCCAGGGCCGCGATCAGGACGACGCTGGGCAGTCCGATCCAGCCGGTCCAGGCCCCGGCGGCCGCCAGCAGCTTGGCGTCGCCCAGCCCCAGCCCCTCGCGGCCGCGCGACCGCCGATAGGCAGAACCCACGAGCCGCAGCACTAAGTATCCGGTCGCCGCGCCAAGGACCCCATCCAGGGGCCGCACCGGCCAGGCGCGGCCGCCGGCCAGGGCGACAAGGAGCCCCGCCGCCAGCAATCCCAGGGTCAGACGGTCCGGCAACAGGAAGTGCCTGGCGTCGATCAGCGCAAGCGCCAGCAGCGCCCAGCCCAGGCAGCAGACTGCCCACAGCGTCAACCCCGGAGGGACCACCCAGGCGGCCCAGGCCGCCAGAAAAAGCGCCGACATTTCGGTCAGCGGATAGGCCGAAGCGATCGGGGCGGCGCAGGCGCGGCAGTGGCCGCGCCGCAACAGCCAGCCGAAAATTGGAATGAGGTCGAGGGCATTCAGGGCGGTCCCGCAGGCCGGACAGGCGGAGCGGGCCAGCACGGTCGGCTCCCCGCGCGGCAGGCGCCATGCCAACGTCGCGACAAAACTGCCGACAAAGGGTGCGGCCAGCAGGGCCGGCGCGGCGAGGAGGCCGGGATTCGACGAAAAATCCATGACAGCCCCTCTATAGCACCGTCGCCTTCGGGCTTTACCCGCCGTGCCCAAGCACTTCATAATGCGACAAATCGGCCGTGCCGACAGGGGGAGAGCCGTGCTCCGAAACGGGTGGGATTGGCGCGTGGCGCGCATCGCGCTGGCGAGTGCAGCGATCATGGCCGCAGGGCCGCTGGCGGCCTCGGCCCAGGACCTGAAACTACCGCTCTATGCCGCCGATGCGCATGTCGGCGTGACATCCTGCGCCGGCAGCACCTGCCACGGGGCCGTCGAGCCCTTCAAGGGCTCCAACGTGCTGCAGAACGAGTTCGTGACCTGGCAGCGGGAGGACAAGCACAGCCGCGCCTATGCCGTGCTGCTGAACGAACGCTCCAAGAGGATCGCGCGCAACCTGGGGCTGGAGGCGGCACATACCGCCAAGCTGTGCCTGGACTGCCATGCCGACAACGTGGCGCCCGACAATCGCGGCCGGCAGTTCCAGCTTTCCGACGGCGTGGGCTGCGAGGCCTGCCACGGCGGCGCGCGGCGCTGGCTCGGCACCCATGTTGCCGGGGCGACGCACGAAGAGAACATCAAGGCCGGGCTGTACCCGACCGACGACCCCGTACTGCGGGCGAAACTCTGCCTTTCCTGCCATTTCGGCGTCGATTCGCAGACCAAGTTCGTCACCCACCGGATCATGGGGGCGGGCCATCCGCGCATGCCGTTCGAGCTGGACACCTTCACGACCATCCAGCCCGCGCACTACGTGGTCGACGACGACTACCGCAAGCGCAAGAAGTCGCCCTCGGGCGTGCAGGTCTGGGCGATCGGCCAGGCGCTGCAGATGGCGGCAATGCTGGAATCGGTGCTGGACGGCAGCCGCAACCGCCAGGGCGTGTTCCCCGAACTGGTGGTCTTTGACTGCCATGCATGCCATCACCAGATGAGCCAGGAAATCGACCTGCGCTGGCAGGCGCGGCGCGGCGTCGGCCTGCCGCCCGGCTATCCGCGCTTCAACGACTCCAACCTGGTGATGCTGCGGATCATCGCCAACCGCATCGATCCGGCGCTGGCCCAGCGGCTGGCGGCGCGCACCACCGACTTCCACAAGGCGGTCGCCGGCAGCTTCGACAACTACCAGTCCAAGGCGCGCGACCTGCTGGCGGTCGTCAACGAGATGGTGCGCCGGGCGGGCGCGCACGGCTTCTCGGCCGACGACATGCGGGCGCTTTTGATCGGGCTGCTCGACGAAGGCAAGGCGGGCGAACTGTTCGACTACGCGGCGGCCGAGCAGGCCGTCATGGCGCTGGGCTCGATCATCAGCGCGATGAAGACGGCAGGCGCCATCGACGCCGCCCAGCTGGAGAAGCTGAACGCGGCCCTGGAGCGCTGCTACGCCGCCACGGCCGACGACGAGCTCTACCGGCCGGCCGATTTCGCGGCGGCGATCGAGAGCTTCCGCGGGCTGGTGCGCTAAAGCGGCCGCCAGGTCTCTATAGTAACGGGAAAAACCCCGCGGAAATCCTCAACCAAATAGCGAGTGCGTTAACGGCTCCTTTACCGCGCGCTTGGTAGCGTCGGCGCGCGACGCTCGCCCATGCGGCGTCGCTTTTCCCCCGCCATTGAGGGGGAAGCCAGGGAGCGCCCGATGCAGCACCCGAAAGCACTGTATGGCGCCTGCGCCGCCGACGCCGTCGCGGCAAACGCCAATCTGCGCGCGCTGAACGCGGCAATTGATGCGATCCTGGCAGCCGAGGCGGGCCACGGCTTCGCGCTTGCCGCGAATACGGCGAAGGCCTTGGCCGGGGAAGCCCGCGCCGCGATCCGCATGATCGACCCCGCGGCGACATTCGTCTGCGGCCTTCCGGCGCCCGCCGTCCGGACCAACTGACCCCGGACCGAGCCAACGGCGAATCGTCGCGCCCTTGGGGCGGACGGCGCTCGAGCTGGAAACCGGCCTGACCCGGAACTATTGCGTCGACCGATTCTCGGCCGGCTGCGCCGCGGTCGTGGGCGGCAACGCAGCATTGGTGCCCGGGCGCGGCAGGCGCGGCGACGGCACGAAGTCCTGCTTCTGCACCGGGTCCTTGACCGTGTAGAGGTGGCCGGCCGGATCGAGGAACAGCTTGCGCATCTCGCGCAGGTTGAACGGCCGCGAGCCAAGCCGGCCGAACACGGCGACCTGGTGGCCCGTCTCGTCGACGGCGCGGTCGCGCTCCAGCGGCCTGGACAGCGACAGCGCCTCGTGCTCGGTCTTGCTCCAGGCGATCAGCTCGGGCTTCGGGTCGGGCGCGAAGCCGTAGAAGTTCGGCTGGCTGTCCGGCGAGGTAAGCTGGATGACCTTGAGCCCGTTCTTTCCGTCGGCGACATAGGCGAACAGCGACGCATTGGTCGTGGCGACGATCACGTCGTTGGCGTCGTTCATCTTGCCGTCGGCGTTGTAGCGCATGTAGAGCTTCGGCTGCTCGGGCCTTTCGACATCGACGATGACCAGCCCTTCGCCGCCGGCCGCGATGTAGGCGAAGGTGCGCGAGACGAACACGTGGCGCGCGTCCTTGATCGGGAAGGCCGCGCCCGGCACGACGCGCGGCTGGTCGGGCCGGGTCACGTCGACGACGTTCAAGCCTCCCTCGCCCGCCGTGAACAGATAGCGGAACTGGACCGCCGTCGCCCGCACGCCCGCCAGCGGGATCCGTGCGGCGACCCGCGGCTTCATCGGCACGTCCATGTCGAGGACGACGATCTCCCTCGGCGTCGGGATGTAAAAATAGGTCCCGGCGATGGCCAGATGGCGGGCGCCGGTCAGCACGCCGCCTTCGTTCCAGGTCAGCGCGCGGTTGAGGAAGTTGTTGGACGGCAGCTGGTCGTGCATCGCGCCGATGTCCGTCAGGATCAGCCCCTCCTCCGCGTCGGTGATGAACGCGTAGCGGTAGATCTCGTGCATCGGCTGTTCCTGGTTCACGATGCGCATGAAGTCAGACTTGTTCCGATCCCAGTGCACGGGCTGGGTGGTGGCGAGCTGCACGCAGGTCGCGTTCTTGGTGGAGAAGCCGGGGCGCTGGCCGAGCGGCGACACCGGCGCGCGAATCACGCGGTGCGAGAAGCCCTTGTTGGCGATCGACGCCGCGTCATAGGCCCAGAAGCCGTCCGCGCCCTGGGCCGCGTAGACATACTCGCCGCGCAACTGGATGCAGCGGATGTCGCCGGCGCCGCTGGTGTAGCTGTCCTTCAGCTCGCGGCCGAGCTTCTGGTGGTCGTTGTACCAGTCGGGATAGGCGTATTTGTGCAGGTAGCTGCCGATCACCGCCTGGGGCTCGTCCCATTCCGTCACCCGCACCGCGTCGAACCCGCCCTTGCCGCCGACCCAGGCGTTGTAGCCGACGAAGTTGATGAAGTTGGTGCCAAGTCCAAGCGTCTGCGCGACGATCGCGTTGTTGTCGTTGTCGGCCGAGACGTGGCAGTCCGAGCACGTCTTGGTCTCTTCCTTGCGCTCGGTATGCGGGTAGTGCGGGTTGATCGCCTGGCTGGAATAGCCGCTGGCGGCGATCGGCGGCTGCTGGATGTAGATGCGCTCGCGGTTGATGTTGGTCGAAGAAAGGATCAGCGCCGAGGACGAGCGCAGCGGCGCCACGGTGTGGTTCTTCACCGTCGAGTGCCGTCCCAGCATGAAGATCTCGTCGCGCGCCACCTGGGGGTTGTAGGACGCCCAGTTGCGCGTCTCGCCGCCCTCGAAGTGGTGGCGGTCGGTCTTCCAGTTGGCCTGGATCGGCAGATGGCAGCCGCCGCAGCTCGTGGTCCAGCTGAGATGGCACGAATAGCACTCGACGTTCTCGTCCTTGTGGGCGCGCTGCTCGGGCGCAATGCCGGGCCCCCATTTCATCGAAGCGCCCTGCGACATCAGCTTCGCGCGCGCCGCCTTCTCGTTGTACTTCGGATGGTTCGGGTCGACCGTGTCCTTGACCAGCGACATCTCCCACTCGAGCCCCGGATAGAGGGCGGAGCGCTGGATCAGCTTGTTGCCGACCCACTCGAAGCGCTTGCGGCCGTCGGACAGCCTCAGCAGCCGCAGGTCGTTGCCCCCGGGCGGCGCGGCAGGGCCCGAGGTCTGCAGGGTCGGATAGGCGCTCGCGGTCCCGTGGCAATCCTTGCAGCGGATCTCGATCGGGTTCATCACCTCGCCGTAGAGGTAGCCGTTTCCGTGCGAATCCTGCGCAAAGTGGCAGTCCACGCAATGCATGCCGTAGTCGACATGGATCGACGACATGTGGATCGCCTTCTTGAACCGCTCGGGATCGTCGTTCGAGACCTTGTTGCCCTTCTGGTCGAGCAGGTTGCCCTTGCGGTCGCGCTTGAAGATGGCGCGGAAATTCCAGCCGTGGCCGTGATAGTCGGCGAACTGGGTCTGCTGGTTGTCGTGGTTGCGGTCGGCGACGCGCTTGGTGAATTCGACGTCGATCCACTTGCCGCGCAGCACGGCCTCTTCGGGGTTGCGATCCAA
>CAYMTM010000100.1:0-15828 GCA_964393375.1 uncultured Rhodospirillaceae bacterium
GCTCGGGCGGAATGGTCACCAAGCTTGCCGCCGCACGCATCGCCATCGGGGCGGGCTGCCGCATGGCGATCGCGGACGGCCGGCCCCTGCATCCGCTCCGCGCGCTCGTCGACGGCGCGCGCTGCACCTGGTTCCTGGCGCCCACCTCGCCGCCCCAGGCGCGCAAGGGCTGGATTGCGGGTTCGCTGCGCGCCGCGGGCACCCTAGTGGTGGACGACGGCGCCGCGGCGGCGCTCGGCAAGGGCAAGAGCCTGCTGCCCGCCGGCGTGGTCAAAGTGACGGGCGATTTCGAGCGCGGCGACGCGGTCGCGGTGGAGGACAGGCGGGGCCGGCGCCTGGGGCGCGGCCTGGTCGCCTATTCCAGCCAGGACTGCCAGCGCATCATCGGCCACAAGTCGGGTGAAATCGCCGCCATCCTCGGCTACCGTGGTCGCGACGAGATGATCCATCGCGACGACCTGGTGCTCGACCTATGACGGCGGCGGCAGCACAGGATCGGGACCTGCAAGCGGAAATGCGGCGCATCGGCGCCGCCGCGCGCGACGCCGCCCGCGCGCTGGCCGTCGCGTCCGCCGAATCCAAGACCAAGGCCCTGCTGGCCGCCGCGAAGGCAATCCGTGACAATGCCGGCGACATCGGCGCCGCCAACCGCGAGGACGTGGCGGAGGCCCGGCGCGCCGGCCTTGCCGCATCCCTGATCGACCGGCTGATGCTCGACGACGCGCGCGTGGCCGCCGTCGCCAAGGGGCTGGAGGAGATCGCCGCGCTGCCCGATCCGGTGGGCACGGTGCTGGCGCGCTGGACCAGGCCCAACGGGCTGGACATTTCCCGCGTGCGGGTGCCTTTGGGCGTAATCGGCATCATCTACGAATCCCGCCCCAACGTGACGGCCGACGCGGGCGGCCTATGCCTGCGCGCGGGTAATGCCTGCATCCTGCGGGGCGGGTCCGAGAGCTTCCATTCCTCGCGCGCCATCGCACATTGCCTGGCCGAGGGCCTGCGCCAGGCCAATCTGCCTGAGGCCGCGATCCAGCTCGTGCCCACGCGCGACCGCGCGGCGGTCGGCTTGATGCTGGCCATGTCCGAGTTCGTCGACGTGATCGTGCCGCGCGGCGGCAAGGCGCTGATCGAGCGGGTGATGAACGAAAGCCGCATCCCGGTGTTGGCCCATCTCGAGGGCAATTGCCATGTCTACGTGGACGGCGCGGCCGACCTGGCGATGGCGCGCCGGGTGACGCTCAACGCCAAAATGCGGCGCACCTCGGTGTGCGGCGCGGCCGAGACCTTGCTGGTTGACCGCAGGGTCGCCGCCACGCATCTGCCGCCGCTGGTCAAGGATCTGCTCGATGCGGGCTGCGCCGTGCGTGGCGATCCGGCCGCACAGAAGGTCGATCCGCGCGTGACGCCGGCTACGGACAAGGATTGGGACACCGAGTTCCTGGACGCGATCATCGCGGTCAAGCTGGTGGACGGCGTCGAAGGCGCGATCGCCCATGTCAACCGTCACGGCTCGCACCATACCGATGCGATCGTCACCGGCGATTCGGCGGTCGCCGAGCGGTTCATGCGCGAGGTCGACAGCGGCATCGTGCTTCACAACGCCTCTACCCAGTTCGCCGACGGCGGCGAGTTCGGCATGGGCGCGGAGATCGGCATCTCGACCAGCCGGCTGCACGCCCGCGGCCCGGTGGGCGCGGAGCAGCTGACCAGCTTCAAGTACGTCGTGCGCGGCTCCGGCCAGACGCGGTCGTAGCGCTCTCAAGCCGCGGTGGCGGGCGGCGGGGCGTGGCTGGCCAGGGTTTCGGCCACCACGTTGCAGATCTCGCGCAAGGTGAACGGCTTGGCGATCACCTTGTGGATCAACGCTTCCAGGTTGTGCGCCCGCTGCCGTTCCGCGGCGTAGCCGGTCATCATCAGGATCGGCATGCGCGGGTGGTCCTTCGAGACCTTGAGCGCCAGCGCGATCCCGTCCATGCCGGGCATCACGATGTCGGTGATCAGAAGGTCGAACGCGCCGCCCGTCAGCGCCTCGACGGCGCCGAGCCCATCATCGACGGCGGTGACGTCATGGCCGCCATGCGCCAGGGCGCGGCGGACGAACGCGCGCACCGCTGGATCATCCTCGGCCAACAAGATCCTTGCCATGGCAGCCTCGTGGTCGGCTGGGACAGTGCGGACCGTCCGTTGAGCGTTCCCCTGCCGCCACGTACAGTCTTACCTGGCTTCCGGCCCTTCCCGCGGCCGAAAACCACGAATTTTGCGATAATAGCGCCGGGAAGATTACCGAGGCGTTAACGGCGCGGGCGCCTGCGCGAGTAATTCCCGATACGTTCGTTTAATTGGATTAACCACGAATCATCCGCCGGGCGGCGCGAAGGTCACCTTGACCTCGGTCGCCTCGGCCGCGGGGCCGCGCAAGGTGGTCTCGAACCGAACGCGCTGGCCCGGCTGGACCCGCTCGGCGCTGGCGGTGAAGGTCCAGTTCTGCACTTCGCGGCTGTCGCTGGTCAGCAGCGTGCCGCGCAGCGGCGGAATGGCGCGCACGACGCTGGCGTTGTTGACGACGTCCCCGGCGACGATCAGCACCTGGACCGAACCCTCGGCACGCCGTTGCGTGGTGACGTTCTCGAAGCCCAGGCCCTCGGCCAGGGCCTCGCGCGGCCCGCCCGCGCCGCCCAGGAACGACCCGATCACCGGATACTTGGCGAGCTCGCCGCTGCGCCAGGCCATCACGCCCAGGCCCAGCGCGCCCATCACCACAAGGAAGCCGAGGATCGCCGCCACGACCTGCTTGCCGCTGCGCCGGCGCGGCGTCAGCGCGGCCGCCCGGCGGCGCTCGCCGCGCGCCGGAATGGCCGTGGCCTCGGCGGCGGACGGGGCGGGCGGCGCTGCCGGCGCGGGCTCGGTTGGCGCGGGTGCGGCGTCGATCGCCGGCGCGGCCGATTCGACGATGCTCGGCGGCGGCGGCACCTCGGCCGTCGTACCGTCGGGGCGCTGCAGCCAGACATGGCCGCACTTGCCGCATTTCACCTTCCGCCCCTGGGGGCCGAGCCTCGCGTCGGCCACCTCGAACCGCGTGGCGCAACTCGGACAGGAAGCGATCATGCGGCGCACACCCGTTTTCGGCGCTGGCTGCGTTATAGGTAACGCTGGCGGGCAAGGCAAGCAACGCGCCTTTTATGGACGAGCGCAGGGCAGACGTGCGAATCTGCGCGCCCCTCGCGCGGAACGGGATTTGATGTCGTCAGGCGGCGCCTTCGTAAGGTTCGAGAACGTGAGCTTCAGCTACGGCGACGGGCCGTTGGTGCTGCGCGACATAAGCTTCGATCTCGAGCCCGGCACGTTCCATTTTCTGACCGGGCCGAGCGGGGCCGGCAAGACGTCGCTGCTGCGCCTGATGTACCTGGCCGAGCGGCCGACCGGCGGGTCGATTCGCCTGTTCGGCCGGGACACGATCTCGCTGTCCCGGCTCGAGGCCCCGGTGGTGCGGCGGCGAATCGGGGTGGTGTTCCAGGATTTCCGCCTGCTGCCGCATCTTTCGGCCTTCGACAACGTGGCGCTGCCCCTGCGCGTCGCCTCGGTCGGCGAGCAGGAAATCCGCCAGCATGTCGGCGAGCTGCTGGCCTGGGTCGGGCTGGCCGACGCCATGGACGCGCGGCCGAAGACGCTTTCTGGCGGCGAGCAGCAGCGCCTGGCGATCGCGCGCGCGGTGGTGGCGCGCCCGGACCTCTTGGTCGCCGACGAGCCCACCGGCAACGTCGACGACCACAACGCAGCGCGCATGATGCGGCTGTTCCAGAACGCGCATCACTACGGGGCCACGGTGGTGGTGGCGACCCACAACGCGGCGCTCGTCGCCCGCCACGGCTATCCGCAGCTTCACCTCGAAGCCGGCCGGTTCTCGATCGTGCCGGCCTGATGCTGGGCATGTTCCGCCGTCGCTACGACCTGCCGCTGGACAGCGACGGCGCCACGCGCCTGGTCCCCTGGATCATCGCGCTGATGTCCTATCTGGCGGCGCTGACCCTGCTTGCCGCGGCGCTTACGGGAAGCCTGGCCTGGCGGTGGACCGAGGGCGTATCGGGCGCCGTGACCGTGATCCTGGCCCCGGCGGGCGACGGCGCGCCGGCCGACGACGGCCAACGCATCGCCCGGGCGCGCGATGCGCTGGCGTCGGTGCCGGGCGTGACCGGCGTGGAGGTGCTCGACGCCGCCCAGGTCGCGCGGCGATTGCAGCCCTGGCTCGGCGCCGGCGCGTCGGCCGAGGACCTGCCGCTGCCGCGGCTGCTGGCGGTGCGCGTGAGCGCCGAGCGCAGGCCCGACATCGACGCCATGCGCCGGCGCCTGGACCAGGCGGCGCCGGGGGCGGTGGTCGACGACCACGGCATATGGCGCGCCGAGATCGCGCGCCTGGCCTGGCGCATGATGTCGTTCGCGGGCCTGGCCGTCGTCCTGATCGCGCTGGCCAGCGCGGCGGTCGTCGTCTTTGCCGTGCGCGCCGGCCTCGCGATCCATCGCGAGACGATCGAGGTGCTGCACCTGATCGGCGCGCATGACGGCTATATCGCCCGCCAGTTCCAGAGCTACGCCACCAAGCTCGCGTTCCAGGGCGGCCTGATCGCCCTGGTCGTGCTGGGCCTGAGCGAGGCCTTCCTGGTGCAGGCGATCCTCGGGCTCGATCCCACGCTGCTGCCGAGGCTCGATCTGGCGCCCTGGCAATGGGTGGCGCTGGGCGCAGCGCCGGCCGTGCTGGTCTTCCTCGGCATGCTCGCGCTCGCCAACGCGACGGCGCAGCACACCGTCCGCCGCGCCATCGCGCGGCTGGTGTAGGAAGCGACGTGGCGCGCCTCGTGCTGCTCGACCGCGACGGGGTCTTGAACGTCGACCGGCCCGACTCCGTGCGCACGCCGCAGGCGCTGGAGATGATCCCCGGCGCGGCCGCGGCAGTGGCGCGGCTGAACCGCGCGGGCTGGCGGACCGCGCTGGTCAGCAACCAGGCGGTCGTCGGGCGCGGCCAGATCGACGAGGCCATGCTGCAGGCCATCCAGGCGAAGCTGCGCGAAGCGCTGGCGGCCGCCGGCGCGGCGCTGGATGCCGAGTTCGTCTGCACCGACCTCGACGGCCCGCGACGCAAGCCCGCACCGGGCATGCTGCTGGAGGCGCTGGCGCAATTCGCGGCCGAGCCGTCCGCGACGCCGATGATCGGCGACGCGCTGAGCGACCTCGAGGCCGCCAAGGCGGCGGGCTGCGCCCGGGTTCTGGTGCTGACCGGCAAGGGCGCGGTTACGGCGCGCGCCCTGCCGGCCGCACTGGCGCCGGTCGCGATCCATCCCGACCTGGCGCGGGCGGTCGACGCGCTGCTGGCGGATCGCGCGCGATGATCGCCGGGGTCCGCCGCGCGCTGAAGATCAGCGGCCTCAGCATGGCGGCGCTGTTGGCCGTGGTGCTGTTGTGGATGGGCGGGCTCGTGTGGTTCGCGCTGGCCGTGCCGGACAAGGTCGCGGATCCCGCGACCGGGACCGACGCGATCGTGGTCCTGACCGGCGGCAGCCGGCGGCTGGGCGTCGGCCTGTCGCTCCTCATGCAGGGCCGCGCCAAGAAGCTGTTCGTCTCGGGCGTGCATCGCGGCGTCGACGTGGCCGAACTCTTGCGCGTGGCGCGCCAGTCGCCGGCCGAGGTCGAATGCTGCATCGCGCTCGGTTACACCGCCGACAACACGGCCGGCAACGCCGCCGAGACCCGCCGCTGGATGGCCGAGCAAGGCTACACCTCGCTGCGCCTGGTCACCGCCAGCTACCACATGCGCCGCAGCCTGCTAGAGTTCCGCCATGCCATGCCCGGCGTGACGATCCTTCCCCATCCCGTCTTTCCCGACACGTTCCAGCCGGCCGACTGGTGGCGGCGCGGATCGGCGCTCTGGGTCGTGGTGGCGGAATACACCAAGTACCTGGCGGCGGCGGCGCGGATCGCGGTCGGCCTGCCCGCGCCCGGCACAGGGCGGGGTGCCGGTCCCGATCCGGCGGGAGGCGCGTTGTGATCGCGCTGCGCGCACTGCTGTTCAACGCCTTCTTCATGGCCTGGACGGCCGCGCTGGCGGTGCTCTACCTCGTGCTGCTGCCGTTTCCCTGGCGGGTGCTGTTCGCCAGCGTGACCTGGTGGGCGCACACCGTGCTGTGGGTGCTCAAGCGCCTTGTCGGCCTGGACTATGTCGTGCGGGGGGCCGAGCACCTGCCGGCGGGCCCTGCGATCATCGCGGCCAAGCACCAGTCGGCCTGGGATACGGTCGCCATCAGCGTATTGATCCGGTACCCCAGCGTGGTGCTGAAACGCGAGTTGCTGAACATCCCCGTCTGGGGCTGGCACGCGCGGCGCTGCGGGATGATCGCGGTCGACCGCGGCGCTGGCGCATCGGCGCTGAAGTCCATGGTCAAACAGGCCAGGGCCCGCGCCCGCGAGGGCCGCAAGATCGTGATCTTCCCCCAGGGCACGCGCACCCCGCCGGGCGAGACGCGGCCCTATTTTCCGGGAATCGCCGCACTCTATGGCCAGCTCGACCTGCCGGTCGTGCCGGTGGCGCTGAACTCGGGCCTGTTCTGGGGGCGGCGCGCCTTCACCAAGCTCCCCGGAACGATCATCGTCGAGTTCCTGCCGCCGATTCCCCCGGGGATAAGGCGCGAGGCGTTCATGCAGGAGCTCGAATCCCGCATCGAAAGCGCCAGTGCGCGGCTCGAGGCGGAGGGCCGCGCGGCGATGGAGACTTCGCGCCGTCCGGTCTGAACCGGGAGGTCAGGCGGCGCGGCGCTGCCGCCGTTCGATCAGCGCGGCCAGCGCGCGCCCGGCCTCGAGAATATGCGCCTTGAGCGCACGCAGGGCCTGCGCGCGACGTCCGGCCTCGACCGCGGCCAGGATGGCGCGGTGCTCGTCCTGGCTCTTCGCCTGGTAGTCGATCGAGGTCCAGACCAGCATCAGGTGACGGTCCCCGGTCAGCCACAGCTCCTCGATCGCCGCGCCGAGGCGCGGGCGCGCTCCCAGCGCATAGAGCGCGCGGTGGAAATTCCGGTTTTCCGCCAGCCAGGTCTCGGCGTCGCCCGATGCATCGCTTGCGGCGATCGCCGCACGCGCCGTGGGAATGGAGCCGGGCTTGCGTTCGCACATCGCGTGGTCGAGCGCCAGCGTCTCGAGCGCCGCGCGCATTTCCGCCACCTCCCGCGCGTCGGCCGCCGTGACCGCCGAGACGATCGCGCCGCGGCGCGGCCGGAACACCACCAGCCCGGTGCTCTCCAGCCGGCGCAGCGCTTCGCGAACCGGGATGGCGCTGGCCCGGAACTCGCGGGCGATGTGGTCCTGGCGCAGGGGGGCTTCGGCGGCAAGCTCCCCGCGCACGATGCGCGACCGCAACGCCTGCTCGATGCGCTGCGCCACGCTGCTGTCGGGCGGATCGATGTCGCGTTCGGAGTTCATCACGGCACCGCGGAATGCGGAGAGGCGGCTTGACGCGATCATCCGGATCGCACAAGTTATATATAATATATAAGATGGAGGCCGCCATGGCAAGACCTGCCCGCCTCGCCGGCATGGAGGGAATCGGCGTCGACCGCATGGGCGACTTAGCCGACGCCGGCGACTCCGCCTTGCTGCGGCTGGAGAATCTCGACACCGATATTCCGCCGCACCCCGTGGTGATCGAAACGACCAGGCGCGCGGTCGCGGAGGATCGCAACAACTCCTACCTGCCCTTCATCGGCCAGACGCGCCTGCGCGAGGCCGCCGCCCTGCATGTGTCGCGGCTGACCGGCCTCGATTATTCCGGCCGGCGCAACGTCATCGTTTCGGCCGGTGGGCTCAGCGGCATCCTCAACGTGCTGCTGGCGACGGTGGACACGGGCGAGGAGGTGATCCTTACCGATCCTACCTATGCGGGGCTCATCAACCGCGTGCGCCTAGCCGGCGGTGTTCCGAAGCTGGTTCCGTTCGTGCAGGAGAAGGGCGAGTGGCGGCTGGACCGCGACGCGCTGCGCCAGGCCGTCACCGGGCGCACCCGGGCCTTCCTGCTGATGAGCCCGTCCATGCCGTCGGGCGGCATGCTGGACGAGGCGGACTGGCGCGCCGTCGCCGACATCGTGCGCGAACGCAAGCTCTGGCTGATCTACGACGCGGCGATGGAGCGGATCGTCTATGACGGCCGCTCGCAGATCCATCCCGCATCCTTGCCGGGAATGCGCGACTACGTCATCACGGTCGGCGCGGCGTCGAAGGAGTTGCGGATGATCGGCTGGCGCGTGGGCTGGATCGTGGCGCCCGAACGGCTGATGCCCGATTTGGCGCTGGTGTCGATGGGCAATGTCGTCGTGCCGGTGGGCATCGCGCAGGAGGCTGCGGCGGCTGCCCTTGCGCTTGGCGACGCCGATGTGCAGGCGGCAGTCGGCGAATGGCAGGCGCGGCGCGACGTCCTGCTTGCTGAGTTGGCCGGCCTGCCGGTCGTCAAGCCCGCCGGCGGCTGGTCGATGCTGCTGGACGGAACGCCGCTCGGACTGACCGGGGCGCAGATGTCGCAGCGCCTGTTCGCCAAGGCCGGCATCGCCGCAACCCCGATGGACGGCTGGGGCCAGCGTAACGGCAGGCAGTTCCTGCGCTTCGTCTTTGCCAACGAGCCGGTCGCCCGCCTGCGTGGCATCGGCCAGGGCATACAGGTGGCGCTGCAATCCTAAAAAAGCGCGGGCCGACTGGCCGGAAAGCCACAGACAAGACCGCAACGTTTGTGGATAACCTTGTTGAAGCTTCGGTCAGGCGGCCGTTTTGGCAGGGTATGGGGAAAACAAAACAAGAACGATTCCTTGACCGGCTCGATGCCGCCCCTTAGAGTCATGTCGCAAGCCTTTGCCTTGCATTGAAACAATCTTTCCTTGGCGGCGTGCGGGCGATCATGGATTTACGCGCGTCGCGGGTAGCGGCGGCAATGGCGACCCTGGGCGCGGTCTCGCAGCAGATCTGGGAAATGAAATACCGGCTGAAGAAGCTGGGCGGCGAGGCTGTGGATAAGACCATCGAGGACAGCTGGCGCCGCGTCGCCCGCGCCCTTGCCCAGCCCGAGCGCGATCCCGGCCCCTGGGAAGAGCGGTTCTATACCGCCCTCGAAGGCTTCGCCTTCCTGCCGGCCGGACGCATCCTGGCCGGCGCCGGCAGCGGGCGCGAGGTCACGCTGTTCAACTGCTTCGTCATGGGGACCATCCCCGACGACCTCGGCGGCATCTTCCAGAACCTGCGCGAGGCGGCGCTGACGATGCAGCAGGGCGGCGGCATCGGCTACGACTTCTCGACCCTCAGGCCCAAGGGCGCGCCGGTCAAAAGCCTGGGCGCCGAGGCCTCGGGCCCCTTGAGCTTCATGGACGTGTGGGACGCGATGTGCCGCACGATCATGAGCGCCGGCTACCGCCGCGGCGCCATGATGGCGACCATGCGCTGCGACCATCCCGACATCGAGGCCTTCATCGACGCCAAGCGCGAGCCGGGCCGGCTGCGCATGTTCAACCTGTCGGTGCTGGTCACCGACGCGTTCATGGACGCCGTCAAGTCCGATGCGCCGTGGGAGCTTGCCTTCGGCGGCACGACCTTCAAATCAGTCCGGGCGCGCGATCTGTGGGAGCGCATCATGCGCGCCACCTACGCCTATGCCGAGCCGGGCGTGATCTTCATCGACCGCATTAACAAGCGGAACAACCTCTGGTATTGCGAAACGATCAACGCGACGAATCCCTGCGTGACGGCGGATACCTGGGTGATGACGGGGGATGGGCCGCGCCAGGTACTTGACCTTGTCGGCCGGCAGTTCGTCGCCCGCGTAAACGGTGCGCCGCACGTGAGCGCGCCGGAAGGCTTCTTCTCAACCGGTCGCAAGAGCGTGCTGCGCCTGAAGACGCGCGAGGGCCATACGCTTCGCCTGACCGCCGATCATTCTGTCCTCGTGCAAACGGCGGCCACGCGGTTCAGGGCGCAGACGGACTGGCGCAAGGCAGGCGAGCTGGAGCCGGGCGATCGCGTGGTCCTGAGCAACCATCGCGGGGCCAGCACCGATTGGCCCGGCGACTACGGCGCCGCCGAGGGATACCTGCTGGGACTGCTCGTCGGCGACGGCACGCTCAAGGCCGACAAGGCGGTGATCAGCGTCTGGCGGGCGCGCCCGACGGCTGACGGCGCGATTGCGGCCTCGGGCGCCGATGGGATCATGCGGGCGGCCCTCGAGGCCGCGCGGCAATTGCCGCATCGTGCCGACTTCGCGGGCTGGGTTTCTGTCGCCGGCCGCGACGAGCATCGTTTGGCGCTTGGCACGCTGCGCAAGGTAGCGCTCGACCTCGGCATGGCGCCGGGCAAGAAGGCGATCGCCCCGGCGCTGGAGCGCTGCTCGGGCGCTTTCACGCGGGCTTTTCTGCGCGGCCTGTTCGACACCGATGGAACCGTGCTGGGGTCACAGGACAAGGGCGTCAGCGTCCGGCTAGCGCAAAGCGACTTGGACCGGCTGCGTGCCGTGCAGCGCATGCTGCTGCGCCTGGGCATCGCCTCGTCGATCTACGCCAATCGGCGCCCGGCCGGGACGCGGCCCTTGCCGGATGGAAAAGGCGGGTGGCGTGACTACCACTGCGCGGCGCAGCACGAATTGGTGATCGCGAACGACAATCTGCCGCTATTTGCCGACAGGGTCGGCTTTGCCGATACCGCCAAGCAACGCCGGCTGACGACCGCGCTCGCGTCCTACCGGCGGGCGCCAAACCGCGAATGCTTCGTCGCCGAGGTGATGGCGGTCGAGCCCGATGGCGAGGAAGAGGTGTTCGACGTGCGCATTCCGGGCGTCAACGCCTTCGACGCCAACGGCATCGTCGTCCACAATTGCGGCGAGCAGCCGCTGCCGCCCTACGGCGCCTGCCTGCTGGGCTCGGTCAACCTGGCGCAGTTGATCGTCGATCCGTTCGCGCCAAAGGCGCGGCTGGACGAGGAGCGTTTCGCCCGCATCGTGCCGCTGGCCGTGCGGATGATGGACAACGCCATCGACGTCTCGCGCTTCCCGCTGCCAGAGCAGAAGCACGAGGCCGAGACCAAGCGGCGCATCGGGCTCGGCGTCACCGGGCTTGCCGATGCGCTCATCCTGTGCGGCGCGCGCTACGGCAGCGAGCAGGCGGTCCGGCTGACCGAACGCTGGATGGCGGCGCTGCGCCGCACGGCCTATGCGGCCTCGATCGCGCTCGCCAGGGAGAAAGGGCCGTTCCCGCTGTTCGACCGCGAGAAGTACCTGGCGGGCGAGACCGTGTCCGAGCTGGACAAGGACCTGCGCGATGCCATCGCCAAGGACGGCATCCGCAACGCGCTGGTCACCTCGATCGCGCCCACGGGCACGATCTCGCTCTTGGCCGACAACGTGTCCTCGGGCATCGAGCCGGTGTTCAGCTTCACGCACCAGCGCAACATCCTGATGCCCGACGGCACAAGGCGCGAGGAGCAGGTCAGCGATTACGCCTACCGCCTGTTCCGGCGCTTGCGCGGCGAGAACGCGGCGCTCACCGACGCTTTCATCGACGCGCAGAGCTTGACGCCGGGCGACCACCTGACCATGCAGGCGGTCGTCCAGCGCTTTATCGACAGCTCGATCTCCAAGACCATCAACGTGCCGGCGGCGATGGGTTTCGAGGCGTTCAAGGACGTCTACCGCCAGGCCTACGAGCTGGGCTGCAAGGGCTGCACCACCTATCGCCCGAACGAGGTGACGGGCGCGGTGCTGCAGGTCGGCCAGCGCAGGAAGGCCGAGCCGGCGCAGAGCGAATTGCCGCTCGCGGCGCCGCCGCCCAAGCCGGCCGACATCTACGAGGCGGGGGGCGTGGTCTACATGACCCGCCCGCTCGACCGGCCCGAGGCGCTGCCCGGCCAGACCTACAAGATCCGCTGGCCGGACAGCGAGCACGCGCTCTACATCACGGTCAACGACATCGTCCAGGACGGCCGCCGCCGCCCGTTCGAGGTGTTCATCAATTCCAAGAACATGGAGCACTACGCCTGGACCGTGGCGCTGACCCGCATGATCTCGGCCGTGTTCCGCCGCGGCGGCGACGTGTCGTTCGTGGTGGAGGAGCTCAAGGCCGTGTTCGATCCGCGCGGCGGCCAGTGGATGGAAGGGCGCTACGTGCCCTCGCTTCTGGCCGCGATCGGCGAGGTGATCGAGCGCCACATGATCGCCATCGGCTTCCTGCCCCCGCCGCGCAACCGTCGCGAGGGCCACCTGCCCGAGGTCCGCGCGGTGGCGCTGGGCAGCGACGTCGCCACCCTGCCGCCGCCCGAAGGCGGCACGCCGGTTTCGCGCTTCACCGCCGAGCCCGGCAGCGCCGTGCGCCAATGCCCGAAATGCGGCAGCGCGTCGCTGATCCGCCAGGAGGGCTGCGACGTTTGCCAGAACTGCGGGTATTCGAAGTGTTCGTAAGTGCCCTCGCCCGCCGCACAGCGGCGGGAGAGGGTGCCTGAGCGCAGCGAAGGCGGGTGAGGGCCGGCGCGGACCCGACGCATGGCGCGAACCAAACCACGGCTGCTCAGCCATGCCCGCGCGATGCGCCGCGAGCCCACGGACGCCGAGAAGCGGCTATGGCTTGCGTTCAAGGCTCGCCGAGTCGGTCCGCACAAATTCCGCCGCCAGCACCCGGTCGACCGGTTCATCGTCGATTTTGCCTGTCTGGAAGCACGGTTGATCATCGAGCTCGATGGTGGCCAGCACGCCGGCCAAGTCCGCTATGACGATGCGCGAACGCGGCGCCTGCAGGCGCTCGGCTTCAATGTCCTGCGATTCTGGAACAACAATGTGCTGGCGGACACCGAGGGCGTGTTGACGATGATTGCCACCGCCCTGTCGGGAAGCGACAAACCGCCCTGATGCACCGCGCCGGCCCTCACCCGGCCGCCGCTTCGCGCCGGCCACCCTCTCCGGCGCCTTTGGCGCGGGCGAGGGTCTGGAACTACCCCCGTCCCTCCGCCAGCACCTCGCCGATCGCCTGGTCCATGATTTCCAGGCCGCGGTCGATCTCGTCCTTGGCGACCGTGAGCGGCGGGGCGATGCGCCAGACGGCGGACATGAAACCGACCGAGACGATGTTCATGGAGAGGCCCAGCTCCATGCAGCGCCTGGTGATTTTGCGGCCGAGCACCGCATCGGGCTCGCGCGAAAGGCGGTCCTTTACCAGCTCGACGCCCTGCAAGAGGCCGTAGCCCCGCACGTCGCCGATGATCTCGTGCTTCTGCTGCAGCGCCAGCAGCCCGTCCTGCAGGTGCTTGCCCATGACCAGCGCGCGCTCGTTGAGCTTCTCCTCCTCGATCACGTCGAGCACGGCCAGCGCCACCTGGGCCGGCAGCGGGTCCGAGACATGCGAGGTGACGTGCAGGAAGCCTTTGGACCGGCAGTCCTCGGCGATCTTGTCTGACGTAACGGTGGCCGCGAGCGGCAGGCCGCCGCCAAGCGTCTTCGACAGCGACAGCAGGTCGGGCACCACGCCCAGCCGCTCGAAGGCGAAGTTGCTGCCGAGCCGCCCGAAGGCGGTCTGCGCCTCGTCGAAGATCAGCAGTATGCCGCGCTCCGCGCACTTCTTCTTCAGCGCGGGGAAATAGCCCTCGGGCGGCACGATAACCCCGCCCGAGCTCTGCACCGGTTCGACGATCATCGCGGCCAGCGCGCCGGTGGACTGCGCGTCGACCATCTCGAACCCGACGTTCAGGCAGGTCATGTCGCATTTGTCCCGGCAATGCCGGATCGGGCAGTGATAGGCGTTGGGCGCGGGGATCGCCATCGTGCCGGGCGCCGCGGGGCCATAGCCCTTGCGCCCCGCCACATAGGTGCTCGACGCCGCGCCCTGGGTCATGCCGTGCCATGACCCGGTCATGCCCACCACCTCGTGCCTGCCGGTGTGCAGCTTGGCCAGGCGCAGCGCCGCCTCGTTCGCCTCGCCGCCCGTCGACAGGAACAGCGAGCGCGAGAGGGAGGGCGGCAGCAGCGCCGCCATGCGCCGCGACAGCTCGACTACCGGCGGGCTGATCATGCCGCTGAACAGGTGCAGCGCGCCGTCGCACGCCCGGCGGATCGCCTCGACGATGCGCGGATGGTTGTGGCCGAGGGTCGAGCACATCTGGCCCGAGGTGAAGTCGATGAGCTGCTTGCCCGTCGTGTCCCACAGCATGGTGCCGCGCGCCTTGGCGATGAGCTGCGGCGTCCACTCCATGCCGTAGTGGATCAGATTCTTCTCCCAGTCGTATCGGCCGGTGGCCGGGCGCGGCGTGGGCGATGCGGGTGCAGCCATTTCGCTCTCCCTTGGACCCGCCGGAAACAATGCCATAACGCCCCGGCTCCCGGATTTCTTTCTGGCCCGGCGCTCGTGCGGTAAATTTCTTCCATCGTGCGGGAACGGCAGGCGGATTTCGTCAATGCCCGGAAGAAATGCATCCATGGAAAGCCCGGTCGACCTCGACCGGATCGACCGCAACATCCTGAGGCACCTGCAGCAGGACAACCGCATCGCCAACCAGGACCTGGCGCGCGCGGTCGGGCTGTCGCCGCCCGCCTGCTTGAAGCGCGTGCGTCGCCTGCGGGCGGCGGGCGTGATCCTGGCCGACACGGCGGAGGTCGATCCGCGCGCGCTCGGCTACTCGGTCATGGTGCTGGCGCATCTCTCGCTCGAGCGGCCGAGCGAGGACGCCACGCAGCAGTTCGAGCGCAAGGTCCGCGCGCTGCCCCAGGTGCTGGAGTGCTGGAAGGTCGCGGGCGACACGGATTTCATCCTGCTGGTCTGCGCGCGCAGCCTGGACGACTACCAGAGCTTCGCGCGCAACGTGCTGGCCTCGGACGTCAACCTGCGCGACTACCGCAGCGACATCGTGTTGGGCGCGGTCAAGCGCCGCGCGCCGATTCCGGTGGACTGAGCGCTACTGCCTCGCCGGCAGGGGATGGCCGGGCATCAGCTTGTAGGGATGCACCCAGCCTTTGAGCGCCTTGATGCGGTCGAGCCACCTGCCGATGTTGGGATAATCCTGCGGCCAGCTCACGCCGAACTCGTCCTCGAAGAACATATAGCCGCACATCGAGATGTCGGCGATCGTGGGCCGCTGGCCGAGCGCGAAGTCGTTCTTCGCCAGGTGGTCGTTGAGGATGCCGAGGGCCGTCTGCGAGCGCTGGCGCAGGAACTCCGTCACCGGCGTCTCGCCGGTCTTGGCCAGCGCCAGCATGAAGCGCAGCGTGGCGGTGTAGCTGGTCAGCTTGTGGTTGTCCCAGAGCAGCCAGCGCAGGATCTCGCGGCGCTCGTCCTCGTCCTTCCGGCCGAACCTGCCGGTCGTCTGGGCCAGGTAGTCCAGGATCACGCCGGACTGCGTCAGGCGCCTGCCCTTGTGCTCCAGCACCGGCACCTCGCCCATCGCGTTGATGGCGCGGTAGGCCGGCGTGCGCGTCTCGCCGTTGAAGTAGTCGACGAAGCGCGCCGTCCAGTCGCAACCCGCCAGGTTCAGCATAAGCGCCGCCTTATAGGCGTTGCCCGACTGGGCGAAGCAATAGAGCGTGAATTCTGCCATCCCCGCTTCTCCTAAGGCTTCAGCAAATGTTCGCCGGCCTTCTTGCGCGCAAGGCGCAGCAGGTCGTGCAGCGGCCCGTCGGTCAGGCCCAGCTCGTCCAGGTGCCTGACCGTGTTGGCCAGGTAGTCGTAGCAGCTGCCGCGCCCGCCGCGGCCGTGCATCACGCATTCCAGGATGCGCTCGGGCGGCAGCTTTCCGGCATATTGCGGGTGGTCGCGCTTGATCACGAAGGCGACCGCATCCACCACG
>CAYMTM010000101.1:0-15734 GCA_964393375.1 uncultured Rhodospirillaceae bacterium
TGCTGGCAGTGGCCGGATGTTTCTGGGCACGGTCGCGCCACCGCGTGACCATTGCGGCGGCCGCATTCGGCGTCTTCGTCATGGCCGTGCCGCTGATGCCGGCGCACTGGATCGAGCGCATGTCGACCATCCGCTCGACGGTGCAGGACACGGAGACCGCCGACCTGTCGGTCCAGGGCCGGTTCAATGCCTGGTACGTGTACTCGCAGCTGGCGCTGGAGCGTCCGCTGACCGGCGGCGGCTTCCGCGCGCCCGAGCAACTTTGGGTGTGGCAGCGCTACATGCCCGAGTCCGACGCCGCCAGCGGCGCCAAGGCGGCCCACAACAATATATTCCAGGTGCTGGGCGAGCACGGCTTCCTTGGCCTCGCCATCTACCTGATGATCGTGTTCCTCTGCCTGAAGAATATCGCCTCCATCCTGGTTCGCACGCGCCATGCCGTCGAGCTGCGCTGGGCACGGCAGTTGGCCATCGCCTGCGGCATTTCGATGGTGGCCTACCTAGTGGCGGGGATGACCGTTTCGATTCCCTATTACGACCTCTTCATCATTTTGACCGTCGTCGTGGCGACGTTGCGGCGGCTCGTGGTACGCGAGTTGGCTCAGCAACGCGAGGAGCGCCGTGCGGCGGTGGCGATCCCAGGCGCGCCTGCCGCAGCGATGGGACGCAGGCCCGTCGAGGCGCCACAAGCCGGCGGCCCGGCGGGGTCGTTCCCTGCCGCCCGTTCACCGCACTGAAGGAGACGCTCGGCTATGTCGGATTTTCTGGCCGTGGCGTTGACGATGGTCGGGCTGGTCTACTTGGCCTGGTTCGTCTTCAAGAACGACGGCGACGCCAACGCGCGGCCCGACAAGACCTTGCTGGCGATGGAAGAAGACAAGGCGCGGCCGCAGCGCCGGTGGCTGGGTATCCCCCGGCCGCCGCGCTGAGCTCTTCCCCTATCGGCCGGCCGGTCGAGGAAGTGCTGCCCGAGTCGCGGCGGCTCATCGGCCCGCCGGACCGCCTGACCGACGTTTTCGCGCTCGACCGCGAGCGCACGTACGGTAAAGCCCCGCCCTGCGCGAGCGTTGCCCTACGCTCCGCTCAACTCATGGCCGAACCGCGCCTGCCGGAATTGCACCAGCACGACGCGTTCGAGGTCTCACCTGCCGTCGAGATCTACGCGATCCTCAAAGACACGCACGCCCGCAGCACGCCCGTTCCGGTGCGCCGACAGATTCATGACCAAGTGGGCTTCGGCATCGGCTGACGGCCGTGCTCACACCGAGAAATACTTCGCCTTGGGATGGTGGACGACGATCGCGCTGGTGGACTGCTCGGGGTGGAGCTGGAACTCGTCTGACAGGCTGACGCCGATCCGCTCGGCGCCGAGCAGACGCAGGATAGGCTCCTGGTCCTCGAGCCGCGGGCAGGCGGGATAGCCGAAGCTGTAGCGCGAGCCGCGATAGGACTGGCGCAGCAGCGCCTCCATGTCGCGCGCGTCCTCCTGGCTGAAGCCGAGCTCGGCGCGGATGCGGGTGTGCACGTATTCCGCCAGCGCCTCGGCCATCTCGACGCCCAGTCCGTGCAGGTAGAGATAGTCCTGGTAGCGGTTGTCGGCGAACCATTCGCGCGCCACGTCCGAGGCGCGCTGGCCGACCGTGGCGACCTGGAAGCCGATCACGTCGCGCTGGTCGGGACCCAGCGACACGTCGCGGAAGAAATCGGCGATGCACAGACCATCCTCGCGCGCCTGGCGCGGCAGCTCGAACCGCGCCAGCACCGTGGTGCCGTCCTGGTCGTAGACAATCACGTCGTTGCCCTCGGCCGCGGCCTTCCAGTAGCCGTAGACCGCCTTGGGCTTCAGGATGTCCTGCTGCTCGCACACGTCGATCATGCGCTTGAGCACGGGCCGCAATTCCTGCCGCGCCCATTCCATGTACTGCTGCAGCGTGCGTCCTTCCTTGCGGTAGCCCCAGTGGAATTGGAACAGCATGCGCTCGTTCAGGTACGGCAGGAGCGCGCGGATCGGCGTGTGGTCGATGACGCGCGCGCCCCTGAACGGCGGCACCGGCACGTCGACGCCCAGGCCCAGCTCGGAGCGGCGGATGCGCGTCTCCTCGGCATCCACCGGGCGCAACGCCGGCTCGCTCGCCTTGCCTAGCGTGCGACGCGTGTTCTGCGCCTTGTTCTGGTTGGCCGCACGCCGCGTCTCGACATGCTGGTCGAAGCGACCCTCCACCACCTTGGTCGCGAGGTCCAGCCCGTCGAAGGCGTCGCCGGCGTAAGCAACCCGCCCGCAGCCATAGGATTGCGCGCAGTCGTTCTCGACATAGCGCCGGGTCAGCGCCGCGCCGCCGAGCAGCACCGGCGTCTTCACGCCCTGGCGCGTCATCTCGACAAGGTTGTCCTTCATCACCACGGTCGACTTGACCAAGAGGCCCGACATGCCGATGGCGTCGGCCTTGTGCTCCTGCGCCGCCTTGAGGATCGCGTCGATCGGCTGCTTGATGCCAAGGTTGACGACGCGGAACCCGTTGTTGGTCAGGATGATGTCCACGAGGTTCTTGCCGATATCGTGCACGTCGCCCTTCACGGTCGCCAGCACCACCGTGCCCTTGGCGCTGCCCTCGACCCTTTCCATGAAGGGCTCGAGATAGGCGACCGCCGCTTTCATCGTCTCGGCGGACTGCAGCACGAAGGGAAGCTGCATCTTGCCGGCGCCGAACAGGTCGCCCACCACCTTCATGCCGTCGAGCAGGACCGTGTTGATGATGTCGAGCGGCTTGTGCGACTTCAGCGCCAGCGCCAGGTCGTCGGTCAGCCCTTGACGCTCGCCGTCGACGATGCGTTCCTTCAGGCGCTCCTCGACCGTCTCGGCGCGCTTGCGCCTGGCGGCGGCCTCCTCGCGGCGGTCCTTGAACAGGGCGATGAACTCCTGCAACGGGTCGTAGCCCTCGCGCCTGCGGTCGAAGATCAGGTCCTCGGCGACCTCCACCTCGTGCGCGGGAATCTTGTGCAGCGGCGCGATCTTCGAGACGTGGACGATGGCGCCAGTCATGCCGCGCTTCAGCGCATGGTCGAGGAAGACCGAATTGAGCACGTGCCGCGCGGCGGGCTTCAGGCCGAAGGAAATGTTGGAGAGGCCGAGGATGATCTGGCAGTCCGGCAGATCCTTGGCAATGCGCTCGATCGCCTCCAAGGTCCACAGTCCGAGCTTGCGGTCGTCCTCGTTGCCGGTGCAGATCGTGAAGGTCAGCGGATCGAACAGCAGGTCGGCGGGCTTCAGCCCGTGCCGGTTGCAGGCGAAGTCGTAGAGCCGATGGGCGATGCGCACCTTGTCCCCGGCCGACTTGGCCATGCCCTTCTCGTCGATGGTCAGCGCCACGACCGCCGCGCCGAAGCGCCGCGCCAACGCAAGCCGCTTTTCGGCCGGCGCCTCGCCGTCCTCGAAATTGATCGAATTCAGGATCGCCTTGCCGCCGTATAGCTTGAGGGTCGCTTCGAGGACGTTGAGCTCGGTGGAATCGATAACCAGCGGCGCGTTGACCGAGCCGCGCATGCGCGTGACGACTTCGGCCATCTCCCTCACCTCGTCGCGGCCGACGAAAGCGGTGCAGACGTCGAGGGCGTGCGAGCCCTCGCGCACCTGCTCGCGGCCCATGTCGACGCAGCCCTGCCAGTCGCCCTTCTCCTGCAGCTCGCGGAACTTCTTGCTGCCGTTGGCGTTGCAGCGTTCGCCGATCGAAAGATAGGCGTTTTCCTGGCGCAACGGCACCTGGCCGTAGAGCGAGGCAATCGACGGAGTCCATCGCGCCTGGCGCTTCAGCGGCGCGGGACGCCAGCCGTCCGTGCTGCGCCGACGCAGCATCCGGTCGAGGGCACGGATGTGCGCCGGCGTGGTTCCGCAGCAGCCGCCGATCAGGCTGACCCCGTCCTCGGCGACGAAGCGCTCCAACCACTTCGTCATTTCCTCCGGCGTCAGCGGATAGTGCGTGCGCCCGTCCACCAACTCGGGCAGTCCGGCGTTCGGCTGCACCGTGATCGGCCCGACCCAGTTTTCGGCCAGCCACTTGACGTGCTCGGCCATCTCGCGCGGGCCGGTGGCGCAGTTGAGCCCCATGGCCGCCACATCGAGGGAATGGGCCACCGTCGCCGCCGCGGCGATGTCGGTGCCCACAAGCAGGGTGCCGGTGGTCTCCACGGTCACCTGCAGCAGGATCGGCGTTGCCGTGCCGGCATAGCTCCGCGCGCGCTTGGCGCCGTTGACCGCGGCTTTCACGTAGAGCGGGTCCTGGCAGGTCTCTACCAGGATCGCGTCGACCGCGCCGTCGATCAGGCCGGCGCATTGCACGGCCAGCGCGTCCTCGAGCGTCTGGTAGTCGATATGGCCGAGGCTGGGCAGCTTGGTCCCGGGACCGACCGAGCCGAGCACGAAGCGCCGGCGTCCGTCCTTGCCCACATCCTGCGCCGCCTCGCGCGCGAGGATCGCCGCCGCCTTGTTGATCGCCCGCGCCTCGTCCTGCAGCCCGAACTCGCCCAGCGTGATCGGCGAGCCGCCGAAAGTGTTGGTTTCCACCATGTCGGCGCCCGCCTCGAGGTAGGCGCGGTGGATGCCGCGCACCAGGTCGGGACGGCTCTTGTTGAGGATCTCGCTGCAGTTCTCCTGGCCCAGGAAGTCGCGCTCGGTGTCGAGGTCGAGCGCCTGGATCTGCGTGCCCATGGCGCCGTCGCACAGCAGCACGCGCTCCTGGAGCGTGTCGAGAAGCTCGCTCACCGGCTCAGTCCCCGACGGCGCGGGCGGGCGAAGCGGCCGCGGCCGCGGCGATGCCGACGGCGCCGCAGATGTCCCGCGTCAGCTCGGCGCGGTTCAGCGTGTAGACATGCAGCGCGTCGACGCCGCCGGCGATCAGCGCGTCGATCATGGCCGCCGCCACCTCGATGGCCGCCGCGTGCCGCCCGGCCGAATCGGATTCCAGTCCCGCGAAGCGGCGGTGCAGCCAATCGGGCACCCGCGCGCCGCAGCGCTGGCTGAAGTTCACCACCTGGGCGAAATTGGCGATCGGCAGCAGGCCCGGCACGACCGGCACGCGTACGCCCTTGGCCCGCGCGCGCTCCCGGAAGCGGAAGAAGACGTCCGGGTCGAAGAAATACTGCGTGATGGCCCGCGCCGCGCCGGCGTCGATCTTGCGCTTCAGGTTATCCAGGTCCGAATCCGCGCTTGCGGCCTCGGGATGGACCTCCGGAAAGGCCGCGACGCTGATCTCGAAATCCGCGACGCGCTTCAGCCCCCGCACCAGGTCGGCGGCGTAGGCATAGCCTCCGGGATGGGGCGTGTAGCGCTGGCCAAGTCCTTCGGAAGGATCGCCGCGCAGCGCCACGATGTGCCGGATGCCGGCCTGCCAGTAGCCCCGCGCCACGTCGTCGATCTCGCCCGTCGTCGCCCCGACGCAGGTCAGGTGCGCCGCCGGTGCCAGCGCCGTCTCGGCGCGAATGCGGGCGACGGTCGCATGGGTGCGGTCGCGGGTCGTGCCGCCGGCGCCATAGGTCACCGACACGAATCGCGGGCGCAGCGGCGCCAGCGTGCCGATCGCCTGCCACAGGCGCTGCTCCATTTCCGCCGTCTTGGGCGGAAAGAACTCGAAGGAGAGGTCGAGCCGGGATGCCTGCCGGCCGCCGGCCGGCGTCATCGCCTGCGCCCTCCCGCCGGCAGGACGCGCTGGCCGGCGCGCTCGACGACCGCGACCGCCTTGTCGGCGCCCACTTCGGCGCCCTCGCGCGTGGCCTGCCAGATGTTCACGGTCAGCGGAACGCCGGCCAGCGCAATGACCGGGGCCGGGTGAAGCCCGGCACTCCGGCACCACTCCCTGATCTCCGCATCGTGGAAGCCCAAGCGCCGATGGGCGTGCTCAGTGCGGAGCTCCTCCAGGTCGTGCGGGGCGAAGTCGACCACGACCAGCCGGCCGCCCGGCCGCAGCACGCGCGCGGCTTCCTGGATCGCCTCGCCCGGCTCCTCGGCATAGTGCAGCACCTGGTGGATGATGGCCGCGTCGAAGGTCTGGTCGGGCAGCGGCAATTGGTACATGTCGCCCTGGCGGACCAGGCAGTTTCGCCGCCCGGCGCGGTCCAGGTTGGCGCGCGCCACCGCCAGCATCTCGCGCGACAGGTCGATGCCGACGGCATGCTCGACGCGATCGGCGAACAGCTCGAGCATCCGGCCGGTGCCGGTGCCGATGTCCAGCAGGTCGACGATGCCGCGGCGCGGCAGCAGCTCAAGCAGCGTGCGCTCGACCTCGCGGTCGTCGACATGCAGCGAGCGGATCTTGTCCCAGCGCTCTGCATTGGCGCGGAAATAGGCGGCGGCGGCTTCTGCCCGCGCCCGGCGGACGTCGGTCAGCCGGGCCAGGTCGCGGGTCAACGTGGCGTCGTCCGCGGGGATCTGGTCGATCAGCGTGCGGGTGAGCTCGGCGCCCGCGCCGCGTTGGGCCAATCGGTAGAACACCCAGGTGCCCTCGCGGCAGCGATCGAGCAGATTGGCCTCGCAGAGCAGCTTCAGATGGCGCGAGACGCGGGGCTGGCTTTGGCCAAGGATTTGGGTCAGCTCGCTGACCGTAAGCTCCGCATGGGCGCACAAGGCCAACAGCCGAAGCCGGGACGGCTCAGCCGCCGCACGCAGTCCTGCCAGGAGGTCTTCCATCGCAATGTCCTATGGCAGAAGAATATAAAGATATATTTATATGTTTCAGCAGAAATCTGGCAAGTGAAAATCACGCTGCGCATCCGCGGCAGCGGGCAGCCAAGCGGCATTTTTGCAACATTGGTGTCAAGATACACACAGGGCCGGCAAATCCAATTTCTGTCCCCCGTCGAACGTGATAACCCTTAACAAACGGCGGGCAATCCCGCCCGTTGGCATGACGGTTGGCGACGGGGGTCGCCAATCGGCGGGTGGCAGGTGCGCCTGCGATTGCGCGCCGGCGGGGCGGACAAGCAAGAGCCGCAAGGCGAATTGCGGACGAGCAGGACGCGGATGGGTAGTGGTGGTTGGGCCGAGTAGAGACGACGAGCAATGAAAAACAGCATGAGGCGAGTTTGGCTGGGCGCCGCGTTGGCCGCCGTGTTGATGACCGCAGGATGCGCCACGCCGCCGACCGATCCGGATGCGCGCGCGGCCTACGACGAAGCCAACGATCCGTTGGAGCCGCTGAACCGCTACATTTTCGACGTCAACTACGCGCTGGACCAGCTGTTCTTCCGGCCGATCGCCGGCATGTACCGCACCGGCGTGCCCGAGCCGATGCGCGATGCGATCCGCAATTTCCTGCGCAACCTGCGCGCGCCGCTGATCTTCATCCACGACCTGGCGCAGGGTGAGCCCGGCCGCGCGGCCGAAACGCTGCAGCGCTTCGCGATCAACTCGACGATCGGCATTGCCGGTTTCATGGATCTTGCCGACGACCTGTTCGGCGTCCCTTACCACGACGAGGACGCGGGCCAGACGCTGGCGGTGTGGGGCGCCGGCGACAGCTTCTACCTGATGCTGCCCTTCTACGGTCCGTCCAACCCGCGCGACGCCGGCGGCATCGTCATCGACAGCTTCATCGACCCGGTGTCGCTGATCTTCCGGTTCTACGGGCCGAGCTACGGGCCGCTGGCGCGCTCCGTCCTGACCGCGCTGGACGCGCGCTCGCGGGCGATCGACACGCTGGACGAGGTGGAGCGCACCTCGATAGACTTCTATGCGACGCTGCGCAGCCTGTACCGGCAGCGCCGGCTGGACGAGATCAACAACGGCCGGCCGTCGAGCATCCAGAACGCGCCAACGATCCTGGGCGACGGCCAGCAACAGAGCCCGTTCCTGGAAGCCGCGCCGCCAGCGGCTCAGGCGCGACCCTCGCCGGGCGCCGTGCAGGGTGCCTTGCCCAAGCCGGGACCGATGCCCCTGCCGCGGATCGTGCCGAAGGATCAGCTGTCGCAGCGGCCGCAGTAAGAGGCTCGATGATGCTGACACGGCGTTTGGTCGGGGGATTGTTCGCCACCGCGGCGGCGGTGGCCCTGGTCCAGGCCGTGCCTTGCGCGGCCACGGCCGCCAGCGAGCACGCCGAAGGCGCCAAAGCGTTCCTACAAAGCTTGGCCGACCGTACGATCACGACGCTGAACCAGCGGCAGATGGCGCAGAAAGACCGCGTGGACGCGTTCCGCAGCCTGTTCGCCGAGGGGTTCGACGTACGCTCGATCGGCCAGTTCGTGGCCGGCCGCGCCTGGACCAAGGCAAGCGAACCGCAAAAGGTCGCCTACCTCCAGGTTTTCGAGGAAGTGACCGTCCTGACCTGGGCCTTGCGATTCGACCAGTACAAGGGCGAGAAGCTGTCGATCGAGAAGGTGCGCGAGGACGGCAAGGCCGTGCTGCTGGAAAGCCTGATCGTGCGCCCGGGCAAGGAGCCCATCCGCGTCGACTGGCGCATCGAGAAGGGCAAGGACGGTTACAAGATCCTCGACATCGTCGCCGAGGGAACGAGCCTGGCGATCGCCCAGCGCGCCGACTACTCCGCCGTGATCCAGCAGAACAACGGCGAGTTCGACGGGCTGATCCGGGCGTTGCGGGACAAGCAGAAGAAGCTGCGCCAGCAAGCCCAGCTCGAGAACTAGGCCCCGCCCCTGTCCCTGACCGCCAGCCGCACCGCCCAGCGGTGCGATTCGTTGCTCAGCGCCGCCAGCGCCTCGGCAAGCGGCATCCAGTTCGGCCGGTTGCCCGGAATTGCCGGAATGCCCGTGCCGCCCGTCAGCCGCACGGCGAAGAGATAGCAATGCTTGTTGAAGGCGGCGGCCACGCCCGGCGTCTCGTCGGCCACGAACTCCCGTGCCTCGCCGATCACCGCCTCGATCACGACGGTGTAGCCGGTCTCCTCGGCGAACTCTCGGTGCAATGCCTGCTCGGGCGTCTCGCCCGGATCGAGTCCGCCGCCCGGCAGGTAGAGCCGCGCGAACTCCTCGACCACCAGCAGGCGCCCCTCGGCGTCGAATACGACACCATAGGCGCCGGGCCTGGGCTTGTGGTCGCGGCCGGGCAGCGGCGCGCCGAATTGGGGAATCGCGATCACCGCCCGCCGCTGACCGTGATCACCGCGCCGTCGCAGTAGGATGCGGCCGGTGACAGCAGCCACACGACCGCCTCGGCCACCTCCTCCACCGTGCCTGCGCGTGGCAGGGGCACGGTCGGCACCTCCTTCTCCAACCGCCCGGGCACCTGGATCTCGGTGTCGATCAGCCCCGGTTCCACCGCGTTCACCCGGATGCCCTCTTTCGCTACTTCTTTCGCCAGTCCGATCGTGAAGCTGTGCAGCGCGCCCTTGCTGGCGGCATAGTGCACGCGCTGGCCCGGCCGGCCGAGGCGCACGGCGGCGGAGGTGATGTTGACGATCGCCCCGCCCTTGCCGCCATAAGCAGTGGACATGCGCCTGATCGCCTCGCGCGCCGCTACGAAGCAGCCCGTGATGTTGACCGCCCAGACGCTTTCGAGATTGCCGACGCTGGTTTCGTCGACCCGGCACACCGCGCCGCCGATGCCCGCGTTGTTGACCAGGCCGGTGACCGGCCCGAGCTTCTGCTCCGCTTCTCGGAACAGGCGCACCACGTCGGCCTCGACTCCGGTATCGGCCTGGATCGCCGCGGCCCTGCCGCCCGCTGCGACGATTTTCCGCACGACCTGTTCGGCACGATCCTTGCGCTCGCGATAGTTTACAGCGACGGGCACGCCGAGCTTCCGCGCGGCCAGCACCGCGCAGGCAGCGCCGATCCCCCGGCTGGCGCCGGTGACAACCAGGGTCATCGCCCGGCGCTGACCGTCAGGATCGAGGCGACGCAATAGGACGCGGCCGGCGACAGCAGCCACACCACCGCCTCGGCGACCTCGTCGGCCGTGCCGGCGCGGCCGATCGGCACGGTCGGGCCGAACTTCTCGATCCGGCCCGGCGTCTGGATTTCGGTGTCGATCAGGCCGGGCTCGACGGCATTCACGCGGATGCCCTCCTGCGCCACCTCCTTGCCCAAGCCGATCGTGAAGCTGTGGGTGGCCCCCTTGCTCGCCGCGTAGGGCACCAGTTCGCCCGGGCCACCAAGCCTGACCGCGGCGGAAGTGATGTTGACGATCGCCCCGCCCTTGCCGCCGTGCCTGGTCGACATGCGCTTGACGGCCTCGCGCGCCGCGACGAAGTAGCCCGTGATGTTGACCGCCCACAGCCGCTCCATGTCCCTCACCGACACGGCGTCGACGCGGCCCAGCGGGCCCAGAATGCCGGCGTTGTTCACCAAGCCCGTGATGGGCCCAAGCTGCTGCTCCGCCTCGGCGAACAGGCGCACGACATCCCCCTCCACGGCCATTTCGCCCTGGATCGCCACCGCCTTGCCGCCGGCGGCCTTGATTGCCGCCACCACCTTGTCGGCCGCCGCCTTCTCCTTGCGGTAGTTGACCGCCACCGCGTAGCCCAGCTTCTTCGCCGCCAGGATCGCGCTGGCCGCGCCGATCCCCCGGCTGCCGCCGGTGACCACCAGAGTGCCTGCCATGAAGTCCCCTTTCGCCCCGAACCCGAAAATTTCATGGCCGGGCTTCACCCGGCCATCCACGCTTTCGGCACCACCGGCAGCATAGAAGGAGGCACGGATGCCCACGTCAAGCGCGGGCATGGCGGAAAGAGGCGCTTTGCTGCTACTCCGCCGCCTTCGCCGACGCCGGCGCGAACGCTTGCTCCATCGCGCGGCGGAACTGAATGACGTCGTCTTTGGCGTCGACCGCAACGTCGGTCCAGGTGACCGGCCTACCCGCTGCGACCGGGCGGACCAGCTTCACGCCGTGCGCCAAGCCGATCGGGAAGCCGCCGAGGCGCAGCGATGTCGCGGCCGGCATCAACCGGGCATAGACCGTGTAGCCGCCTTCGCCGTCCAGGGTTTCTCCGGCCTTGAGGTCGCGCTTGGCAGTGGCGATGGCGTCGGCGCGGAAGCCGGTCGGGCAGCCGGTCGGCTCGCCGCGCATTGCCACCGACGCCACGGAAATGCCGAGTTCGAGCCCGATCAGATGCCAGCGCTTGTACATCACGCCGTAGCGCCCGCTCGCGTCGGTCACCATGCCGTATTCCTTGAAGCAGCGTTCGACATAGGCGTTAGGCGCCTCGACCACCACCCACACGCCCCAGCGTATGTCACGCGGCACCGGTCGCCCATCGCGATCCAGCGACGAGACGCATTCCACCTGGCCCTTGTGATGCAGTATCCCGCCTTCCGCACGCGGGCGCATGACCTGCGGCAGGTCGTCGGTGCCGCAAGGCGGAAAGTCGAGCCCGTCCGGCGCCGGCGTCAGGCCGGTGGCGTTGGCGACTGCCGTGGTCTCGATCGCGGGTTTGGTGCCGTCGAGGAAGGAGTTGAACATCTGCGGGCTCATGCCGCCGACGCGCGCCTGCTCGGCTGTAAGCCCGTAGTGGTCCCAGACCGTCTCGGGCGTGGACTGTGCATAGTGCGGCAGCCATTTGTGTCCGCGCCCCGCCGCCGACACGCCGAAGCCCGATGCCCGCGCCCAGTCCACCAGGTCGCAGATCAGCGCGGGCTGGTCGCCATAGGCGAGCGAATAGATCACCCCGGCCTCGGCCGCGCGCCGCGCCAGCAGCGGCCCCACGAAGGCATCGGCTTCTACCGTCACCATCACGACATGCTTCCCGGCGCCAAAGGCCAGCAGCGCGTGGCGTACCGCCGAGGGCGGATGGCCCGTCGCCTCCACGATGACGTCGATCGCCGGATGCCCGACCAACGCCTTCACGTCCGGCAGCACGCAGGTCGTGCCCTGGTCCAGCGCCTCGCCCAGCGAGCGCGCGGCGCGGCGCTGCGCGTCCCAACCCACGCGGTCGAGATTGGCATGCGCCCTTTCCGGCGCCACGTCGGCGATGCCGACGACATGCACGCCAGGCGTGGTCGGTACCTGCGCCAGATACATGGAAGCGAACTTGCCGCAGCCGATCACGCCGACGCGCACCGGGCGGTTCTCCTCCGCGCGTTTGAGCAGCAAGCGATGCAGGTTCATGTCGTCAACTCCGCGTCACGGCGCCCACGATAAGGGGCGGATGCCGCTTCATCAATCCGCGCTTCGAGACGCCCTGCGCATTGCCGACGCGCGGCAGGCAAGGGACTAGCGCGCCAAGCCGCGCGCCGCCATCACGTTGTCGATGTCCGGGCGGCGCTTGCGGGCGGCGGCGAAGTCGCGCTGCGCGGCGGCACGCTCGCCCAGCCGCTCGCGCGCCAGTCCCCGGCCCCACAGGGCCTGTGCGTTGGTGGGATCGCGCGCCAGCGCCGCGTCGTACCTGGCGATCGCCTGCCGCCAGTCGCCCGCCTTCAGCGCCACCAGGCCGCGGCCCTCGAGGATCACCGGATCGTCGGGGGCAAGGCTGACCGCCAGGTCGCAATCCCGGGCCGCCGCTTCGAGGCGGCCAAGCACGGCCTGAGCGTAGCAGCGTCCGTCCAACGCCGCGAGCAGGCGCGGCTTGAACCGCAGCGCGCGGTCGTAGTCGGCAATCGCCTCCTCGAACCGCCGGAGCTCCAGCAGCGCATGGCCGCGATTGGCCAGGAACTCGGGGTCGTCCGGCAGCAGGCGAAGAGCCTGCTCGTAGTCCGCGAGCGCACGGTCGTACAGGCGCCGCTCGGCGAACGCGTTGGCGCGGTTGAAATGCGCGGCGGCCAGGTTCTCGGAGGTCTCCGTTCCCGATTCGATGATCGCCGTGCAGGCGCCGATCGAGAAATCGGGGTGCACCGCATCGCTGAAGCAAAGCTGCCAGGTATCGCCGCGGAAGGGCGCCTGGCCGGCGGGCTGCGCCGTGGCCGTCCCGGCCACCAGGACCGCCAGCAGAACCGCTTCCGGTACGATGCGGCGCATGCAATCCTTCGCGACCCGCTCCCAGGAGGCCATCATGAACGAAGACGTCTTCAACATGGAAATCCGCAAGTTTTTGAAGAAAGTCGGCGTCACCGCGCAGCGCGAGATCGAGACCGCCGTGCGCCAGGCGATCGCCGCCGGAAAGCTCAAGGGCGCCGAGACCTTGAAAGCCCAGGTGACGCTGACCCTGTCCGGCACCGGGCTTTCTACCAAGATCGACGGCGACATCGCCCTGCAATAGCCCAACCGCTATGGGCGGTCGATCCAGGCGCGGATGGCGCCGGCAGCCAACGCATGGCTGCGCGCGTTCCAGTGCCCGTCATGGGGAAAGTCGAAGCGCTGCCGGTCGCGCTTCCAGGCCTCCGCAAAGACCGGATGCAGATCGATGAAATCGACGCCGTGGCGCCGGGCGACGGCGGCGACCATGCGGTTCAACGCCAGGGCGCCGCTGTCGCGTCCCTCGTAGATGGCCTGGCGCGCGCCGTCCATCAGCAGGAGTACCCTGAATCCATGCGCACGCGCCAGCGCGGCGACGCGCGCGACCATGTAGTCGGTCGCTGCCTCGATCAGGGCCGGGCGGGTCATGACCTTCGCCAGGTCGACGTTCGCGTCGACCGCAGGCGGCACGCTGCCGGGCGCGCCGGCCGGGGCGGGCGCGGTGAGGCCCGCCGGCGCCGGCATCATGCCGTGGAGCGCATTGCGGACCCCCTCGAGCGTGACCTGGCGGTTGAACCGCAGGTAGCGCAGGACGGCCGAGCGCATCGGCAGGTCGGCAAGGCCGGGGCGGAGCGGCTCGGGCGGACGGATGCCCGTAACCCGGTCGCCGGCGACCGCCAGGGTCGCGAAGGCCCGCGAATAGCGCCCGGGCGCCGGCGCGATCGACTCGTCGAAATCGTTGTGCACCAGATTGATCACCACCGCGTCCGGCTGGTACTGCAGCACGCCGCGCTCGAGCATCCACAGATACTGGCTGAACTGCGCGCCGCTGACCGCAAAGCGATAGACCTGCAGGCGCAACTTGCCGGCCGAGGCTTCCAGCTGCTCGGCCAAACTGCCGTCGACCGGCACCTGGAATGCCTCGACAAAAGAATCGCCGATGATCGCCACGCGCAGTGCGCCGGCCGGCTTCTCGGTCACATACGCGCGGTTGGCGTTCCAGCCCTGGGCGTTGATGCGGTAGGGTGCGGCGATTTCGTCGCGCAGACGGTAGACGCCCGACTGGTTCGGCCGGTAGCGAATCACGTCGCCCGAATAGGCGATCATGGGATAGTCCGAGGCCGGCAAGACGAACCGGAAGAACAACTCGGCCAGCGCGCAGACGAGCGCGATGCTGGCGACCGCCAGGCCGAGATTTGCCGCCGCCCTGCCCAGTCGGCTCAAGAACGCGCCTTGCGGAGGATGACCAGAAACAGCGCCGCCAGCACGACCGGTGCTGCCTGCACGCCCGTGCCCGAGGCGATGCCGCGCGAGATCAGCGGCAGCAGCCAGGCGAGCGCCAGCACGCTTTTCTCCCAGTCCTTGAAGCCGTAGTCGTATCCCTCGCGCGCCATCCATGCGATCGGCAGCGCCAGCACGACGAGGTCGTAGTCGAGCAGGTACGGGGTCGCCAGCAGCGTGCCGGCGCAGAGCGCCGCGGCCTTGATCGAAGCGGGCGCGCGGCTTCGCCAGATCCAGATCACCGCCGCCGTGACCGGCAGCGACACCGCGGCCTGCAGGGCGTAGGCCAGCGTCACCGAGCCGCCCGCCGAACGTACGGTCGAGAAGATGCTCTGGATCTTCTCCCAGCCGAGCCCGCCCTGCTCCAGCACGAGTTCGCGCGTGATTGGCGCCCACTCGAGGAAGGCGCGCCAGGATTCGACGCCGAACAGCAGCGCGGACAGGCCGACCAGCACGGCCACCGTCGTCGCCGCGGCTGCGAAGGTCCGGTAGTGCCGGCCGGCCAGCAGCGCGATGGGAATGAGAATGGCAAACTGCGGCTTGTACGCCAGCGACCCGAACAGCACGCCAGCCAATACCGGCTGCCGTTCCAACAGCAGCAGCCCGCCACCCATCAGCGCCCCGGTCAGGAACCCGTTCTGGCCGTGGCCCAGGTTGACGAAGGTCCCGGGAAAGGCCAGCAGCGCCAGGATCGCCAGGTTGTGATCGGCGATCCGCCGGACCACCGCGGCGAAGGGAATGAAGGTCGCGACCTGCAGCGCGATCAGCGCCTGCACATAAGGCAAGAACGCGACCGCCAGTGCCACGAAGAAGAAGATCGGCGGGTAGTACCAGCCGAAGAAGGGAATGTCCGGGCTGTCGACCACCGCCTTCTCGACCGCGTGCAGCGCGTGATGGTCGTAGGCTTGGGACGCGTTGCGGTCGCGTGCCATAACGCCGGCGGCATAGGTGGTGATGAAGTCGGTGGCGAGCGGCTGGCCGCGCCGGTCGATGAGCAACGTGCGTCCGCCGGCGTAGTACCAGGCGCCGCCGACCAGGTACACCGCGAGGAAGATCAGCGCGTAGTCGCGGATGCGGCGTCGGTTCAGCCAGTCGGCGCGGGCGATGGCGTCGAGCGCGGCCGGGCGCAACTTAGCGCCTCGCCACCATCATCTTCTTGATCTCGGCGATCGCCTTGGCCGGGTTCAGGCTCTTCGGGCAGGTCTTGGTGCAGTTCATGATCGTGTGGCAGCGATAGAGCCGGAACGGATCTTCGAGTTGGTCCAGCCGCTCCCCGGTCGCCTCGTCGCGGCTGTCGACCAGCCAGCGATAGGCCTGCAAAAGGATCGCCGGCCCCAGATAGCGGTCGCCGTTCCACCAGTAGCTGGGGCAGGACGTGGCGTAGGAGAAGCACAGGATGCATTCC